>CAZPWD010000254.1:0-2148 GCA_964590025.1 uncultured Nitrospira sp.
TTCACCAACCTGCATCTGAAGGGCTGGTCCTTCGGTTTTCTGTGGCAGAATGGCTCACTCCCCACTAAACTGCCTCAGAATAATATGGGCGACTCAAGACGACGAGACCGACGACTCTGCGATTGCATCCAGCCCGGCGTGCTCGTGCTCTTTGTCGGCATTAATCCTGGCCTCCGCTCAGCACAGACCGGCCATCATTTTGCCGGGCATTCGAATCGCTTTTGGAGGCTCCTGCATGAATCGAAGTTGGTCAGTGAATCCCTGACCTATCGGGAGGATCGGCGCCTACCTGAATGGCGCCTCGGCCTCACCAATATCATCAGCCGCTGTACCGCCGGGATCGATGTCCTCGACCCTGATGAGTATCGACAAGGCGTAAAGAGCCTGAAGCGAAAAATCAGATGTTACCAACCTCACATCGTGGCTCTCTTGGGTGTCACGATCTTTCGGATGCTCTTCTCACCCAAGGGACAATTGAAAGGCCCACTCGATCTTGGAGTAACCACCATGCAACTCGCCGGGGCACGGATATTTCTCTTGCCGAATCCGAGCGGCCGCAATGCACATTACTCATATCGCCAGATGCTCACCGTCTTTCAAGTCCTCCGCGACAACATGGAAAGGTCTCGCAAGAAGTACGGTCCTTCTACCATGAAAGACTCCACAAGACGGTTGTAGCCCGACTATTTCTCGGAATCCTTTGCGCCTTGCACCCCTCTGGGCTACAGTCACATCCATGCGATTGCAATCCGCGTCATTACAAATTCGGGCGGCTCTGACCTGCCCGAAGTGTGGCTTCGAGCAAGAGGATAGACCGGAGTGTCTGCGTTGCGGGATCATATTCTCAAAGTTCAAACCGCCGGCGCCGGCTGTCGAGGAAGCGACGGCCACAGTCGCCGATACGGAGTCGCAGCCAGCGACTCCAGGGCTCTTGTCTCGGGTGTTCCGTATTCTCCCGTGGATCTCC
Source organism: uncultured Nitrospira sp. (assembly GCA_964590025.1). Classification (GTDB taxonomy): domain Bacteria; phylum Nitrospirota; class Nitrospiria; order Nitrospirales; family Nitrospiraceae; genus Palsa-1315. The sequence continues at coordinate 968 of CAZPWD010000254.1, forward strand.
ATGATACTCAGCTTCGGCGTGCTGCTGCTAATTCTCCGCCAAACACCGCCACTGTCTATTCAAACCGACCCGCAGGCAGCCGATCGTGTCGCCGAGAAGATGGCCCAGCTACAAATGGCCGTGCAAGCGAGCCAACCTCACGCAGTGATCCTTAACGAAGCGGAGCTCAATCAGTGGATGCGCGACAATCTTGCCATTGCGTCCGCCCATCAAGCACAGCAAGCTGGAATCCCAGCTCCCGTCGGAAGCGAGCCGAGCGTGAAAGAGGTTCAATCCGCACTGAAGGATGTCCGTATGAACCTCATGGGCAACCAACTTCGGGCCTATGTGCTCTTTGCCCTCTATGGGAAAGAGATTTCGCTACAACTCGACGGCACGATTGAGACCGAAGGGGGCTATATTCGGCTAAAACCCACCGCCGGCAAGCTGGGATCATTGCCCATTCCATCGTCGACGCTCGACTATGTCGTCCATCAACTGTTCGACTCACCCCAGAATCGAGACAAATTCCTGCTCCCGCCCCAGATTGAATCCGTCCGGATCGAGAACAACACCCTCGTCATCGCCACAAAGTAGTGGGCGCTCCTTTGCTTCTTTGTTTTAGCTCACTTCGAAACACCGGTTGCCACTCCTGGAACAAGCCTGTGAATCGTGCTATCTTTCGTGCCCGAGGAGACGTGCCTCGTCATTGTGAAACGCGGGAAACACGCATCTGTCGATCTGATAAAGGGCGTAAATCTCCGATCAACCAACAGATCATCAGTTCAACAGATTCCTGAATTGTTCCGCAAGATACGAACGGTCCATATAGTGCTAGTTCGCTATTTAGACGAGGAGAATTGAAGACAATGTTACTCGACGGAAAGAAAGGTCTCATCATAGGTGTTGCCAACAAACACAGTATCGCCTGGGCCATCGCCCAATCGACGGCAGGCCAGGGCGCCCAGTTGCTGTTCAATTATCAGAACGAGCGGCTACGGGAGAACGTCGAAGAACTGGTCGCCACCATGCCAGGCGCGAAAGCCTTTCCCTGTGACGTGGGAGATGATGCGCAAATCGCAGCATTGATGCAGAGTGTGGGGAAAGAAACAGCGAAGCTCGACTTTCTCGTTCACTCAGTCGCCTTTGCCCCGCGCGAAGAACTCACTGGCCAGTTCGTGAATACCACGCGGCAAGGATTT
>CAZPWD010000254.1:2248-3674 GCA_964590025.1 uncultured Nitrospira sp.
CGCATCGCATGGATGTCGATTTCAGAATCAGGAATGATGACGTGTGAGGAGATGTGCAACATAGAGTCCGTTTAGGGGTCTAATCCGGCAGTTCCAGCATTAGTCTAAGATGCCTTAATTACTGTTGAGTCCAAAAGTTCGACTACCAAGTTTCCGCTTGAACAAAACTTCCCGACGGAGCACTTCGCTTTCCGACGTTGACTTGTCTAGGATCTGGAGAATGGTGAACTGGAGGTCATGTCGACGACGGGAGTTACCAGTAACTAGCTGGCGAAGCCTCTTGTTGCCTCCGTGACCATTCAAGGAATAGGACTTCCAGCGGGCAAGCAATCCACCCACACCGGCAGCTGAGCCAACATACTGGCCGCCTGTTCGCCTATCGGTGATGAGGTATACTCCACCAACGCTCGAGAGTGCTCTAAACCAATCCTTATGCGCCAAGGGCCGTGCAAGTATTCCGCCGAGCTCAGCGAAAGACAGGGAGAAATCAAGAAAGCCGGGGAATGGTCGCACGAAACCAGGTGTGCGAACCTCGACCACCTCCTTGTCCCGATCTGGTACGAGCACCTGCACCCATGCCCGAAGGGACGCACCCCACGCAACAACAACTCGACGTTCCAAATCCGCAAACCGCTCGTTCCGTTCAAGCTTATAGTTGAAACAATGATTAATCCGCATGGTTGGGTAAGGAAACCCGTGAGGCATATGTGCTGAACCACGAGGTTCGCGGCCTAGGACTCGGTAGACACCGAGAAGCTGAGCCTGGCCCCCGTCTTCACCAAGGAAGGACACCAGAAGGTCACAACGGTCGAAAACCGGACGGGACTGCCACGCTTGATAGGTCTCGAAAAATCCGGTCTGATCCAGGAGTACAAGATCCCAGCGCGAATCACGATGGCGCACCATCTTTACACGTTGGCGCGGAACTAAGCCGCGAGAAACCAAGAGTTCGAGAAGACCGATCATTGGATAACGAATCGCCTAATTAGTAAGCCATTAGAGGTTCCCCGTTGGTGGAGTTAAGGCAGCACCAACGGTATGTTGCGACGCAAGTCTACTTAAAAAATCATCAGGTATCCAGCTTCGCAATTACAAGCGGCCGGGTGCTTCACCGCCGACGTTGCCGGAGAAGCGGGGACTCGCCGAAGCTCCGCCAGGAGGGAGCGCGGAAACTGACCGAGCCCGCGAGGGTTGGACAGAGAGGCGTAGAAGCGGTCAGCCTCTGGCTACTTGAAATCCGTAAGTTCGAGTCTGTCGGCAATCTAGAAGTACGCACCTGTGGCTAGGCGTAACGATAACTGAAGTCGATTGGAGGTTTAGGAAAGTTCTGGCAATCGATCGATGATTCTCAATCGCACTTCGTCGCCGACCTGCATCTGCACCATTTTGGTGGTGAGGCTTTCGCGAACCCGATGGGCATCCTCCA
>CAZPWD010000255.1:0-3661 GCA_964590025.1 uncultured Nitrospira sp.
GGAGAATCGTCCTCGGAAGATGAGGAGGAATCTTTGGGCGGCCGGCCGGAGATGTCTTTCTGGCGGAGCAGTTTCGTGAGGTAGGTCCGTTGAAGGCCGAGCTCTTCGGATGCTTTGGTTTGGTTCCATCCATTTCTGCGCAACGCCTCTTCGATGACCTTTCGACTATAGGCGTCCATGCTCTCGTGGTAGAGACGGGAAGGAGATCCTGTCTCGGCCTCGTTCGACGAGGGGAACGGTGAATCTGCCAGATGCAGGTACGCGAGCTCAATGGTGTCCTCGGGACATAAGATGAGTGCACGCGTCAGCACATTTTCCAGTTCGCGGATATTGCCCGGCCACTGATACTGTTGCAACGCCCGTACGGCCTGGTCACTCAGTGCGCAGGGGCGATGAATCCCCCTTCCGACCCCGCGATTGAGAAAATGCCGGGCGAGTGTAGGGACATCGTCCATCCGTTCACGCAGTGGCGGGAGCGTCACGGTGATCACCGCAAGCCGGTAGTATAAATCTTCACGAAACGTGCCCTGTTCGATCGCGCGCCGTATGTCTTGGTTCGTGGCCGCAATGAAACGCACATGGGTGCGAATCGGCTGGGTTCCGCCCACACGATAGAAGGTCTGATCCTGGAGGACCCGCAGCAGACGGCTTTGTAACGGGAGCGGCATATCCCCGATTTCATCAAGAAACACCGTTCCCCCTTCTGCCACCTCGATCTTGCCTGGTTCCCGTTTGACCGCCCCGGTGAAGGAGCCCTTTTCATGACCGAACAGTTCGTTCTCGAGCAGTTGCTCCGGCAGAGCCGCACAATTGACCGCGACGAAAGGTTTCGAGCTGCGTGGACTCCAACGATGAATGGCGCGGGCCACGACTTCCTTTCCCGTGCCGGTTTCTCCGAGCAGGAGGATGGTCACGTCGGACAGCGCCGCTTGCTTGGCGATCGTGAGTTGCGCGGCCATCTTGGCGTTGGCCCCCACGAGGTGATCGAACCGATCGTCGACTTCTTGACGGAGGACGTCGATCTGACGGTGTAGCGCCACGGCGGCCAGGGCTTTTTTGACCACGACGGTTAGGTGGTCGGCGCTGAACGGTTTCGTTATGAAATCAAAGGCGCCAAGCTGCATGGCGTGAACGGCTCGCTCGATGGTGCCGAATGCGGTCAGGATGATGATGAGCGGTGTGGTGTAGGCTGCGCTTGTGTCCTCTTCAGTGCGCCGCTCGCTGTGCGAGGCGGCTCTTACCCGTTCCAGGATCTCCAGACCGGACAGAACTGGTAGTTCCAAATCCAGGAGCACAAGATCAAAGTCTCCTTGTTCAATCAGACGCAGCGCATCCTTACCGTTGTCGGCTGTGACAGGCTCGTGCCCCATCCAGGTGATACGATTCTCGAGTCCGAGAAGAATATCGCGGTCGTCGTCGACGATTAAAATTTTGGCGCGCATCAAAATACACTCCTCTCAATTGCAGAAAGCTAAAACGCCTGGCGCGATCCGAAATTCAAAATTTGAGGTTCTAAACGCCTCGAAATCTCCCCCGTCTCGCCAGTCCCGACAATTTAATATTCAACATTGATCATTGAACATTCCCAATGCGTCTCACCCGTCCCGCGCTTCACGCATTCTACTGCGGCGCCGGTTGCGGCGAGTCTTCTCGCGAAGATGCGACAGGCACTGTGAAATAAAAGTGAGTGCCGGCTCCGGGCGTACTCTCCACCCAGATGGTTCCTCGATGCATCGTCACCAGGTTTTTTGTAATGAATAGGCCAAGCTGCGCCCCCTGAGCGGTGGGGTTGGCAGACGGCACTTTCGAGAACTCCTGGAAGAGCTTTTCGATGTGGCCCGGGTCAATCCCGCAGCCGGTATCGGCGACTGAGGTTTGGACAAAGCCCTCGGGGGTCGTCTGGAAATCGACGGCGATGCGGCCGCCTGGCGACGTGAACTTGATCGCGTTGCCGATGAGATTCCAGAGAATCTGTTCCAGTTTATCCGGGTCCCCGTGAACCGCTGGGAGCCCTTCCGCATGCAGGATCTCGATGGTAATCGTTTTTTCAGCCGCGACGGTGCGGAGGCTGTCGGCGACCTGGAGGGCTATAGTTTCGACGCAGACCTGTGTGAGGCAGAGCGCTTCCTTTTTGCTGTCAAGGCGGGACCAATCGAGCAATTGATTGATGATTCTGGTGAGCCGACTCAGGTTATGTCCGATGCGAGTGAGATAGGTCAATTGTTGTTCGTTCACCGGCCCTGCAATACCGTCGCGCATATTGTCTGCAAAGCTGCGAATCACGGTCATGGGGGTGCGCAATTCATGCGACGCGACAGAGAGAAACAGCGACCGCCGCCGATCGTGTTCCTGGAGGCGCTCATTGGCGGTGGTCAATTCCTGCGTGCGCTCCGCAATACGCTTTTCAAGGTGCTGTGCGAGTTCTTCGAGGTGGGCATAGGCTCTGGCGTTGTCGATGGCCGCGGCTACGTGGCCGGCGATCGTCGACAGCATATGGAGATCCTCGTCTATGCAGGGTTGTCCGCCCCGATCGGCGGCGAGGTACCCGAGTATCTGGTTCTGACTCTGGAGCGGTACCGCGACGAAGGATGTCACCCCGGCACGGCGAGCCAATTCCAGTATAGGTGGGTGCATGCGATCGGCCACGGCCTCCATGTTCTGGATGAGCAAGGGCTTTCCATGAATCAGCAGGTCGGCTTGAAGGCTGCCATCGTCCTGGATCGGCAAATCAAGATGGCGAACTGCCTCCGCAATGTCCGGCGAGACCCCGACGATTTTGGCCACATACGCCGTGTCTCGTTCGGGATCCCGCAGCATCAAAAACATCCGCGTAAAACCCAGATTTGTGGTCAGGAGCTGCAGGACGGTGTTGAGAATCTGGTTCAGATCCAGCGTCCGGGCGATGGACGCACTGACTTGATGTAACGTGGTCAATTGACTGACCTGGTGTTTGATGGTGGCCATGTTCTCTGTAATGGCGCTGCTCCTTTCCTGCAATGAGTGGGTCATTAGATTGAACATGCTCGACAGTTGGCCGACTTCGTCGCGGGTGGAGGGTGTGAGGGGCCCAGGCGTGCGGCCCTCAGCCACTTGTTGAGTCACACTGGCAAGCTGTCCCAGGGGCTTCGTGACACGGAGAGTGAGCAGGTAGGCACCGAGCATGCCTCCGCCGATGATGAGGACGGTGAAAAGGAGAATATTGTTGATCATCGTGAGGAGATCGTGTTTCCGGCGTGCGTCGCTCAATCCTATTTGGACGACACCGGACACGAGTGCCGGCTGTGTCGGTGATGACTTGGTGCCTCCTTCATCCAGCTGGATAGAGAATGGAGGCAGCGAGGTGCCTTCATTTGCTGTTCGCAGCACCGGCACGGCAAAGTCGTACACGATTTCTTCCCACGCAAATCGGTTCCCTACCTTGGTGGAGAGGGAGAAACGTGTCATCAAAGGAGTCGTATTCCTCGATTGGAAGAGCTGTGTCGCAATCCGAGGCTCCGGGTACAGCGGATGATCCACGGACCGCAAAAGGCTGGCAGCCGATTGGCGTCCCCCCTTCGTCTGCTTGGCGAGCACGGTGCCGTCCGAGCCGGTGATGACCACATACACTACATCCTGGACAGCCATGAGGCCTTCTATGAATTGTTGGAGCGTGGCGCGATCT
>CAZPWD010000256.1:0-3647 GCA_964590025.1 uncultured Nitrospira sp.
AGCGGCGCCTCGAAGCCGTGATGGTGCCTGAACCAGCCAAGGGCGATGCGCCGCGGAAGGCGAAGGTGGCGAAGGAGTGGAAGGACGTGCGGAAGAAAATGTAGCGGGTAACCGGTTACCCTTCTTGCTCGCGCAACGCGCGGCCTCAGAAGGCCCTCGTTGGACGCGCGCAGTAAAGGGCAAACCGGTCACCCGCTTGTCGGGATACCTTCCGCTCTGTGTGGAGGAGGAAAGTAGAAGACGAAGATGAAAAGGATTGGAACGGCACCCACGTTGGTCCTGTGCTCCCGGAACGCGCGCCCTGAGAAGGGCCTCGTTCGACGGCCGCACCTAGACCAACATGCGTGCCCTTCCAAGAGAGGGAAAGCAAGCGAGCTTGGAGGGATCATTTAGATGGATGACGGTCCCTCAATGCGCGCAGTGAAGGACGGTCCGGCCGCCCACTTGTTGAAAACAATTCAAGGCGGTGCTGTGATACTAATCCGCATAAGATGCCGTGATAAACCGTTGGACGGGTAGTAGACAATTGAATACAAAGGGGGTAGCTGACCTTCGACAAGAAATCCCAAGGCGTGTTATACGGACAGAAAACCAGAACTCCGTATCTTATGTGGATCAGTCTAATTATAGTTAGCGGAAGGGAATATGTTCGACATTATTTCGCGTTTTTTCTGGGTTCTTGCCATTGCGGTCACCTTCGCAAATGTCGCCTTCTTCAAAAGGCGGTCGGTTCGGCAAATAAAGGTCAATCCAGACCTCAGTGAAGGGTATGCCAAACTGTTACGAGGCTATGTCTTCTGGCTCAATATACCCTGGGTCGTCATGGGGATTGGTTGTACAATAGGCGGCGTTCCTACTGTTTGGCACTATTTCCGACCGAGTGACGGGAATATCTATGTATTGGCATGGTTTGGGGCAGTATTTTTATTGTGGATCCTCGGCACTTACTGGCTCTTGTTTCAAGGCGGTGCCGAAATGTTGGTCAAACATCCTGGTGCATTCAGGACCGACATCAACAGTCCAACCATTATCAAGCTTTTGTGGCTGGCATGCCTAGCTGGTGGTGTCGTCGGAGTTATCTTCATGTGGACTATGAATATCCCGGTGCCGCCCTTCCGCTAACTAGTCGCTGCAGCGGACCGCAACCGTGCCTCACTCGGTCCGGCTTCGGCCGCTGGGCTCCAGCGTTAGGCATCGCAAAGGCATGCGCGCGTACCACTTCATCGCCGAGCAATGGGGCCTAGAGTCCGTCAGTCTTCGTGGGCTGAAGCTCGCGCTCCTTGAGGATATGAATGATCCATTCGAACTTCTCGGCGCAGAGTTTCGAGACCCAGATGACCAAGTTGCATATCTTCAGTTAAAGGCTGACATCCATCGCACAATTGGCGCGCTTTGCTTCAGTCGCGAGTGGCACAACCCCGTTCTCTGGAGCCACTACGCAGACAAGCATCGTGGCCTGTGCCTCGGCTTCGACATCCCAGACGATTGGGCGATAGAGGTGAATTACAAGCTGACGCGCCTAAGGCCCGAGCCAGAGAACTACCAGCCGCGCAACGACAAGGACACGTTCGGGTACAAGCTTCTCACCACAAAGTTCCGGCACTGGAAGTACGAAGACGAAGTCAGACTTGTGATGAAACTTGAGCACGCCGAAAGCGACGGTCAGAGGTACTTTCTTCCATACAGTGACGCGCTCAGACTTCGAGAGGTAATCATAGGTCCGCGCAGTAACCTCGTGATAGGCCAAGTACTCGATTCCATTCAACCAGAAGAGGGCAGTGTTTCCGTATGCCACGCCCGCTTGGCACTTCACTCATACAGGGTCGTCCGCCATCGACGCAGAAGGTGAGAGCAAGCGGGCGATGCTTAACCCTTCCATCGAGCGTACCCACTCCGGCTGACTTCGCCATCCTATGCGGTCCGCTCATGTCAATCGTTGGGGGAGGTGTGAGTATGAAGGGTCACGAGCAGGTCGTCTTGAGGGGTGATGGACATGTCGTTTCCATGTAAGATAGCGCTATGAAATCCACATCCTCATTTCCCGGTCCGAATGCTTCGCGGCGTCCCAGTAAGCTTGGCGAGATGCTGGCACAAAAAAAGATCGACGAAGCCCGGCGACTCACCCCTGAACAGCGACTGCGCGTTGCGTTTGAGCTTTCTGACGCTGCCGCCGCGCTTCACCGTGCCGGTTCTAAGAAGCGTTAGCGGAAACCCCCTGGGATCAAGATCCTAGCGAGACACCCGTATCTTCCATTCACCTCTCCTATCCTTTATTATAGGTCTTAGATTTCCTTCTTATTGAGGCTCCTCTGAATGCGGGCGAAAACTAGTTTTTCCTGCCAAGCTTGCGGTCATCAGTCGCCACGATGGCTTGGTCGCTGCCCGGACTGCAGCGGCTGGAACACCATGAAAGAGGAACGGCAGGCGCCGACCGGCAAAGGGCGGCCTGCTGCGATGAAGACGGCACAGGCAAAGGCTACGCCGATTGCCGACATCGAAGTGGTCGGTGAGGACCGGCGGCTGACGCAGATCGGCGAATTCGACCGGGTGCTGGGTGGCGGAGTCATTCCTGGGTCGGTCATCCTGATTGGCGGGGATCCTGGGATTGGGAAGACCACCCTGTTACTCCAGGCGCTCCCGCGCTTGTCTTCCAAGGAAGAACCGGTGCTGTATGTCTCCGGAGAGGAGTCTCCAAGGCAAATCAAGATGCGGGGGCAGCGGCTCGGCATCGAGCATCCGAATCTCTTAATCCTGGCGGAAACCTCCCTCGAACAAATTCTCAAAGCGGCGCAAGAGATCCAGCCGGCCGCGATGGTTGTCGATTCGATTCAAACGGTCTACACGGAACAGATCACGTCCGCGCCGGGCAGCATCAGCCAGGTGCAGGAAGTGGCAGGCCAATTGATGTGGTACGCGAAGCGCAGCAGCGTGCCGATCTTCATCATCGGGCATGTCACCAAAGATGGAGCGATCGCCGGGCCGCGACTGTTGGAACATATCGTCGATACGGTGCTCTATTTTGAAGGAGACAAGGGCCACAGTTTTCGTATTCTCCGCGCGGTGAAGAATCGCTTTGGCTCGACCAACGAGATCGGCGTGTTCGAAATGAAAGATTCCGGGTTGGAGGAAGTGAGCAACCCCTCCGAGTTGTTTTTGGCGGAACGGTCCCAGCGCACGACGGGATCGGTGGTGGTATCCAGTCTCGAAGGATCGCGGCCCATTCTGGTGGAACTACAAGCATTGGTGTCTTCCACGAGTTATGCGATGCCGAAGCGAATGGCGAATGGCGTGGAGCAGAATCGGGTCTCGCTGTTGCTCGCGGTCATGGAGAAGCGGCTGGGTATGCATCTGTCCGGACAAGACGTCTACGTGAACGTCGTCGGTGGGATGCATATCGACGAGCCGGCCATCGATTTGGGCATCGTGGCGGCGGTCACATCGAGTTTGCGCGAGGTGCCGATTGAGCCGGGACTGTTGGTGTTGGGTGAAGTGGGGCTCGGCGGTGAAGTGCGCGCAATCAGTCAGGCCGAGATGAGGATTCGTGAAGCGGCAAAGATGGGATTCAAACGCTGTCTGTTGCCGGAACGGAACTTGGCCAAGCTTGAGCCCATCGATGGGATCGAATTGATCGGGATTAGGGAGGTGGG
>CAZPWD010000257.1:0-3613 GCA_964590025.1 uncultured Nitrospira sp.
TGAATCTAGAGACTGTTTGGTAGTTTTGTGTTTTTCGAACCGGCACCGGTGAAGACTGCGTGGATCTGGGCCTGCGGTCGGGGCGCAGGCGTCCGCGGGGATTGTGGCAGGTGGGGTGCGGAGGTCGAAGGGGGTGGTGACACCTGTGGTGCGAAGGCCTAAGGCCGGGGAGACGCGGATACGGTCTGATCCTCTTTACCATAATTGCGGTAGGATCCGCTTAATGACAAGAGTTCTTCGCGCCCGAATCCGATGCCGTTAAGCGATAGCCTTCTGTTTCGTGAAGCATTCCGGCGCCTCACCGACATGCCGGAGCTTCAAATAGACATTCCTGCAATCTTCTCGCTCTTCCGTCGACGAATCTACGAAGAGTCGAAGTACATCGTTCGACTATTTCCCGAGTACACGCCTCATGACGAGGAGCGCCATCTTCAACATTTGTTCTTTCTCGCGGACAAGTTGCTTGGGCCCGACCTGTACGCCGCCCTTAACCCGATCGAGCTTACTCTCCTCTCCTTTGCGCTCTATTGCCACGACTGGGGAATGGCCGTATCAGATGACGAAAGAAGGGCTGTAATTGCTGGCGATCGCAGTGCGCCGTTTCCCGAAGCGGGCCGGCAAGCAACTCTGTGGACCGACTTCTTCGCCTCGGAGTCACGTCTTGGGCGCACTGAGGATGACTGCTGGCCCGATTTTGTTCGGATGACGCATGGTTGGCGAAGCGCCGCCAGGGCACGGCAAGCACTTCGCGAGCACGGGGACGTATTTGCCGAATCCGTCGCGAAACTTGCAGAAGGTCATTCGCTCTCCCTGAAAGCAATTCGAGACACTTCTGCGTACCCTCTTGCCCGAAGCGTGCTCGGGCAAACCATCAACTTGGCCGCAGTCGCTTCCTACGTCCGTATGATTGACCTATTAGACATCGGGGATGATCGGACGCCTTACGCTCTCTGGCGGTTCGTGGCACCGAAGGACGCAGTCTCGGCAATTGAGTGGGCTAAGCATAGAGCCCTCTCGCCCGTGTCAGTAACCTCCTCTGATGGACTTCGTAAGGTTGCAGTCAGCGCGGTCTGTGACAACCCTGAGATATACGCTGTCGTCCAAGACCTGCGCACTTCAGTGATGGAGCAGTTCTCTGAGAACATCTCATTCATCCAGTCCTTCCAAGCGCGTTATCGGCCGCCATTAGATTCTCAGATCGATTGGGAAATTGCCGCGATCGGTTTTGAACCCATACTTATGCGCTTCACTTTCGATCGCGCAGCTACATTCGCCATTTTGTCCCGGCAAATATATGAGAACCAGCCTTACGCTTTCCTACGTGAACTTCTTCAAAACAGTGTAGACGCGATAGACACCCGACGAGCCGTACTAAGATCACAGGGTGCGGACTTAGAAGGCCTAATTACCGTTACCATCACGCCAAGCGACACGTCAATCACGATTTCATGGACAGATAACGGGATTGGCATGGACTTGACCACGCTCCGTGATTATTTCGCCACACTCGGTAAAAGCTGGTACCGCGGTGAGGAATATCTCCGGCGGGACATACGTCAGAGCCCCATTGCAAGATTTGGCATAGGAATAATTAGTTGTTTCGGCGTGAGTGATTCCATGCATATCACTACACGTCGAGAGCCCCTACTCGCCGAACCAAACACGGTCGGATACTCTGTACATATTCGTGACAAGCTATCCGTCTTTTCGGTTGCAGCAACTGATCGTGCACCGGTTGGTACGACAATAAATTTGCGGATAGACAAGAAGCAAATACCTGGATTTTCCGATTTGGCTATCATGACGGCCCTTCGGCAGTACGCTGGCTTCTGCGAGTATCCTCTCTCAGTTTCGAGCCGCGGACACAAGGAAGAGATCCACTCCCTGAGCGAACATTCTCCGCTAGTCTCTTTGCCGATTATTGTTCCAGTAACCTACTTCGCTGACATAGCGGATGTCCTTAACGAACATACCGAACGCCTAGTGCTAAAGATAGAGGACGAATCTGCTCGCTACGAAGCCATATACGCGGCCCTCCTTCCCGTGAAGCCAACGGAAGTCAGGTACGTAATTAACTCAGGTTATAAATGGCCAGACACTCAAGTGATAATCGACCCGAGCGTGTTCCATAATCAAGGCAGAAATTCCACCACTTATGTTAAGGGAATTGCGGCCGAAGAGTCTCGGCATCGAACGACAGAGTGGTTTAGTCCGGTACTGCTTCTGAATGTCCGGATTCCGGACATGGCACAACCGAATCTGGCAAGGAACCAAATAGCGCTGTCCGAAGAGGTGCTAACGGCAGTGTGGAATAAGGTCGCCGCCGCGGCGGGACCCCGCTTGGGGCTTACAGGTTCCTTGACGGTGCAAGCCCGCGCTGTGCTGCTAGGGGCTGCCCACCACTTTGGTGGCATTCCGATCGCCTCACTCAGGTCGGTTGTGCCGGCGCGTGAGTGGCCAGTCTTGGTTCTGCGAAGCGGGGAAGGTCTTGCCTGGGTCCAGTATTCCGAGTTGGACACTACAGAGCTCTTCGAGGTTCCACATGAGCTCTTGTACTTATCCGGTGATGCCTTCGACCAAGGGCGCATACAGGAATGTCTAAAGCAATGGAAAGGTCCGACCGCGGTGGTGACCGCCAGCGATCGCGGTTCCAAAGCGTCCATCCCCGGCATCAGTGCAATCATCGGGTCATGTCGTGAGCTTATCGAAGCAGATGGGTTCTACGCGGGCCGTATCGAGGCATTCACATCGACGGAGGGAGAGCCGCCACTCGTATCAAGAATCTGGATCGGAACGCAAGCCGGAAGACCTCCAGAGGAGCTTGACACGGAGGCACTCAGCGCTGTTGGCGCGGACTTCCCAAAACTAGTCGCTTTCCCACAGGGTCTGCACGAATACGCCGCATTTGGCAGCCTCTATTGGAACGTCAACAACTTAAAGATACAGGACATAAGCACACTCTTATTGAATCTCGCGAAGAAGGCCGCGGATCTGCCATTCGACGCCCGAGCTGAGTTCAACGCATATCGCAGTCCCCCTGGATTTGTGGGGTACGTAATACCTTCCAGGGTTTCTGGATCCTCGATGGCAGTAGGTCGGATCCAGAAACTGATCGACATCGCGCGTACTGCTGGATTAGGAGAAGTAGAAGGAATCTTTAACAGTGAATTCGTGCCGGGTACATTGTTATCGTACAAGAATCCGTATCACTACGATTTTAGTCGATGGAAGAATCAGTCGGTGGGTACTCCTTACTCGACTTCTAGTTGACGTTCCCTCACAAGCCCCAGGCTTCGGCCAGCCGACCGAACCGAGGTTCGGCGTCTGCTTCCCCAGCGGCGGCGGCAGGGCCGAGGGCAGCGTCCAGGCCAGGTCGCAGTTCGACGACGGCGCCTGCCGGGTCACGGCCCGCACCACGATCACGCTCGTGGGCGCCTACGAGGCTCGACCAGGGTCTGACGCGGGGTGCAGGGGGCGCAGCCCGATGCCGGGGGCAGGCGGGGGTGTCCCCCGCCCCTCCTCCTCCCCCTCTCCCCTGGGGAGAGGGGCCAGGGGTGAGGGAGCCCGGCGTGTCACCGAAGCTTCGGGACGACCGCGGGCGCATTCGGGGACC
>CAZPWD010000258.1:0-3604 GCA_964590025.1 uncultured Nitrospira sp.
GAAATGGCGATGGCGTGGGAGCGAGGAAGGTTGGAACGAGAGCAATGGAAGTATTTTGACGACCTTGGAGTCTGTGGCTATAATGCCGTCCGGTGATCTGGCGGCGTAAGGCACGAGAGACGGGGCATCAGTGCGGGAATGTCGACCATCCGTGGCGATCAAAACGGCCGACTCGTATAAACACGAATCGCAATTATGCTAGGGAGTCGCCACTGCCTGGGGCTTGCGAGCGGCCAAGCTCTTCCGCCGATTATTTGAAATGGTGCGATCGATGATCGCGCCGCAGTTGATGCATTTCCAAGCGTAGAAAATTAAGAAGAAGTCGGAGAACCGCTCGAGCATCATGAGGCCTTTACACTTCGGACATTCCATTGAATCCTCCCAGGGTTGCTATGAACTGCTGAGGCGTTCCAAAGCAATTACTGCACCAATATGTCGCTGTACGTAATTTCAACAGTTTAGGGGGTACGTATTTGTTAGGAAGGGGCTACCGAGGGGTCTATCGCTAGTACAAAAACGTTCGGAGTGTCATTTTTTTGTGCAGGGAGGATGAATGGCCAGCAAGAAAGGAGGGCAAGGCATCGCGCAATGGCCTGAAACAGAACGGCCACGCGAACGACTACTGACTCAGGGCCCACAGGCGCTCACCAATGCCCAACTCCTGGCCATTCTCCTTCGAGTTGGTCGTCACGGGTCTTCCGCGGTCCAAGTCGGGATGGATATCCTGGATCGACTCGGGGATGTGGCCGGACTTGCACAATGCGGGATCGAAGAACTCTGCGCTATCCCAGGTGTGGGGGAAGCCAAAGCGGCCCAACTGAAGGCGGCCCTTGAATTGGGGAAGCGTGCCCTTGCTGGTCCGCTGACCAAGGGAACCAAAATCACATCCAGTCGTGACCTCTTTACCCATTACCATCCAACCTTGCGTGACCTGCGTCACGAAGTCTTTAAAGTTATTTTACTGGACGCCAAGCATGCCATCATGCGTGACGCGACCGTATCGGAAGGCAGCTTGACGCTCAGCATTGTCCATCCACGCGAAGTCTTCACCCTCGCGGTTAAAGAATCCGCGGCGGCAGTGATCTTCCTGCACAACCATCCCAGTGGTGATCCTACTCCGAGCCAGGAAGATCGTGTCCTGACGGCGCGATTGGTGTCGGCAGGGGAGGTACTGGGCATTCGGGTCCTTGACCATCTCGTCATCGGCGATGGACGCTATGTCAGCTTTGCCGATCAAGGTTGGCTGACACACCATGGTGCCGACGCGTGAGCGAAAGGGGAGTCGAAGCGAGCGAAACAGGCGGGGTGAGCGAGACGGGCGAGACGAGGTGGGAATCCAATCCGGTCCATGTCGCGCCTTTCGCGCATGTCTCGCGCGTCACGCGCCACGCAACGTGGCGCCGGCGGACTTTTTCAGCAACCTGCTAGAGGAGGGCCCATGAGCGAGCTACAGAGGGAGTCACTCAGAAATGTAGCCATGATCTCCAGTGCCGGTGCCGGGAAGACCTCGCTGGCTGAAGCCATGCTCTTTGCCGCCGGCGCTGTTCCCCACCTCGGGTCGATCGCACAAGGCACGACCGTCTCGGACTTCGAGCCGGAAGAGTTGCACCGGCGCAGTTCCGTCAGTACCAGTCTCCTCCGTTGTTCCTGGAATCACACGACCATCAATCTCGTTGATCCCCCCGGCGCGCTGAGCCTGCTCGGGGAGACGGTCATGGCATTGCGGGCGGTGGATGCCGTGATCCTGGTGGTGGGTGCCTCGTCGGGGATCCGGAGCGAACTGGTCAGAGTCTGGGCTCGCGTCACAGCGCTCGGCTTGCCCTGTCTTCTGTTCCTCAACGAATTGGATAAAGACGCTACCTCCCTTGATGGGGTTATCGCGATGTGTCAACGCGATCTTGGGATCATGCCATTGCCGATGTCGTTGCCCTATGGCAGTGGCACCCAGCTTGAGGGGGTGCTGGATCTCCTTCGACAGAGCGTCATCACTTCGCGGACGGAGGTCCCCACGTTTCAGCAGATGCCGATACCCGAGAATGAGCGGGCGGTAGTGGGGGACGCACGGAAGCGCGTTCAGGAGGGGGTAGCCGAGCGTGACGACCGATTATTGGAACAGTATCTTACCGCGGGTGAGCTGACACAGGAGGACCTCATCAATGAACTTCGCCTTGGCGTCCAGGCCGGCACGATTGTCCCGCTCTACAGCGGTTCCGCTATCAAGAATATCGGGATCGCTCCGCTCCTCAATGCGATCGTCGATTTCCTGCCATCGCCGATGGACCGGGCGTCGAGAACCCCGTTGGAAGGCCTGCATCCGGGTACAGGCGAGGCCGTGAGTCGCCGCGCCGTTCAAGAAGACCCATTTTCCGGAGTCGTCTTCAAGACGCTGATAGACCCGTTTGTCGGACGACTGTCTTATCTGCGGGTCTTGTCGGGGGTCCTTCACGCAGACTCAACGGTCTTCAACAGTTCTCGGGGCAGCAAAGAGAAAAGCGGGCATCTCTATACATTGTTGGGAAAGAAACATACGGCCGTGTCTTTGGCCGGCGCAGGGGAGATCGTGGCCATTGGAAAACTCAAAGATACGCAAACCGGCGACACGCTCTGTGACGAACATGCTCCCATCTGTTATCCGAAGACGGTACTTCCGCGGCCTGTGCTGTCCTTTGCGATCGAGCCGAAGTCCAACGCCGATATCGAGAAAATCAGTCTCGGGCTGCATAAGTTGATAGAAGAAGATCCGACGCTCGAATTTTCGCGGCATGCCGACACGAAGGAAATAGTTTTAAGCGGGATGGGCCAGTTGCACATCGATCTTGCGCTCGAAAAATTGCGCCGCAAATACGGTGCGGAAGTGGTGCTTCGTATGCCGAAGATTCCGTACCGCGAAACCATTCGCACCACGGCACAGGCGCAGGGGAAATATAAGAAGCAAACCGGCGGACATGGCCAGTACGGTGATTGCTGGCTGGAGCTCGCGCCTCTGCCGCGCGGGGAGGGATTCAAGTTTGAAAACAAGGTGGTCGGCGGGGCCATTCCACGCAACTTTATTCCAGCGGTGGAGAAGGGGGTGGTCGAAGCCATGCACCACGGGATCCTGGCGGGGTTTCCAATCGTCGATTGCCGGGTTGCTGTGTACGATGGGTCGTATCATGCGGTCGATTCATCTGAGATGGCGTTTAAGATCGCCGCGTCGATGGGGTTCAAGAACGCATTGGAGGCGGCCCATGCCGTCCTGTTAGAGCCGATCATGACGGTGGAGGTTGACGCGCCGGCGGATCACATCGGAGGTGTGATCGGGGACTTGAATGCGCGCCGAGGGCGGATTCTCCACGTGGAGGCGAAAGACCAGATGGAGCAGATCACGGCCCTTGTTCCGATGGCGGAGCTGCTCACGTATGCCACGGCGCTGAACTCGCTCACAGCAGGACGTGGCAGTTATGCGATGGAATTCACGCGGTACGACGAAGTGCCGCGTGAGCTTGTGGTACGAATCATTGAAGCGCACAAGGTGGAGACTCCCGCGGCGGCACACTGATCGATCATCTGGTTTATTTGGTTTGTTTGGTTTGTCTTGTTTATTTGGTTGAACCAGACTAACCGA
>CAZPWD010000259.1:0-3599 GCA_964590025.1 uncultured Nitrospira sp.
TGCTTGTGTCATGCCAGCACTATGCCAGCACTGGGGAGGGCTGTCAAGGGGGTGTTGGGGGGGAATTTTTGAAAAAGGCGGGCGGATTGAGGCGTGGACCCTGGCGGCTCTCGGTGAGGGCTTACTAAACAGCTTGATTGACGACATCATTGACGTCGTCAATCCAGTCTAGGAGCAAGGGCTGTGGCCGCAGAACTCCCAGCACTGTGGCCGGGGTCAGCAGCGCCTCTGTCGGTCGCAGAGTCACCGGTATCGAATGTGCCCGGACGACAGGAGGCAGACGCTGCCGCGTATCCCTTCCGCGGTGCGCAAAAAAGTGGCGAAAAGGCTCCAACTCATCGAAAACTCTACTTGTAGAGCTCAATGCTGCGCTGACCTGCACACCGTTTGAAGCACCAATAGCAGCCAACGAATCCAGGAGGATTTTGGTGCGCGCCCATGAAGGTTCATCTTGCCATCGCCACGGAGGATTACGTGTCTTATGGCTCGGCCTAAGGCGGATCGCATGTGTCAGCGCTTCCTCCACTGTGCGAGGTCGAGGTGTCACCGTCAATGCGACTCGTGATCCAGTGCCGTCACGAGCACCAAAAGCCGCTGATAAGTAAAGCGAGCGGGAAAACCCATACCAGAGGTTGTAGAGTTCTACCACAGAATAGGTGACCCCCAGTTCACGGTCCCTGGGCGCTGCAGTCGGTGAACTACAAGCTACCGCCACATCACGAAGGCGTCGAAGCCTCCCCACAGCGGTCCTCTGCATGGAGCGCAGATCGCGATTAATGCGCATGACGTTCTTAGATGTTGGATTCCGTCAGAGCACGCGCGAGCCATTTGACCCGCTTCTCGCGCTCGGCTTTCACGTTTGTTTTCTCGGCGGCAGCATCAGTGAATTCCTTATACGCTTCGTAGACTTCTGGCTGCTCGAGTGCAGCGGCCAGTCGCAACAGGTTAGCGGTACTGCCGCCGGCAACGCCTTTGCCGCTTGCTTGGGCGAGAATGGAACTCAGTTTTGGCCAACTTTTCTGGACAAGAATGAGAGCAAGAACAAGAGAATAAAAGACATTCATTCTCATCAAGGCAGTTCCACGAAGCTCTTGCATGGCAAAGATGGTGTCAAAAGCTTTATCAATTGCTTCTTGAATCTGTGTGCCTTCCTGGACTCCGGAACCCTTATCAAATTTGCCATACATGGAATCCAGGCTGCGCTTGTTGGTCGTAGTCACTCCATACACGAGGGCGTGGACCACTTCGGCGAGAAACTTTGTATCCGCCATTCTTACTACACTTCTTTCAGCTAGCACGCCAAGGCTCACAAGAGACTCTCCATAACGACTCGTCAACGCATACACGAACCATTTCATTGGTCCCTGATAACGCGCATGGCGCTGCTCTTCAGGATTTAGGGGAGCCGTGAATGAGTTGATCCTTCGAAAGTATTCCCGAACATCTTCTTCGCTCGCCGCCTCGAACTGATCGAAGTGTAACGGGTAGGCCAGGAATTCTTGTTGTAGTTCGTCCGAGAGTTCTTCGTATGTTAGGTTCCGTGCTTCTGCTAGCTCGAGGGAAGACGATAGCTTTAGCTCGTTGTTGTAAAACGCCAGAATCACCGAGGAGCGCTGCTGGCCATCGACTACATGTTTTAGCGTCTTTTTGCTTTTGAGGTCTGTCACTTGGTGAAGCGCGAGCTTCGGAATCGGAAATCCCTTAAGAATGGTCTCGATTAGATATGAACGGGCTGGGAGCGGCCAGACGTCCGGACTTCTTTGATATCTCTTATTGATGAGGATTTCGCGTCTCGCGAACGCCGAGCAATAATCCGCTATGGTCATGGTCACTTGGTTCGTTTTCATGAAGTTGAACTATCCTCGCACTTCTCGAAGAAGATAACCTGTTCGGTCGCGGAATAGTCGTCCCGATATTGTCGCGTGCCCCTGTTAACGCCAGCCATCGTCGTGGCCACATGGAAAGAGTAGTTGTGTAGTTTCCGCCATCCGTTGAGCTCAAGAAGCTCCACGCTGATTTGGGCCAGGTCAATGAGTATGTCCTTATAGTGAGAGTCTTGGACGACTACCGCGCACAGGGCTGATGGAGCGGAATGAATGGTGATTTGTGTAAGCGAGGCACTGTAACCAGCCAGGTATTGTGCCAGCCATTTCCAATAGTAAGTCCTCGATGCCTTCGCACGATGGAGTTTCACCGTGTCGAGGAGTTCCGAGGCTGTGGGGCCGAGAGAAGCTAAGTCTAGGACTACGGCGGACGGCACCGTCGTGGTTCCGAGCATCCGGCGACGGAGGTTGTCTTGCTCGGTTAGAGACACTCCGAGCACTGCAAGCTCAGGGCGCGTCGCAATGGCATAGTCAATCCGGGTGCAGTACGGAGGCGAAGTAAGGATGAATGCGGCCGCTGGAAAATCGGTTGGCAGGGCGGCAGCGGAAGCAAGTTCGATGCGGACAGGAGTAGACCGGGTCGGAATGGACAGAGGGTCCGCTGCGAGTCCGGACCTACCCTGCGCAAGCTTCTGAAGGAGTTCGTCGGGCGTCACCGAAAGCCGTTCGTTGTCCCCTTTCGGGATCTTGACCCAAGTGGGATTTGAGCCCACGAAAGCCTTAATGAAGGCCCGGATGGTGAGAAATAGGGCTGTGTAGAGGTGTGCCAGGGTTATCGACATTCGTGACACATCAACAGGAGACCACGGAACGTCGGGAGGCAATTCCCGCATAATCCGCTCTGCTCCTCGTATCAGCCGCACACTTTCCGGATCGAACCACAGCGTTAAAGGGTCGTCATCCGCGACACTGGTGGCGAGCGATTCGGATTTGAGGAGTGTTTCGAGCCTCAGTCCAGCGTCTCTTGACTCCTTCTCGGTTATGAGGCGAGCCTTGGCAACGACGACCATAACAGGATTAATGTCTAATCCGATCGTCGGAATGCTCATCTCTGATGCAACCTTGGTCGTTGTGCCACTTCCGTTCCATGCATCCAAGACGAATTCGTCCGGGGTGAGATCAGCGAGCGTCAACAACTGACGAACAAATTCATCGGAGAATCCTGCGTAGTATCGGTAGGCCGGCCCGCCGGATCCCCTTCTCAACTTCGGACTTGCTATCACCGGAGGGAGGGAATGAAGAAGAGATCTCTGCCGAGCAGTTCGCAGTGCTCCATGCTGGCCGTCATTTGGATGTGGCAGCGCAGTTAATGTAGCCGTTGGCGCTTTGGTATCTTCCCCCATCTGATTGACACGATTCTCGGTCCTGGAGCAGGTGGGCACAAGCTCGGAAGCCGATAAACGCCGGGCCTGACGACGGGAAAGTGTTCTGGGATGCCAGAGCGATCGCTCCGGCTCGGCGGTGGTGGACGCGAACCGCTGGGTCTCGCGGCGGCGGGGGGCGCGAAGGCGACTAGCGGAGGCCGCCGTCTCCGGTGTTCGGGGGGCGGACGGTGGTCTGGGGCGCGGGGGCGGCTGCTGCCGGGGCCGCGGCGACGGCCGCGGGGGCGGCGGTCGGGGTGGCGGTGGGGGGCACGAAGCAGCTGACGGAGACGCTGGCCGTGACGGGCGGCGTCGAGAATATGCCCTCGGACTCGGCGACGACCTCGTAGTTGCC
>CAZPWD010000260.1:0-3585 GCA_964590025.1 uncultured Nitrospira sp.
CGCGATAGACCTGGTGGTCGCTCCCGACGAGACAGAGCGCCCTCGTCGTCGGAATGCCAAGCCCATGCATGGTTTCGCTGCAGAGATACTCTCGTATGGTCGAACGCAGAACCGCACGGCCATCTCCCTCTCGCGAGAACGGCGTAAGCCCCGCACCTTTCAGATGCAGATCCCACTTCTCGCCCCGTTCGTTCCGCACTTCTCCAAGGAGGATTGCACGCCCATCCCCCAGCTGCGGGACATAGACCCCAAACTGATGCCCAGAGTAGAGCATCGCCAGCGGCTCCATCCCTGGGACGAGCATGCTCCCGCCAAACACAGCGGCAAACTCAGGCCGCTTAGCTTCACCAGGGTCGAGATTGATCAGTTCGGCTGCGGCGGGATTGAAGCTGATGAGATGAGGCGGTTCAGAAAACGGGGTCGGGTTTAGCTTCGCATAGAGTGCCTCGGGCAGGCGAGCATAGGTGTTGTCGAAGGAGAGGGTTTTCAATTGGCGCCTGGTCATTGAAGGAGCATGCCAGGACTAGCGCGCCGTTTTCAAGCGAGGAGCG
Organism: uncultured Nitrospira sp.; assembly: GCA_964590025.1. Taxonomy (GTDB): domain Bacteria; phylum Nitrospirota; class Nitrospiria; order Nitrospirales; family Nitrospiraceae; genus Palsa-1315. The sequence continues at coordinate 552 of CAZPWD010000260.1, forward strand.
GAGTCATCCAGCAGAGAGGTGAATTGCTCGGAGTCGAAATCATAGACCCACACATCGCCGGTCGAGATGGAATAGACCCACCCATGGAGATCCACCTTCTTCTTACGCAGAAGAAGAGCGACTGAGGGGTGTGTACGAAGATGGTCGAGCTGGGATCGTACGTTTTCTTGCGTTGTCTTGATCAGGCGATCGCTGCCCTTGAGATCGGTATAGTGCTCCTGCATCAAGCGACGTGTGGTTTCGGCCTGCCCGAGCCATTCCTTGACGGCCGGCAAGTCATGAACGTCTTCTGGATGCAAGAGGGCTCTCATGACACTGCAATCGGTATGGCCGCATACTATAATGTGTGGAACCTTTAGGACGGCCATCGCGTATTCGATGGTCGCCGTGCTGCCGCCTTGCATTGAGCCATAGGGCGGCACCATATTGCCGGCATTCCTGAGGATAAAGAGCTCACCGGGATCGGTTTGTGTGAGGAGGGTCGGATCGACTCGCGAATCGGAACAGGTAATGAACAGCGCCCGAGGAGCCTGGTTTTCGGAAAGACGGGTAAAGAGCGCTTTCTTCTTGCCGAAGACTTCGGTTCGAAACTTGAGGAAGCCTTTGACGAGTTTTTCCATCGTGCGGGTTCCCTCTATCGACTTTCGTTCTGGATGTCGCGATCAACCGTAAACACAAAAACCCGTTCGCCGATTTGCACATCAATGTCGGTAAATAGCGCGAGGGTTTTGGCGCCCGTAATGTCGCTCACTTGCTCGCAGAGTTTGTCGCGACCCAGTGCAATCAAGTTCTGCCGCAATCGCTTCACCATGTCGACACCTTCCACCGTTTTGGCAAGCTGACGTTCGGCTGGCGTCAGCACCCCCTTGAGCCGGACCACGACGAGGTCCCGCACGATGAACGCGCGCACTTCATCCGGTCCGCGGCCCATGAATTCTTGTTCGAATTTGATGATGGCGTTGCGGATGGCGTTTTCCACGTGGTGCCTCGCCGATTATGATGAAGTCTTCTGCCGTGATGACCGACCCGGCAGGATTATAGGAGCGCGAGCCGCCTCGAACAAGCGCAAACGTAAGCCTTTTATCCAAAATGGTTCGCGGCCTGGGGCTTTCGGACCATCGCGTGATGGCTGAGGGAACAAATTTCTCGTCTAGCGCTTGACGACGGTCTACGGACCGTATTATTGATTGGGCCGGATTTCATAGTACGGCGATGTCTCCTGTTCCGAGATTCCTCGAAACAGGTGGGACGCCCACTTCTGATAGACAGGGGCCGTAGGGCGACCGGCAACTCGAAAGAGAGGCTGGTTGCAGTACAAGCCAACCGGAGTTGCCTCGACTACATATCGGGGATGCCGGTTGGCTTTTGTGTTTTCTGAGGTTATGCGGTGAACGTCAAGAGGTTCCGGTGTCTGCTGTCATCCTAGTTCCTCTGCTCCCGCTCCTCGCAGCGCTCATTGTGCTGATGGGCAACGAGGGCTCGCGGCATCAACGCGCCAAGATCGCGGCCTATCCCATCGGCGCAGCCTTTCTCGGCGCCATCGCGACCCTGTGGCTTGTGGCGACACAGGGGCCCATCACCATTCGTTTCTACGACCCCGCTTCTCTCGCGATGCTGGCCTTCCCCATGGGTTTCTATATCGACCGCCTGAGCGCGGTCATGATGGTAGTGATCTCCGGCGTCGGCACCATCATCTACATCTATTCCATCCGCTACATGTACCAGGATCCCAACGATCGCCGGTATCTGGCGCTCATCGCCTTCACGACCTCTGTGTTGCTCTGCATGGTGTCCAGCGCCAACCTCATGATGCTGTTCCTGTTCTGGCAAGTCCTGAGCTACATGCTCTATCTCCTCGCCCACAATCATGCGCATGCGGCGACCCTCGAGGGGGCGTTTAGAACCTTTACCCTCTTGCGGATCGGCGATGTGGCGTTTCTGTCCGGCCTCGTTCTCGCCCATCAGCTGTACGGCACGCTGGAGTTCCAAGCGCTCTTCGCTAAAGCCTCTGAACCACCAGTCACGCTCTCGCCTTGGCCGGGCATTGAGATCGGCGGGGCAACAGCGGTCACACTGCTCCTGTTCATCGGCGCCATGAGTAAGTCGGCTCAGTTCCCGATCCATATCTGGCTGCCCCGTTCGCTCTATGCCCCGACGCCGGTTCATGCGTTGCTCCACGCCGGGATCATCAATGCCGGCGGCTTCCTGATCAACCGCTTGGCCCCGCTCTATGGTCTGAGCTCGACCACGCTGCATGTGGCGTTCGTGGTCGGCATGGTCACCGCGGTCCTCGGCGCCACCACGATGCTGGCGCAGAACGACATCAAGAAGACGCTCGGCTTCTCGACGATCGGCCAGATGGGTTACATGATTATGGAATGTGGATTGGGCGCCTTCTCGCTGGCCGTCTTCCATCTCATCGCACACGGACTTTTCAAAGCGACGGTGTTCTTGAGTTGCGGGAACGTCATCCACAAGGCCCGCCAGGAACCGGCATTCCCCCATGCGGACCCTCACACGGAAGCACAGGAGTTCTCGCGCCTGACCTGGGCTACCGGATTTCTCACGACACTCCTCATTCCGCTTGTCATCCTCCTGGTATCCCATGGTGTGTTGCACATCCCGTTGCGGGATTCCCAAGGGACCGTGATCTTCCTGTTCTTTATCTGGGTCACGTCCTCCCAAGCCATCTTGACGCTCATCCGACTCCGCGCAGTCGCTTCATGGAAGGTATCAGCGGCGATGCTGCTGATATTGCTTTTCGTCGTGTTCAATTATTTGTTCGCCGTCGAGTCCTTCACCGCCTTCCTCTATCCGAATCCGGCAGAGGTCGCGTTCTACTTCCAGGCGGCGGCGCTTCCCAATTGGCTCTTTGATTGTCTCATTGGCGGAACGGCCCTGGTGATCATTCTGGGGTGGTTCTATATCTATGCCCAATCGCATGGCCAATTCATGTGGGTGCCGAGCTGGGTGGAAGGTCTCCGTCTCCGCTTGTATGTGCTGTTCATGAACCGGCTCTATGCGGATGAGTGCT
>CAZPWD010000261.1:0-3513 GCA_964590025.1 uncultured Nitrospira sp.
TCCGGGCGAAGCCAGGTCGAGGGGTCCTTCGTTGGTGGTTGACCCCGAGTCAGTTGTGGGCGATTGGGAAGCGGACGAAGTAGGCTAGACGCTCATGAAACGTGAAACGTGAAGCGTATCTCGTTGGGGATAAGAGCGTATGGCTAATGGCTTATAGCTGGTGGCAAAGACGCCCACTCTCCATTCCGGACCATACGCTATTGGCTATACGCCATATGCTCTTTTCTTCGGACGAGATACGAACGACGCTTCACGAACGACGATTCAGCATCCTGCTAGGTGGATGGGGCCGGCTGGATGAGGCGGTCGGATGGTAGTTCCGGGCTTCGCAGGCTGGTGGTGAGCAGCGGCTGAATCTTGCTGCGCAATGCGTCTTGAATCTCATCCGGCGATTTTCTGGCATCGATCACTTCGAAGTGAAACTCTTCCGCCATTTTGTCGAACTCCTCGATCAGGAGTGACTGGTACTTCTTAAAGCTATCGTAGAGATCGCTGCCTAGCCGGATGTCCATCCCTGATTCCCAGAAGTTCATCCCTTTGGTTTCGATGACGCGCAGCACGAGTGTTTCGACGTCGATGCGCAAGTAGCAGACGAGATCGGGTACTAAGGCAAAGCCGAAGACGTCTCTCGCCCACTGGCGGTTCCCGCTGCGCACAAAATCGCGCGCCAGGGCCGTATAGATATACCGGTCGGCCAGGACGATGAAGCCCGAGCGAAGCGCGGGGATGATCTGGTGTTCTAAGCGATCTGCAAAGTCGGTGGCGTACAGCAGGCTGAACGACCACCGGTCGAGAATGTTGCCTTCTTTGGCCATTTCGATCGTCTTCGACATGAGATTGGAACGGGTCCAGCCGGTCGTGAGCACACCATAGCCCTGCACCTCCAGCCACTCCTGCAACATCTCGATGTGTGTGGAGCGGCCGACACCGTCGGTGCCTTCGATGGCGATGAGTTTCCCTTTGAGGTCACTCGGATTTAGGTTCGTCAAACCGTCGCCAAAATACCGTGCGTCGACCATGGGTACCCCGTCTTGGTTTGTAATCTTTAAGCGCCTCTCCCACGAGCCGGCGCATGTCGTTCTGCTGGGCTTCGATGTCTTTCGTCGCATCCATCGTGATGAGCTGAAACTCATCGACGATCTTCTCATACTGGGCCAGGATGCTTGATTGGAAGATGCGGAAGCTTTCGGTGGCGTCTGGGGTCAGGTTCATGTCCATGCCGGCTTCGTAGTACTTGAATTGTCCGCGCGTGCCTCCGAGGAGCCGCGAGATGGCCACCTCGATCGGCACCTTGAAGTAGAAGGCCATGTCCGGTGTGATGGCGAAGCTATAGAGCTTGCGAATCCATTCAGGCGATACGCCGCGGGCCACGTCACGCGCGAAGGCGGTGTACATGTAGCGGTCGGCCAAGACGATCATGCCGGCTTTGAGCGGGGGCAAGATTTCATGATAGAGCCGGCTGGCAAAGTCGGTCGCGTGCAACAAGCTGAACGTCGTAGGTGTCAGGCTTTTGTTTTTCTTTCCCCGTTTGGTCGTGTCTTTGACCAGTTCCGAGGAGTTCCACTCCGTGAAGAAGACTCGATGGCCTTTCGACTCCAGCCACTTGTGCAGCAACAGCAGTTGCGTGCTCTTCCCGGACCCGTCGATGCCCTCGACGATGATCAGTTTTCCGGGGTAGGGGTGGGGAGGCCTGGGTAGAGGGGGTTGTTCGCTCATGCGGCGTCGTCCTGCGCGATGACGGAAAACTTCACGCGGCGGCGGAACACGCGTTCAAAGAGATCCGCCCGGCCCGCGGCGGCCCAGGTTTCCAACTCCGCGTCGCCCGTCACGTGCACGGTGATGATGACGGTAGCGCCGAGCTTCACATCGAGGGTGCGGACGACCGAAAAATGCGTCCGATCCAAGCCATCGGCGATCCGCAGCAGCGCGGAAAGGATCCGCACGATTCGCTTGTACTTGGGGGAAAGGGTGTCGAATCCCTCGTGCTTCAGTTGAGGGACTGCGCGCCGGTGGTAGCGTGCCACGTTCGCGACCACCTGAATCTCCTCGCCGGATAATCCCCCGAGACCGCTATTGGTGATCAGATAATAGGCGTGCTTGTGGTGCTGGCGCTCGTTGATGAGGTAGCCGACGTCGTGCAGAATTGCGGCGTATTCAAGCCAGTTCCGCTCGGGGGGGCCCAAATGATGGAGGCGTGTCGTCTGATCGAAGAGGCGCAGGGCTAAGCCGGCGACATGAAGGCTATGGGTTTCCGGGGCCTGACAGCGACGGGCCAGCGCGATGACGTTGCGCCGCCGCAAGTCGGGAATTTCCGCTTCCGCTTTGAGTCGTTCACGGTGGCGATGGATAAAGTCGTAGATGATGCCTTCACGAATGGCCTTGTCGCACAGGATGAGTTCGTCTCTCCCTGAGAGCTCCATCAAACGGCGAAGGACCACCGTGGCAGGAAACAGGGTGTCTACGCGTTTAGGATCCAACCCGGGAATCGCCAGCCTGGCTCTAATGGTGGCTTGACGGAGGTCCTGTTCGATCTCTTTGACGTCCTTCAATGAAATCATGGCAAGATTGATTTGGGGGAGCGGGCGATTCGTTCGGCGCAAATGGATGACTTCAGCCAAGTTGCACGCCATGCCGGAGGTGGCGATCAGGGAATCGAATCGTTTCGTCTTGAACGAATCGAGGGCGCCCTGTAATTGGGTCGTCACGGTGTCTTCGAGTGAGCGAAGCATCCCCTCGGAAGGGGGCGTGCGCTTAAGGAATTCATCCACCAGTCGGATGGCGCCCAGCTTCAGGCTCTTTGCGTGGAGGAGCTGGTCACGGTTCCCGACCATCAGTTCGACCGATCCTCCTCCGACATCCACCGAGAGCGTCGGCTGTTCTGTCATGGGCACGTTGTTTTTGACGCCCAGGAAAATCAGCCTGGCCTCTTCGGCGCCGCTGATGACGCGGACGGTCAGCCCCGTGTTTTTGGCCACGAGATCGATAAAGTCTCCTCCGTTTTTCGCCTCGCGCACGGCACTGGTGGCGACGGCGATGATGCGATCGTAACCCTTGTTCTTGGCCAGGGTGACGAGATTGCGAATGACGTCGAGCGCTCGTGTGATCGCCTCGTCGGAGAGGCGGTGGGTCGTAAAGGCGCCGTTCCCGAGTCTCGTCATGTCTTTGAAGCGATCGAGAATCTTGTAGCCTGTGTCCAGCTGAATCTCAGCCAACACCATATGGATGGAGTTCGTTCCGATATCGATGACGGCAATCTTTGCCATACAATAGTAGTGTATTATCAGATACTTACGATTGATGCCGCGCTTGATTCATGAGCTTTTTCGCTGGAACATCTCCGCTCGTATCTGGTGAGTATAGATCATGGTCTCGACGAGTAAGCCTTAGATGACGGAGGGACAACAGCGGAGAAACCATAATGAAAGAATCTTGGCCTGTCAAGGTCGGCAGGGTTAATTCTTGGTTACATCCGAGGAGGCTGCTCTCTCGGTTGCTGTCGTGGTACTCTCGCCT
>CAZPWD010000262.1:0-3503 GCA_964590025.1 uncultured Nitrospira sp.
ACCGGAGCCTTCACCACTTCCACATCAGCCGGCAACTTCAGATCGAAGAGTGAATCGCCGAGACCTATGTTGGATTGGAGCGACGAGAATTCAAAACTCGCGACATTGCCGCTGTCTTCGTAAAGAGAAATCGTCCGAATGAAGTAGGTCTTGGGAAACACTTCTAGCACGATCCGTTGTAACGATCTCCCTGCCTCACCTTCACGCGACTTAGGCAGGAGGGTGAGTAACCGGATGCCTCCCACGCCACGTCCCTTCCCCGGCGTCGGTTCAATGTCGAACGACTCCTCCAACTTGGCTGCCCCCAGCAAGAGTTCCAGCGGGGCCTTGGAGGCCGCCATTTGTGTAAGCTTCCCAACCAACACTTGTTTGTGCTCCGGCACATACACTTTGATATCATCCCGATTGACATGGATGTCCTCGACTGAAGGGTCGAGATAATTCCACCGTAACCGGCCAGGCTTCTTGATATAGACCTTCCCCGAGGACGTGATCGGCCGCTCGAACCCCTCGATCATGGTCTTCTGCGTAAAGTCCGCCTGGAGGTCTTTCGTTTTCTCATACCGCGCCTGAAGCTGCTTGACCACCTCCCGCACCTCCTTCAACGCTTTCTCATCACTCTCGTCTCCAGCGGCAAGAGGCAGCAATGGGAATAGGCTCCACGCACAAACGAGCACGCCTCCTACAAAACATGTCCAATTCAATTTCTTCATCATACCAATAGGGCGGGGTGTGGAGGGTTACTGCAATTGCGCGCATCGAACGAGCACGTTGATGTTCCTTCCTCGCTTGCGGTCTCCCTCTCCTGGGGAATGACGTCCATGCTGGTCCCATTGCGGCCGTCGAGCGAGGCCCTTCTGAGGGCGCGCGCTCCGGGAGCAAGGGACCAGCGTGGATGTCGTTCCCCATCCTTCTCTCTGCGAGCACAGAGTGACCCTCCACACCCTTTACGTCTCCTCTGCTCCCACCGGCCCACGCCGCCCAACCACCTCTCTCCGTCCATCGCGACCAGCCGCGCCCACGAGGCCATCTGCCTCCATTTGCTCGATCATCCGAGCCGCCCGAGGATAGCCCACCCGCAGCCGGCGCTGAATCAGCGATGCAGAAGCTTGACCTGTAGACAGGACCAACTCTTTAGCCTGCTCGTATACTTCGCCCAGCGACTCTTCCTCTTTCGCCCCTTCCTGTTTCAACGCGATCAGCAACTCCTGATTGTAGGCGGGCCTGGCTTGATCCTTCACGAACTCGACCACGCGGCGGACGTCGTCATCCGACACAAACGACCCGTGCAGCCGCATGATACGTCCGGTCCCCGAAGCCAGATAGAGCATGTCCCCACGACCAAGGAGCGCTTCCGCGCCGTTCGCATCCAGGATGGTGCGTGAATCGGTCTTCGACGACACTTGAAAGGCAATGCGGGCCGGGAAGTTCGCCTTGATCAAACCGGTCAGCACATCGACCGACGGACGCTGCGTCGCCAGCACGAGATGGATGCCTGATGCGCGAGCCATCTGCGCCAAGCGCGCAATCCTGTCTTCCACTTCCCTCGGCGCCACCATCATCAAATCCGCCAATTCATCGATCATCACAACGATATAGGGCAAGGGTTCCGGCGGAGTCGGCGGCGGCAAGAATGATCCGGGGCTGCCATCCGGAAGCGCTGTCTCTCCGGTAGAGAGCCGCTCCTCTTCAGACAGAAACTGGATGGGCAATTCCGGCTGGTCCAACTTGGCCGCTGATTCCGCCTCCAGCACCCCCTGTCCGCCGGCGACCTTTCGATTATAGGTATCGATGTTTCGCACCCCTGCCTCAGCGAGCAATTTGTAGCGCCGCTCCATTTCAGCCACGACCCAGCTGAGACCCCGCGCCGCCGACTTGGGATCGGTGATGACCGGCCGTAAAAGATGAGGAATCCCGTCGTAGACTTGAAATTCGAGCATCTTGGGGTCGATCAGGAGTAGCTTGACCTCATCGGGTCGAGCCGAAAACAGCAGGCTCATGAGCATCGTATTAAGACTGACGCTTTTCCCGGCCCCTGTGGCGCCGGCTACCAGCAAGTGCGGCATCGTTTTCAGATCGGCGATCGTGGGGGCTCCGAAAATGTCCTTCCCCAAGGCCAAGCTGAGCTTCGACCTGGCGCGTGAAAACACCTCGCTCATCATCACTTCCTTCATCGACACCGTCTCGCGATAGAGGTTCGGCACCTCGATCCCTACCACCGACTTTCCCGGAATCGGCGCGACGATCCGGAGACTGATCGCCTTCAGCGCCAGCGCCAGGTCATCGGCAAGGTTCACAATGCGCGCGACTTTGGTCCCCGGCGCGGGCTCGAACTCGTACATCGTCACGACTGGTCCAGGACGAACTTCCGTCACCTTCCCTGCGATGCCAAAACTTAGCAGGGCACGGGTCAGCACATCGGACTGCGCCTTGATTTCTTCCTCCGTGACACGCCCTAGGGGGCCTGAAGGATCACTCAAGAGCACGGCCGGATCCGGCAAGATATAGTCCCCCGCCTTCGCTTGGACGGCCAAGACCTGTTGGTCCGACTCGGATTCAATCGGCTCAGCCGGTTCGGGAGTCGGTCGTCGTGATGGCTGAATGACCGGCCAATCCAATTCCGGCTCTGCGGCCGTCTCAGGAAGCGCCTCTTCAATTACCGCACGGATGGCTGTAGCCGATTTTTGTTTGGCTTTCCACGGAGACTCAGAAGCAGCTTCTTCCGCCGGTCGTTCCGGGATCGACGCACGCACCTTGTTAAACATCCAATTACCCCAACCAGGAAGCCGCCGAGCAATCTTCGACAGAGAGATGGGCGCCGTGAAGAGGAGCGAGACCAGTAATCCCGCAATGATCAGAATGTGGGCGCCAGTACTCGCAAAATAGGCTCGTAAGCTCTCGGCCAACACTTGCCCGAAGAAGCCTCCAGCCATGCCTCGATAAATGAAGCCGCTTGAGACGGTCGGCACCGCCGTGATTTCGAGGTGAAAAAAGCCGCTGAGAAACAGCAATGCCGCCAGCGAGGCGCCGGCGTTCCGCAGACGGATCGACAGGTCGCTCTGAGTGAAACAGCGGACACCCATGAGACCGAGGAGAATGGGAAACAAGTAGGCGGCCCCGCCGATCAACCAGAACAATGTAGACGCGAAGAACGCGCCGACCGAACCGATGAGGTTTCTGGGCGGAGGCGTCGCAGCTGTCCCAGCCTTGAGTTCCCCTGGTACAAAGGACACCATGCTGAGAAGCGTCAATAGCGCCAACGCGATCAGGACGACTCCGATCACTTCTCGTTTGATGTGTGAGGAGGGGGAAGCGGCGCCGCGGGCCTCGCCTCGCTTGGCCGATGTGGTGACAGCCATGATCGCGATGCTAGCACAGGGAATCGGTCATTTCAAACGAGTGGAGGCGGAGGTAGTCTGGATCATCCCCCTTGCTCACGAAGCAGAGGGGGGATGGAGCCTGATGATCTTCTGTGCTCGCGCAACGCGCGGTCGCGGACTCCC
>CAZPWD010000263.1:0-3466 GCA_964590025.1 uncultured Nitrospira sp.
CTGGTGACTCCCTATCCCACCCTTCTCAAGCCGCGCGTTGCGCGAGCACGGGGATTGTCCCAGCTACCCCATCTCCTTTTTCAGCATCCTGCTAGGAGCCTGCTTGACTTGATGACAAAGCTTCTCTTACGATCACCACAAGCTGGAACCAATTATACTGGGCGAACCAGCCGGTTGGCAATGAAGCCTGTAGCCATAGACTGTGCAACATCCGTGAAACGTGAATCGTTAAACGTGAAAGGTTTCGGAGGAAGAACACTCGACATTCCAACGTTTCACCTTTTACCTTTTACCTTTCACGGTTCCTGCTAGTCGTAAGGATGAACATGGCCGATCAGACGACTTCCCAGCTTGCCCCCGCTCCCTCCCCGCTCACACCATCGTCGTCGGGAACGGGCACCGCACCAGTCGATTTCCTCGAATACTGGAAGATAGGGGCACGTGAGCTGACCACGTTTCGCGGCCATTCGCATGGAGTCTGGTCGGTGGCCTTCGCGCCTGACGGCTTGACTCTCGCCAGTGGTGGAGTCGACCGGCTCGTCCGCATGTGGGACATTGAAACCGGACGCCTCCTGCGCTCACTCAGGGGACACACGGCAGACATCCGATCCGTCGTCTTCACGCCGGATGGCCAGACGCTGGCCACTGCCAGCGAGGACCGTACCATCCGGCTGTGGAATCCGAACACCGGCGAATCGAAGAAGCTCCTCTTCACACGCTATGACCACAATGTCGTCAGCCTCTCTCTCTCGCCCGACGGCCTCATGCTGGCGCGCGGCAGCCACAACAAAGACATCAAGATCTGGGAGGTCACCACCGGCACCGAGCTCATGACCCTCCTCGGCAAGGACCAGTACGACCACCACTGGTCGGTCTGCGTCGTCTTTTCGCCTGACGGGATGCACCTCGCCAGCGGAACGGATATCGGCAAGATCAAGCTCTGGGAAGTGTTACCCAGCGGAGAGGAAAAAATCCTGCATAACGGACACTGGAAACAGGCCGACGATGATACCAGTGAAACACGCGGGTACTTTGTCGAAGACGACGGTGGATTTCAAAAGCCGATGGACTATTGGATCGGCGCGATGGCCTTTACCCCCGATGCCAAACTGCTGATCACCGGGAGCCGTGACCAGACGATCAAGTTGTTCGACATGCCACACGTGGCAGAACAACGGACGCTGAAAGGCCACACTGGCTGGGTGCGTGCTCTCGCCGTCACTCCTGACAGCAAAGTGCTCATCAGCGCCAGCGACGATGCAACGATTCGGTTTTGGGACCTGTTGAACGGCCGCTGCTTCAGAACCCTCAAGGCCCATACCGCAGGCATTCGCGGCATTACCCTGTCACCGGATGGGATGAAACTGGCCAGCGCCTCATGGGATCGCACGGTGAAACTGTGGGCAGGGGGACCAGAACCCACCGAGTAGTCCCCCACAAGGATGCACATACGGGTGGGGGTCATTGTGACCCCATCTCAAATCCCGTGCTATGGCGGTGAGCGGCGGCTGAGTTTTAGCGGTAGATTTCATAGAACATCGCTGGTACAGTTTCAGATGACCGTTATGGAGGTGGTTATGCCCCAATCCGCAAAAGCCATTTTGCATCAGGCCCTTGAACTCCCGTCCAATGACCGTGCGGCGTTGGTGGAAGGTCTGATTGCCAGTCTCGACAAGCCCAATCCCGCGCTTGATGCGATGTGGCTCAAGGAAGCGGAAGATCGCTTGGCTGCTTACCGTGCCGGCGAGCTTGGCGCAATTGATGCGGAGCGGGTCTTCGCGGATCTCGGAAAAAAAGTTTGAAGACAAGATTCCTGCCTCCCGCGCATCAAGAGCTTATTGAGGCAGTCCGGTACTACAACGCGCAGCGCATTCGGCTGGGGAACGAGTTTCGTGATGAGGCCTGGGAGACCATCCGGCGTATCAACGATTTTCCACTGGCATGGCACTCGCTGGGTGGCTCGATTCGCCGTTGTCAGATGCAGCGATTTCCCTATGGCCTGATCTATGAGCCGACAAGCGTCGAGATCATAATTATCGCGGTCGCACACCTGCATCAGGAGCCCAGCTATTGGCGCATGCGGCTGAAATCTAGCATTTAAGTGGGAGTATAGGGGTGGAATCATTGTGACCCCAACACTAGCCCCTGTGGGGTGGCATGGCCCTTCCGCTCCAACGCCTCCCGGAACGGCCCTTTCGGACTTTGCCAGGCGGAATCCTTCGGAAATTCCTTCGTCAGTTTCCGCTTTCCTTCCTGGCAAAGTCTCGATGGGCACCCCGTTCCTCCGGCGAATTACGCTCCAGGGTATGCCACCCCTACGAGTAAATCTTCAGCTAATAAAAAATAGAAAGGCGACAGGCCGCTTGAAAGCCTGTCGCCTTGATGCTGCACCACGTTCAGTGAGTTGCTCTGGTAGCTATTGCCCTAGACCCACTTAAGACTCCCCTTTGTTTCTTCGACCCCGTTTTTTATTCTTACGACGTATAGCTAATTCGTGGAAGCGGCTCCAGTTCCGCTAATGCCGGATCAGTAAAAAACTCAAATTCGCACATCTTTTTGGCGATCAATTCTGCCATTGGCCATCGCATGTCGTCGATTACGTTTTTCCCGGCTAATGCATGTTCGTGCAGCTTCCTCAATTCGTATGCCACCAAATCAGCCATTTGAAGTCCTGGTACTCGTTCACTTTCAGCTGGAGCGCAACTAATTACTCTATGCCCTTCACTCAAATATCGCTTGCAGCGCAAATAGATATTGTTCACCCATAATTCGGGATAATTTGGTTGCTCATCGTAAATGATCTCAATTTCTTCATCTGGGTAAAGATCGGCTGCTGTTTGAAGGGCCCATCGAACGGCATATTCAAAACAGATCAAGTATGGATCGCCCCACGATCGCTGTATCTCGCCAGGGAGAGATGTAAATTGCTGATGAGCAAGGACCGCACCTATTGGTTTCAGAATATATCGATCCATAACGGGAGAGAGCGCTTGAAAAAACCGAATCCGCTGACCCTCGTCCCATCCATCAAAATCCATTTTCTTGTGAGCCAAATACTTCATGTGAAATTCGCCCACATAGAATTCGTTCAGCACACGCATCCACTCAGGCTCAAACTTATCCCATTGATCTAGTCTCCCGATAGCACCTGCCACAGCAGTCGCGGTATGCTGAGGATCGCCCAGCTTCCCGCTCTCGTCCAGGTAGAATTTAAGAACCACAAAGATCCTAATGGTTGAAGAGACGCGTAACTCGGACACCGGGACGTAGGGCTCACTTTACGCCCCCTTTCGCCGGTGAGTTAAGTATGTTATTGCCATTTTTAGGGGAGTGGCCAAGGTTGCCCTTTACTGCGCGCAACATTCTCACCCGCCCAACCCCGAGCGCGCCGAGACGCGCACTTGTCCCAGGCGAGCACTTTCTGAATGTGCGCGTTCTGCGAGCAAGAAGGGCACCTGGCCGCTCC
>CAZPWD010000264.1:0-3439 GCA_964590025.1 uncultured Nitrospira sp.
ACGAGTACGCATCGGGTCCTCACGGCTCCGCGCGCCGGTCTCGCGACGCGGCTCAGCGATTTCGCGACGAACCGTCATGAATAATGCGGGCTAGCCACGGGCAGCCTGTCCGCCGCCGTTCGGTGTCGTCAGCACACAACAAGGCGAACTAGCCAACCATCGCGCGCGCGACGAGATCTTCAATGTTTGATTGCAAGACTTGAAGAAGATCAAGCATTGTAAAGCCGTTATTGAGACACCACACTAGTTCTTAGCTGGGGCGATTTCCGATGCCAGATGGAGGACTTCCGTCTCGGCCAGCCCCTGGTCTCGCTTTGAGTTGCCGGAGCGCAGGAGCTTGTCGCCCAGGCCGACCGCCAGGTTGCGGTAGATGATGACGCCGATGTCGGGGCGGCGACGGATGAGATCCGCCAGATCGCGCTGGAGCAGTTCGGCCGCCTCCACGTGACCCTCGGCTGTGGCCGTGGCGGAGTGGGGCCTGGCCGAGAGGAGTGAGACTTCGCCACAAGTTTCCCCGGTGCGGACGGTGCCGATGGTGGCCGGAGGGATTCCGCAGCTGATGGCAACTTGTCCCTGCAGCAGGATGTAAAGGCGGTCGGCTGAATCGTGTTGCACGAAGAGGCGTTCGCCGGCCCGCACCTCCTGCACCGTGCAGACTCCGGCGAGCCTGGTCGCCTGTTCGCTGTTCATCCCGTGAAACAACGGGATCTCCTTGATCGCTTGCGCCATGCGGGGTGCAATGACGCAGCTGGAAAAGCCGCGCATCACGACGTCGGCGACGGCCTGCACCGGTTCTGTCAGCGCGAGCGGCCCGAGATCTTGCAGCTTGTTCAGCCGCACCATCTTCACGATGTCGAGCCGCTCCACTTGATAGAAGACCATGGCCGGCACGTAGGCGACAGGGAGAAAGTTCAGCTCCAATAGCGTTCGCTGCATCCTGGGGGCATAGGCGCTGACGTCGATCTCGATGTATTCAATCCCCATCTCCTCCCGGCACTTCCGTTCCAGCTCGGAGAGAAGAAATCGCACGACGTCGTCGGCCAGGGCGATCAGCTCGAACACACGGACGGTGTGCTCGACCGGATCCATCGTGTAGCCGACAGCCCCGACGATGTGGCCGCCGGAGCGGGCCAGAAAGTAACTGGTTTGCCGCGCCTGGAGTTTGAAGAATCCATAATCCAGCCGCATAGGGCCGAAGATTTCCCGGTTGCGTACCCGTCCCCGCTCGATGCGCAGCAAGGCCGGATAGCCTTCGGCCTGCAGCTGTTCGATGGTGTAGTCTCCCCCGGCAGGGTACGGTGCGGAATCTTCGTCGACTATGAAATCCGGCGTGAGCGGCGGCTGGCTCATCACGAGATTGGCTAAGGCATAAGCCTCGGGAATGATCCGCGGATTGTTGCGGCGCAAGGCCAGCGCGTCGCCGAAATACCGGGCCAGCAGGGCAAAGCTCTCGCGGTGGCGGAAGAAATGCTTCAGCGGCAGAAAGCCGGTGGGGATGAACCCCTGCGCGAGGCTGATCCGCTGGGCATAGGGGTGCACGGTGCGCGCTACGACCAGGCCGACGTGCAAGCGGTTCTGAATGGCTTCGAGCCGCTTGTCCATGAGCAGCTTGCCGACTTGCAACCTGCGATAGTCCGGATGGACGGCGAGGCGGCCGAACTCTCCGACGAGATCGGAATGGGCCCCGAAGTCGAACAGCACGGAGGCCGTGCCGATGACCCGGCCCGTAATACTCTCTTCGGCGACGAGAATCAGCGCGTCGTCCGTGAAGACGGAGCGCTTCAACCAGAGTTCGTCGTACACTTCGTGATGGGGATAGTCGGCGCCGTAGACAGCGAGGAAGATCTCGCGGATCTGGCCGACATCTTCTTCGCGGGCTTCTCTGATCCGAATCATGACAGCCCTGTGCGCGTGGTCAGGAACGGGGCGTTTGCTCGCTGAGTCGCTGGCCGGCGATCTTGGCAATAGCCTGGTAATAGACCGCGCCGACGGCCAAAGCCTCTTCGTCGAAATCGAATTTGCTGGAGTGCGCGGGAAAGCCTTCCTTGCCCGGGACCTGACTCCCGAACCGGACATAGGCGCCCGGAATGTTTTCCATGTAGTAGCTGAAATCCTCCGCCCCCATGTTGGCCGTCTTGAGCGGCAGCACATTGGCCTCCCCCACCGCCTCGACTGCTGCGCGGCGCGCCAGGCTGGCCATCTCGGGCAGATTGATCAGCGGCGGCGTGCCTTCATTCATAGTGACCTGTATCTTGGCGCCGTGCAGTTGGGCGATCGATTCGGCAATGCGGCGGATGGAGGAGAGGAGTTGTTGCCGGACAGCAGGATCCTGGGCACGAACCGTCCCCTCCAGCCTGGCCTGTCCAGCGATGACGTTTGGGGCAGTCCCTGCGTGGAACTGTCCCACGGACACGACCGACGGACGGGCCGGATCGACCTCGCGCGAGACGATCGTTTGCAGCGCCATGATCATGAGACTCCCGACCACAACGGCGTCGATGCTTTCATGGGGACGGGCTCCGTGCGCGCCCTGTCCGATAATCTCAATCGTGAAATTATCCGACGACGCATTGACGGCGCCCTCTGCCACGACGATGGCCCCCGGATGATAGTGGCGGTCGAGATGGCCGCCGAAAATCATTCCGGCTCCCTCCAGCGCCCCTGCCTTGATCATGGCCAGCGCGCCGGTGCCTTTTTCCTCTGCCGGCTGAAAAATCAATCGCACGGGAGCCGGCAGGTCTTTTTCCTCGGACAGGAGCGCGGCCGCGCCGAGCAACATTGTGGTGTGCCCATCATGGCCGCAGGCATGCATGACGCCATTGTGGACCGACGCGAACTCCAACCCGGTGTCTTCCTGAATCGGCAGCGCGTCCGTATCGGCACGCAAGACGACGCAGGGCACTCCGGCGCGTCCTGGAATGTCGGCGACGACTCCGTGGCCGGCGACGTGGGCCCGATACTTGATGGCCAGCCCTTCGAGAAATTTGCAGATGACGGCGGCGGTGTTCGCTTCCTGCCCACTGAGTTCCGGATACTCGTGGAGGACTCTTCGGAGCTGAATGAGGCGGTGTCTTAGCGGCTCAGGAATCAACCGCATGATTGTGACCTAGGCGATGAACGTACGACGGCCGGTAGATCTACTCTTCGCCGGGTCCGGCCAAACCGGCGACCTGAAGAAACCGGCCCATGATAGCACAGAAGGGACGGCGGTTTCCGCAGCGGGATCGACACCCCTCCGCTCACTCGTCTCCCATCCCTAGAAGTAGACTGACGTGGCATCCCCTGCGCGCATTCAACGAAAACCTTCTGTTCCCCTCTCAGCATCACACCTTCTCGCCCAAGGGAGCAGCTGAACTGTTCTTCACTGCGTGCATCGAGCGACCATCGGTCTTCCATCTCCTCCCTTGAGGGCGGACTAGATGGTCTCCCACTGCGCGCA
>CAZPWD010000265.1:0-3380 GCA_964590025.1 uncultured Nitrospira sp.
CCGAGCGTGTCGAGCGTTTCCTTGAGGCTCTTGCGAATGCAGGTGAAAATCGGCGTATCGCGCAGCGTGTAGCGTGAGCCCTCGGTTTCACGGAGCGCCATCACGAGATCCAGGAAGTCTTCAGGCTTATCGCTTTCAAACGCCACCACCCATTCCTGGTCATCCAACCCGAATGAATAGCTCGTGTTCAGCTTCACCGAGGGGAAGCGATGGCCGACTTCGATGTGCTCGTCCATCATGCCTTGCCGCGCCGCCTTCGTGAGCAGGAACCATTCGCGCGTCTTCAGGAACGGGTAGACGAAAATATACTTGGCTTTCCCTGGCACGACGGTCAGACGCTTGCTCTCTTGATTTTCGTGGGTGTGATGATCCACATAGACCGAGCGTTTGGTGATCGAGAGATAGGAGTAGGGAGTGGTCAGGTACTGTCCCAACCCCGAGGCCAAGATCTTCGTGGTCATGTCCTGGAACAGTTCCATCTCGTAGCTGATCCGCCACAGCATGATGTCGCAATCGCCCCTGATCCCGATCGAGGAGTACGCCACCACGAGGACCTTGCCGGTGTAGTCCTCGACCGCCCGCAGGAATTCCTGTTTCCCTTTGGTGCGTTCACTCTCGGGGAGGCGCCGCCAGGCCGGGTCGACTTTATAGAAGGCGAAGTTCACATATTGGCGTCTAGGTGTTTGGGGCGCTGGGGCTTGCTCAGGTGTCGGCATTGAAACTCCTCCGTATAACGTCTTGAAAAGGCCGCTAACCCGGACTAATCATGAATAATTCGGGCTCAATCGCGGCTCGGTTTTTATCACTTCACCTTTGCTGTTGTCAACCGGCAGAAGAGGGCTGGGCGGTTCGTTGACAGGAGAAGAGTAATCTGGTACTGGCATGCCCATGTGGGTCGCACAGGTCCATAGGTTGAGGAGCATGTTGCTGTGTGTGGGCGTTAGTGCGCTGAGTTGTCTCCCTCATGTGTCGGCCCAAGCCATCGACGTGCATCCCACCGCGGGGCAGATTCAGACCGCGCTCGATCAGGGGGAAGAGGCGGCGGAGAGGCGGATGCCTCCGGATAGTTTCTATGTGCCGTTTGGAGTGACAGACGCGCTCCAACCCAAGGGATTTTTGATCACAAAAATAGGAGCCCTATCGGTTATGGCCACGCATATGGCCTTGCGGGGATTGCAGCCCAGTAAAGCCGATGTGACCCAAGTGCTGGAAGGCAAGACGATGCTCATCAGTACCGTCATCTTAGGCAACACGCCGAACTTTGCGGTGGACAGTTACATGGTGCTCGATCAGGGCGGGAAGACGATCAAGCCCGTGATGGTGCGATTCGATGCACAAGCCGAGCGCAGCGTCGTTTGGCCGAAGAGACCTCGGTTCAAGGCGAAGGTCGTGGCGTCGTTCAACTATGCCGACTTCGATCCGAGGGCCAAGACGACGATTATTGTGTATCCGGCGACTGGAGAAGAGTCGCGCTTCTCCATAGATTTTAACGAGATTGACTAGCACGGACTGCTCCCTGCTATCCATGTCCAAAGCATCCGCAACCCTGCCACTCACCGCAGAAACCATCGCCATCGGTACTGAGCTGTTGATCGGGGGCCGATCCGATTCCAACTCTCTTTTCCTCGCCGACGAACTCGGTAAGTTCGGGATCGCAGTTCGATTCAAATCGGTTGTCGGTGATGAACGGCAAGATATCGTCACGGCCATTCACACAGCCGTAACGCGAGCCCAGGTGATCATCATGACCGGCGGACTCGGTCCCACCGTGGACGATTGCACGAGAGAGGCGGTGGCCCACGCGACCGGACACCGGCTCGGTCGTCGCAAAGAAGCGTTGGAAGGTATGACCGCACGACTCGCGCAATGGGGCCGCCGGCCAAGCCTAGGGCAGCTGCGGCAGGCGATGATTCCGTCCGGTGCCACTGTGCTGAAGAATCCGGTCGGTTCTGCGCCGGGGTTTTGCCTGACATGGAAGAAGGCGCTGATCGTCTCGTTGCCTGGCGTGCCGCGGGAAATGGAAGAGATGATGCGGCAGGAAGTGTTGCCGCTGCTGCGCGCAGAGAGTGGCGCAGCGGGCCGGTTTCCCCGAGAGCCGATCGTCCGTCAGGTGTTTCATACGTTCGGCCTGGCGGAGGCGGACGTCGATGCCAAATTAAAAGGACTCATTCCAAAAGGAGCGCC
This sequence comes from uncultured Nitrospira sp., assembly GCA_964590025.1. Lineage (GTDB taxonomy): Bacteria > Nitrospirota > Nitrospiria > Nitrospirales > Nitrospiraceae > Palsa-1315. The sequence goes on from CAZPWD010000265.1 coordinate 2,185, forward strand.
CGTCGACTTGGGGCTGCTCGCATCGCCCATGGGTGTGCTGGTCTCGCTGACGACGAAGGGGACCCAATCTGCCCCGGAGAAGAATCGTGATCTGCTGCAGAAGCTGGCGAACGACGTCCGCTCACGACTTCGTGATTGGCTGTTCGCCGAGGGGCGAGACATGATGGAAGAAGTCGTTGGGCGGGAACTGGCAAAACGAGGGCTTACCGTCGCAGTAGCGGAATCCTGCACCGGCGGATTGATCGGCCATCGGCTCACACAGGTGGCTGGTTCATCTGCCTATGTGGATCGCGCTGCTGTGTGCTACAGCAATCGGGCGAAGACGGAGATGCTGGGTGTGCCGGCGAAACTTATTGCCCAACAGGGTGCGGTGAGCAAGGAGGTCGCAGCGGCGATGGCCTGCGGCATTCGCGAGCGCGCCAACGTATCGGTGGGACTCAGCGTCACCGGCATTGCCGGGCCAAGCGGCGGGACCGAGACCAAGCCGGTCGGGCTGGTCTATGTCGGGTTGGATGACGGAACCGGCCGGCCGATCACACAAGAATTCCGGTTTCACGGCGACCGGAATGTCATCAAACAACGGTCATCACAAGCCGCATTGGATCTCCTTCGCCGCTGGCTGCTCGATAAGGCGTCGAAGTGATCCGGGCGTTTCTTGCCGTCGAACTGTCGCAAGAGCTGCGGGCCGAGCTTGCCACGGTCCAACAGGAGTTGAAGCATAGAATTGAGCCGGAGATGAAGCGTGACATACACATCTCCTGGGCGCAGCCTGCCTCGATCCATCTGACGCTCAAGTTCCTTGGCGACATGGATGAGCAGGTCATTGATCCGTTGCTGGCTGCAGTCGAACAGGCGATCGGACGTCAGACAGCTGTGAACGTGCCGCTTGAGCGACTCGGCGCCTTTCCTCGTCCGCAAAGTCCGCGCGTGCTGTGGGTCGGGCCGTCGCAGAATTGGGAGCGGGGAGCAGAGGCGAAGCGAGTAGTGGAGATCCATGGCGCGATCGAACAGGCTTGTGAAAGCCTAAGCTTTCTCCGCGAGACGAGACCGTTCAGTCCTCATCTGACCTTGGCGCGAATCAAGGTGGGGGAACGGCACGTTGGAGTCGCATTGGCCAAGGGCGGAGTGCTGGATCGGCCGATTTCGTTGAGCTCGCTGGCGGTGGAGTCGGTCGTGCTGATGAAGAGTGAATTGAA
>CAZPWD010000266.1:0-3371 GCA_964590025.1 uncultured Nitrospira sp.
CACAGAAGATCATCAGCTTCCATCCCCTCCCATCCCACTTGCAGTTCTCTCGTCCAACCCGTACACTGTTATCGTCGCGATCCAGCCTGGCCTGAACAGTCCTGCCCGATCGTCCATCACCTGATCAATAATTTATTCATTCGTTCGGTAGAGCTATGCCACCTACAATTCTCTTGAGCTGCGAGTCCATCAGCAAAAGCTACGGGGTGAAACCGTTGTTTGCCGATTTATCGATCGGGTTGGCCGAGGGCGATCATGTCGGATTGGTCGGGCCTAACGGCTCCGGCAAATCGACCTTGCTGAGGATCATGGCAGGGCTTGAAGAACCGGATGAGGGCACCAGATCGATGCGCCGACAACTCCGCGTCGGCTACGTTCCGCAAGAACCGTCACTTGACGGAGCGCTTACGATCGAGGACGTGCTCGCACAGATCCTTATCGACGAAGGTCTGGACCCCCATGACCATCGTGGTCGCACGTCCGCGGCGCTCAGCCTGGGGGAGTTTCCCGCAACCGACCAGTCCACGGCTACGCTCTCCGGAGGATGGAAGAAACGCCTGGCCATCGTCCGGTCATTGATGCTGGAGCCGGACGTCCTTTTGATGGACGAGCCGACCAACCATTTGGATGTCGAAGGCATACTGTGGCTGGAGCGATTGTTACGGGCCGAAGCCCGCGCCTTTCTCGTCGTGAGCCATGATCGGCGCTTTCTAGAAGCAGTCACGTCGCGGATGATCGAGCTTAATCGCAGTTATCCCAACGGAATATTCGAAGCCAAAGGACACTACAGCGATTTCCTGGAACAGCGGGATGCCGCGCTGCACGCGCAAGCCAACTATGAAGCGTCATTAGCCAATCGTGTCCGACGCGAAGTGGAGTGGCTCCGGCGCGGCCCCAAAGCCCGCACGACGAAAGCCAAATCGAGGATCGACTCAGCCGGCCGCTTGATCGAGGAACTGAACAGCGCCGACGCTCGGAAAGACCAGGGCACGGCGGGCATCAATTTCGCCTCATCGGGACGCAGGTCGAAACAGTTGGTCGAGGCCACCCAACTCTGCAAATCGCTCGGCGGGCGGCAGATCGTGAAGGATCTCGATCTCCTGCTCGGACCGGGACAGCGGCTTGGGTTGCTGGGTCCGAATGGAAGCGGAAAGAGCACGCTCTTGAAGCTGATAGCCGGGACACTCAAGCCGGACGCAGGCACCATCACCCGCGCGGACAAGCTACGCGTGGTCACGTTCGAGCAGCACCGCGAATCACTGGACCAATCCTCCTCGCTCCGTCGAGCCCTCGCCCCGCACGGCGACGCGGTCGTCTATCAAGACCGCTCGGTGCATCTCGTCTCCTGGGCGAAACGGTTTCTCTTCCGGCCGGAGCAGTTGGATCTCCCGGTCTCCCGCCTCTCCGGAGGCGAACAGGCGCGTCTCCTCATCGCACAGCTGATGCTACAACCGGCCGACCTCTTAATCCTCGACGAGCCGACGAATGACTTGGACATTCCGACCCTCGATGTGTTGGAGGACAGCCTGGTGGAATTCCCCGGCGCGTTGATGCTGGTGACGCACGACCGATGGCTCTTAGACCGCGTCTCCACCATGCTGCTCGCGCTGGACGGCACAGGACGGATCGAATGGTTCGCCGACTATGCGCAATGGGAGTCTGCGCAAGGACGCAAGGCGGCGGAACAGACTCGTGTCTCGACGTCACGGCCCTCCAAGCCAGCCCGCGTCGAATCGGGATCAACTCCAAAGACAAAACGAACAGGCCTGTCCTATCGGGAGCAAAAGGAGTGGGCGAAGATGGAGGAAAGAATTCTCCAGGCCGAGGAGACCATTGCCACCTGTCAGGCCGCAGTGGAAGATCCCACCGTCGCCTCCAATGCGGCGGCGTTACAAGAGAGATCCGAGGCGCTGGACGCAGCCCGCACAGCCGCGGAGCGGCTCTACAACCGCTGGACCGAACTCGAGGGAAAACAGACACAGTCCGCCGGCCAGCCCTAGCACCTAGAGTTCATCTGGTTTGTTTGGTTCATCTGGTCTCTCTGGTTCAACCAAATAAACAAGACAAACCAAACAAACCAGATGAACCAGAGCAACCAGCCGGTTGCCTTGTAAGCCACGGCAAAGTCTGTACAATACACCCATGCGCCCATCGACCTTGCTCTATACGCTGTTGATCCTCACCTTCACCTTGCTCGCCTCCGGCTGTGAAACAACCAACCGAGCCCTCACGGCGGCTGAACGAGTCACCAAGGGCCGGACCGGCCAGGCCATCATCGATCTCGCCGGGGGGAAAGATCCGGCACAGATCGCCAAGAAGCGTCTCGACCAATACGCGCGCGACCCTGAGGCGCTGATCAGGGATTTGCGCGAGGCCAAGAAAGACTTTGAGACCATCCTCGCCGTCCTTGGGGTGAATGTCGGAAAGACCTGGGGGAAGAAGGAAGTCCGACTGCCCGAACGCAAAAAATATGTGAAGTACACGCAAAACTATAAAAGCCGGGCGATCGTCGACTTCGATTCAGGCGAGATTCTGGTCGAGACGCTGGACGATCAAGATCCCCCACGCAGTCTCAAGAATGCCGTGATCACGACGATCCTGACCCCGCAAGATCCCCGATCGGTCGATTTGTTTTCCGACAAAGAAATCGTCCTCACCGGCGACAAGGATCCTTATCTCTTTGGCCTCGTCCTCGATCAGCAGAATAAACCAATGCGCACGCCGGAGGACGCCGAGCCGTTTGCCGCCTATCTCCTTGAAAAGAAATCCGGCACACGGACAGTCGACCAGGACGGAACCAAGAAAACGGTCCACTACGTCACGATGGCGATGGTGGCCAATCTCCCGATGAAGCAGGCGGAGAAATATCGAACGCTGGTGCACCAGTTTGCAGAACAATATCGCATCAGCCCCAGCCTGGTCTTTGCCGTCATCCGCACAGAGAGCAACTTCAACCCCTATGCCGTCAGCTCGGCCCCAGCCTACGGACTCATGCAACTGGTTCCCACCAGCGGGGGACGTGAGGCCTACCGAAAGGCCAAAGGCCAGGACGTGGCTCCCTCGCGTGATTACCTGTTTGATCCCGCCAACAACGTCGAGTTGGGTACCGCCTATTTGAACGTGTTGATGTTTAATCAGCTGGAAGCCGTGGAGCACAATGTGTCACGGGAGTACTGTGTGATTGCAGCCTACAATACCGGCCCGAGCAACGTCTTCCGCACCTTTTCTCGCGACCGTGTGACGGCCGTCAACCAGATCAACAGCCTCCAACCAGCCGGCGTCTACGACCAATTACGCCAAAATCTGCCCTACCAGGAAACCCGCCAATATTTGGAAAAGGTAACCGGCTACCGCAAATCCTTCGTCAGCTC
>CAZPWD010000267.1:0-3341 GCA_964590025.1 uncultured Nitrospira sp.
TCACTGGGAAGCGAGCCACGGAGGATCAGCATTCCATGCTCTACACGTGCATGAAAGTTGGCAGGGGTAGGGGGGCCCGATGCTGTTGACGGGGAAATGTGGCGTGGAAGGCAGAGGGCGGCAAGGAGGCCAAGCGCAACAATTCCAGCTGCTAAAATCGCTGCACTCTTCATGGTTCACCTCTTGGACGGACAGGCGCCTGCATGCCTCAGTAAAACCTAGCAGATAAGTGAAGAAAAGGTGTCAGGAGCCACTCTGGTCCAAAATAAATTTCCAGTATTTCAATCTTGGACAACCTGCAATCGGAATGCCTGGTCGCTATGGGATTGGCGGAGGCCCCAAAGGGCTTCGGAAGTCATGAATTCACGCCCTTCGCGATAGCGCTGCCTTATGGGGAAGCTCCGCCTGGGGTTTGGACAAAATCTGCACGGCCAGGAGAACTCGAGTCCCAATCAGAATACATCACCTATAATTTCAACTGGTTACAGGTAAGAAGACTCTGGTTTAATCCTGTCTTGGACAGCAGTGGCCAAAAACCATTATCGGAGTTAACGATCTGAATTGACTTGGGCTAGTACTGTAACCATTTAGCAGAATGCTGAAAAAGTCCGCCAGCGGCGTTCTCGCTTCGTTCAGAGGCTCAACGTACCGAAGCGTACGCCTCTCGCCTCTTCGCTCGCTGCGGCCTTGCTTGGGACAAGGCGCGTCCCTGGGCAAAGAGGCTGTCTTGGCAGACTCAGGGCGGGAGGGTGAAATAACCGCAGGGTTAGGCGGGTGAGAAGTCTGGCCTTTTTGAGCATGCTGCGCGCTGTCCTCCTGTTGTCCTAGATGTGCGGGCCATTGAATTCCCACCGTGCCACAATAGTTTTTCCGCAGCCTGTTAGGAAGTCCCCACGATTTTGAGTCTGCCGGGAAACTGACTGAGTCCGCGATCGACTTTCCGAAGGATTCCGCCTAGCACAGTCCGAAAGGGCTGTTCCGGGAGACGCTAGAGCGACGGGTTCTGCCACCCCGCCTCCGCTTCGCCTTCGAGTTCCCCCTGGGCGAGTTGACGCCATCGGCAAAACGACGTAGCCTGTTGCTGGCTTTTGAACCACAGGAGGTGTAATCATCATGGGACTTCAACCGTTACAAGATTGGGCACTGATCGAACCGTCGGAGGCCAAGGGAAAAACCACCGGGGGGTTGTTCATCCCCGACACGGCCAAGGAGAAACCTGTAGAAGGAAAGGTCCTGGCCGTGGGGAAGGGGCGCTGGGAAACACCGGAAAAGAAGTCGGGTGGTAAACCCAAAAAGAAAGAGGAAAAAGTCTTCACGCCCACGGTCCTCAAACCGGGCGATCAGGTCCTCTACGAAAAATACGGAACGACCGAGGTTGATCTGGACGGTAAGGAACTCGTTCTCGTCCGCGAGTCCGACGTCCTGGGCTTGGTGGGGTAGGAAGGGTCGTTTAGATTTTCCACTTGCTCGAGCACCCCATAGATCATTGCTTAGCTTTGCACCGCCGCTGGATAGGCCCCTCGGCCATGGCTCACCAACTACGCGCAAGTCACGGCGCGCAATGGGTCTCTCATAGCATATTCGACTGACGATCAGTTGACAGGGTTGCCGGCAAGACAGTAGCCTGGCACCGTTTCCCGTTCCACTTTTCACCCCGCAGGATCATCGCATGACTGAGCCTGAGATTGCCAAGCCGGATGCCGACGAGCTTATTAGGAAGCTGCATGAGCGGCCACAGATGCCTGTGGCCGAGTGGCTGCGAGCCCCTGCGCACGTGCACTACAAAGCGTTTCGCATGATCAACCCGCCAGTGCAGCGGCCGGCGAGCCGTGACGAGTTCAGGTCTCTTCTGGAGGCATTCAAGGTATCCGCGGACATGATGGCCATTCATGAGACGTTTGGCTATGGCGTGAAGGTGGAAGCGACCGGCGATCGGCTGATTCTGATCTGGCAAGCACACACGGAGTACTACAGTTATCAAACCTGGCATATTCCCTCCAACCACGCAGGGGAGGTGACCTTTGGCCCGATGACCTTCCCGCAGTACCGGTCTCCGATCACTCCGCTCGGTGCAGAAGTGTGCCGTCTGGATATTCTGCTGATGATCAAACCGTTGCCGGCCAGTGAGGCGTTGCACCCTCAGCTTCCAGGCCCGGTCATGTATGGCAGCCGGATTCTCGATGAGGAAACCGCGCTGGTCACCAGCTTCACACCGGACGAGCATGGGCGCGAGCGCTATTGGGTCACGGTAGGGTCTGGCAGGTCCAGCAGTTCTCATCTGCAAGACATCGTGGATGCCATTGTCCGGATCGAAACCTACTACCACTTGTTACTCATGCAAAAGCCATTGTTTTCGGCTGCGATCGATCAGGCCTACAAGTTCGAGCAGGTGCACTTGAAGCAGCGTGAAATCATCAGCGAGCATATCGGCCACGCCGACTCCCTGGCCCTACAGCGTTGGCTCAATGGGCTGACGCAAGACTGGTTAAAAACCACTCGGCTGTCCAGCAAGTTGCACTTCGAACTGTCCGCCTCTGTTCCCTACGACAAGATCGTGCACCGGACGCTGGCGTCACTCGACGAACGTACGCTCCCCCTGTATCGTCCGATGTCCGAGTATGTCCTCAGCGGGATCACCGGGGTGGCGGAGGGCAATCAACAACTCCTGAAGCGGATGGACACGCTTCGCAGCGGATTTGAAGGGACAATTTCCATTATTCGCGCCCGCGTCGATCTCATGCTGCAATCCCAGAACCTGACGCTCTTGATCAGCGTCGACAAGACGACGAAGAGCCAGGCTATCCTCCAGTACACGGTCGAAGGTTTGTCGGTTATCGTGATTGCCTACTATCTCAGCGGGCTCATGACCTATATCTTCAAGGGTTTTCATGAGATGGGGTGGCTGCGCAATGCGGATATTGCCGCCGCGTTGTTCGTTCCGCTCTCGCTCGGTCTCGCATTGGGAATTACGATCTTCGGACGAAAACTTCTCCACAAGAAATTCTCTGGCGAATCCACGCCTCCGGCATCAGAGAAGCCTCAGGCCTAACAGGATGCTGAAAAAGTCCGCCAGCGTCGTTCTCGCTTCGCTCAGAGGCTCAACGTACCGAAGCGTACGCCTCGCCTCTTCGCTTGCTGCGGCCTTGCTGGACGGCCTTTTTGAGCATCCTGCATAGTGTTCTCCCATTGTCCAAGACGTGCGGACCAGTGAAACTCTGGCGTGCCATAATAGTGTTTCCGCATACTCATAGGACGATATCGATTTTCGTGAACCCTATGCCATGGGCCAGATGGGATGATCCTTCTGGCTCACTCAGGGCAATCGATGAGATAGCGAGGTC
>CAZPWD010000268.1:0-3298 GCA_964590025.1 uncultured Nitrospira sp.
AGCTCATCCAAGTCCTGGCCTTGCTGGCTTACCCGCGACAACCTGCCTGAAAGAAAGCAGGTGCTCGGGGGTTGAGTCTAGTAGACCCATCGCCCAGACAGCCACTGCATAACTGTTCCAGGCGGGGAGCCCAAGACTGAATCTGAAACCTGGGGAAATGGAGCGGGGGACGAGATTCGAACTCGCGACAGCCTGCTTGGAAGCCTTGTGAGCAACAGCAGGAGATTGGTTAGCGAAGTAGCGCTCAGCGCTCTTGCCCAGCAGATTCAGCGAGGCAAGTTTCACGGGCCCCTAGCTAGTTGGTAGAGCAGCGGACTTTTAATCTGGCGGTCCACTCTCGACCACAAACGCATGATAAAATCCTCTGTTTGATGCCTTTGTGCAAGCCATGTTCCCACGGGCAATCTTAGCGAATTTCTTGGCGCGGACTTAAACTCCAGCGCTCCAGATACGAATCGCCCAGGGCCATTCGTAGCGGCAGCTTGGACGGCCAAGCCCAAGAAGCACAATTAGGATTTACTTCCTCAGGAACGGCCGTCGTCCGCGCGGAGCTCCAGCGTCCCTCGCTTTTCGGACGTTTCCTCGGTGAACGCCACGATTTCACGTAAAGCGGCTACCTCCGCTCGAAACGCCGCACGACCTGCCCGCGTAATTCTCACCCAACTTCGAGGACGCTTATTTTCGAAGACCTTCTCGATGGCTACGAGTTCCGCTTCCTCGAGAATCTGCAGATGCGAACCAAGGTTCCCATCGGTCACACCAAGGGTCTCGCGAAGGTAGCGAAAGTCAGCGCGGGAAGCGCCGTCGACAATCGCCAGGATTCCCAACCGGACTCTCTGGTGGACATCGTCGCTCAGTCGGTTCGTTGGATGTGTCACGCCGGTCTCCGGCGCCGATGATAGTTCAGGGCCGCGAGGGGCAGCATTGTCGCCGCGAACCCAGCGAGTTGTAAGCCGACGGCTGTGTTTCCTCTCGCAACAGCCAACACGAGGACAATTGTCGCCCCGGTGCCGGCCACGACCAGAAGCAGGGTGGTGCTGCGAGCCCAGACGCCGAGAATCGAATAGCCCACCATAAGGGAAATCGTCGGACCGCCGAGGTTCAGGGCGTCCAAGCCACGCTCTCGTCCAATAAAAGAGCATGCTGCCGCGGCCACCGAGGCACCAAGGATCACAGCGAGCCAGGTGAGGGTTGGCGCCTGTAACCCGGTTGTCCGGCCCGTGCGCCGATAGTACAGGGCACACGCCATGCCACCGACCAGGTTCATCGGCAGAAAGTAGCTGCCGAGATGCTCGCGGCCGATGATCCAGGCTAGAGCTGCCCCCGGGATATCGATCAGTCCGAATACGAGCAGCGGGAACCAGACTTCGGTTCGGGGGCGGCGCCCAGCATCTTCTAGGCGAGCGAGTTCACCGAGTGTCGCTTCTGCGTCATATCCCACGCCCCCAGCATACTCTGGATTGCAAAGTTTGAAATAGTAGGTCTATGATGCTCCAGAGGACTCTGCTCACCAGAGGTAATAGGTACTTCAGAGTTCGGAAAGGGACACCATGACTACACGCTTTCGCCTCGCTGGCACCCTGATCATGCTCGGAATCATCATCGCAGTCGTCTGGAGGGTCGCCATTGCACCAGCCGTCTTGGGCGACTTCGACCCGGCCGACATGCCCCACCGCGATCGTGCATTTCTCTCGATCGGAAACATCGGCGTCGCGATATTGTTCGCCTTCGCCATCTCGATCATTTCCCAGCAGCTGGAGGGTGCGAGTACCGAACGACTGGCCCGTACGGCGTCCGTGATATCGCTGGGCGGTGCAGTGATGGCCACGTTCGGCACGATTGGACTGATCTGGACCGAGGCCGCGATTTACGGGCTGGACGTTTACGTCGTCTGCACCGGGCTGGCCTGGGCCCTCTGCGGCTATGCGATATTCCAGCGATACCGGGGTGGGCTCGGCTGGGCAGCCCTGGTCACGGGCGTGGTGTATGGCATCGCTGCGGTGGCGATCTTCGCCGGCGCGTTCATTATTTTCATTATGACTGTAGCGGCATTGCCGCTTGCCATCGCCTTAATCGTCACGGGTCCAGCTCCGGCGAAGGCTCTTCCTGCGATCTGAATCTGCTGTTGTAGATGGTCAGGCGAGAAGCCGCGTGAGCTCTGTCTTCAATGCGTGGGCCGCGTTAAGCACTCGCTTCCCGAAGGCCAGAAGATACGCCAGGTAGCGCAGGTTATGCCAAAGCCTGTCAGGGAGATATCAAGCGTGCGCACTTAACTACAACCATTACTTAAAGGCGCTGTTCGAGATGTCGGTTGATTCCCAACTCGCCTATAGCATTCAGTTTGCCCAACTTACCGGCCAGCAAATCGGGGCAATGACAACTGAGGATAAGATTCCGCAGTCCATCAAGTCTTTCATCTTGAAGTTTGATGAAGGGCTAACTCAAGCCGAGGCTGACAGCGAACGGTTTTCTTACCGACTTTTGTTTCAACGCAGACTAGCTGGAAAGCCAGGACAAGCGGATAGCGTCATAGAGTTCCTTTCGCCAGATTCTGAATTGGCAGAAGGAGTTCCAAGCGAACGTTGGGTTAGAAAGGAAGTAGAGAAACCCAAGTATCGACCGAGTGACGTAGTAAGGAAGGCGCGCGCAGCTGGCTTCATGTCCTTCACGATTCCTCAGCATGCGAGTCTATGGTGGCGGTCGGACGCAAACAATCCTGCTAAGGGGCTACGGCTGCGAAGTCTCGGGGCAATGGTATTGGTACGACTCTTGGGTTAGCTATGTTCTGGACTACCTAGCCAAGAACTCTCCGGAGTCCCGTGCGATGAATTAGTCGTTGCAGACCCCTCACGGCAGACTTGTTGGCCGTTTTAGCAGCGTGGGAAACCGCCGCGTGGCAATCCAAGACCTTGCGTCACTTGTTTTCTGGGCAATGACCATCCCGCGATACGGAACATACGCTGCCTCTGCTGAGAGGAGACGGTCGGGTCGGGAGGCAAGAAGCCGAGAGGCTCTCCCTTTCCAGGAAGGTGGTGAGAACCATGGCGAAACTCTGCGGCACGCGCCTGTGCCGCCTACTGATTAGGGCTCCGGGACCAGACCTTTAAGCTTGAGGACGCAACGCGGCGCCGCTTGCGACCACGCCCGTCTGGGAGGCAGGTCGCGAAAACACAAAACTACCAAACAATTTCAGGTCGTACTCACTAATGGCCCCACGGCGAAGTGGACGAAGGGGGAGGGTTTTGGAGCGGGGGACGAGATTCGAACTCGCGACAGCCTGCTTGGAAGGCAGGAGCTC
>CAZPWD010000269.1:0-3293 GCA_964590025.1 uncultured Nitrospira sp.
TAGGCCCGCGAGTACCAAGAAAGTACCCATTCCCACATGTCGGGGAAGTCTGACAGGTTAACCAGTTAGAGGGGGAACCCTAGCACCCGAACCATCTCCACGACGGCGAGGCGGTTGTCTACCCCGACCCTTCGGATCATCCGATGAATGTGATTCTTCACGGTTTGCTCCGACAGGTTCAACTGGGAAGCGATTTCCTTGTTGTTGAACCCTTGAGCAATCAAGGGAATCAATTGCTGCTGGCGGCGGGTCAATCCGAGATGAACTTTTACTCGGACGTTAGGCAGGGCTGTAGATTCCTGATGCACGTGTCGGAATAGCGCGCGAGACAATCGCGGCGGGCAAACTGCTTCGTCTTGGGCTACTGCCCACACGGCAGCCACCACGTCCATCGCCGAGGCGTCTTTCAAGACATAACCCGTCACGCCGGCTTGTACGGCCCTCAGGAAAGCTGCCTCGTCGTCTTCCATGCCAACCAGAATGACTCTTGTGCTTGGGAGACTGCGAATCACTTCGCGGATGAACTGTAGGTCGGACATGGCAATCGAATCCAGCAAAAGGATCTCGCAGCCGGACTCTGCAATCTGCTGGAGTGCCTGGGGAGAATACGCGGCCGCGCCGACGACCTGGATATCGCTCCGCTTTCCTAGAATGCGAGTGAGGGCCTCGCGGAGCAAACGATTCCCTGACAGGGAAAAAACGCTCGGCCGGGGACTCACCTTGCGCTTACCTCATCAGTAGCTGTTCTTTTTCTCGGCCAGACCGCCCCAAAAAGAGGTGCAGGGCGGTTAGCTCGTTCAACTCAAGGGAGGGAACCGTACTGGGTCAAGATTGGCACCAGCTTTACCTCAGCCCTCCCAAGCAAACTAATGGGCCAGATAACCTCTGGCTGCCTCGCCCGATCAAGGTCTCTAAGGCGGGGTAAAAACCACGTCGATATACTTCTGGCTTCAGTAAATTGTCAAGACAAATAAATCCTGCTGTGGAATTCCTCCCTCCCCCTGCCCACATCAAATCTTGGCCCCCCTCTGGTGTCAAGCTCGGATCACCGTGGCCACAGTTAGCCCGGATTTCTCTCAAGGTTTTGAGTCAAATTACAATAAGTCCCATGTTCATTGTGACTTACGATAGATTCCTCTGTCTGCCATGAATTTACAGTGTCTCGAAGCGCTTCGAAGGCGAACCCGCGAAAAGCCGCATTAAATCTACTCCTGCATGATCGCTTCCGGTCTTGTGAGAAATCCGGGTTAGGTGGCAAGTGCGGCTCGTTGGGCAGTTCCGCTGACTGGCCTGGTCTGGTTCTCGCCTCCAGCCAGCTTCGCCGCTGACACCTCTCCCCACTGGATGACTTCTGACCGCTCGATTCGCTGTCTGTCCTGGTTCGCTATCCGTTTGGCACCGGCACCACTGCGCTCTCAATCGAAAACCCGGGGTTAGAAATCTTGCGCCCAGCGCGGTAAGTTTCTTGGGCACTTTCGTCCGCTTGCTGCCCATTAGTGTGAGTAGAGAAGAGCAGGAACTCTCGCTGGTGGTTTGCCACCGGCTCGAAGCTGACCTGGTACTGCAGCACCGGCGAGAGTCGCTCTTCATCCGGTGACTGTGTAAAGCGGGCGGACCGCAGGAGGTGGTGACGTGAACATTGCTTCGAGGAAGAAACTCATTGCTGTGCTCACTAACCCCCAATTCCAGGTGCGTGCTCTTACAGTCGCGATCTGTCTGCTGGCGGCCACTCCGGTCTTTGCACAGGCCGGTGTAGATCCGTGGACCCGAGCCGTCCAGGTTCTCCAGCAAAGCTTCACGACGACCATCGCTCGGGGCCTGGCCTTAGTCGCCATCGTTGTCGGCGGGCTCGGCTTCGCCTACGGCGAGGGCGGAAGCAAGCGCCTGTTGGCGGGAATCATCTTCGGTTCGGGCATGGCAGTTCTCGCAGTGAATTTCTTGAACTGGCTGTTCGGAGTGTGAACGAACGGAAGAACACCACCCATGGCCGTTCGTTCCAACCCGATCTACCGAACCCTCAACCGGCCGCTCACTATCTTGGGCGCGGAGAGAAGGCTGTTCTTTGTCGCGGTCACCATGGGAGCGGCCGTCTTTAACCTGCTGAACAGCTTGCTCGGCGGTCTCCTTGTGGCCGGATTCCTGTACTTCCTTGCGCGCTGGGCAACCACAACCGACCCTCAAATTCTGCGGTTCATCTTCAAGGCAGGCCGCCTGCGCTCTCAGTACGACCCTGCAAAGCTCCACACCGTTTCGATTCGGAGAGTCCGCCATGCTTAGGCTCGACCGGCTCTCCAAGGATTTCCGGGAGGCAGGTGCACTCAACCAACAGATCAACCTCTACGGCTTCATTGACGAGCACACCTTCTTAACCAAGACCGGAGATGTTGGGGTTCTTCTGGAAGTGCAAGGGCTTGACTACGAGAGCCTCGACTCAGGCTCCGTGGACACCTACACAAAGCGCCTTGAATCCGCGATGCGCCTCTTTGATGACCGCTGCCGCCTCTACCAGTACCTCTTCAAGCGCAATCGCCAAACGATTCCGCACGAGAGCTACGAAAACGCCGTTGTGAATGCGGCGATCCAGACCCGTATTGGATACCTCGAAAGCAAAGCCGACCATCTGTACTCCCTCACTATCTACTACGCCATTCTCTTCGAGGGTTTCCGCTACCGCAACTCACTCCTCGGCGCACTCGCAAAGCTTCTCAGCAGCCCGCGCGAGGGTCTCCGTGACCTGTCCGCCTCGTAGCTTCACGGCTTGTATAGCGGCCTCGATGTGGAGCGCAACGGCCCCGCATTATTCAGCCGCGCCTTCTGCTTAGAGTTCCGACCCTTCCTTCGTCCGGGTTTTCTCGACTCAGGCCGCAAGCATCGACACATACGTCCAAAGGTCTTGCCGGAGCCGCCATAAGGTCCTAACCAGGGATGCGAACTCCCTCCTTGGCCGATTCCGTCTCAACCTCGATTCCACCGAGAAACGCCTTGAGCAGCTCATTCGATATCGCTAGCTCGGACGCGATGTCTTTCAGCTTTGCTTTACTGATTTCTTCGACCCGATACGCTTCCAGTGCCATGCTCAGGAGTTTGTGCTGGAAGGTACTCTCACGACGGTTGAACCGCTGTCTGTGCGCCGCATATCGCTCGCCCAGCACGCGGCGAAATGCGCTCGCTGCCGCCTGCTTTTGCGCCAGGCTTTCTCTCTCCTCTTCCGACAGAATTTGCAGCGCCTTGAGCCGCCACAACGCGGCCTCATGGCTCACCCCGAAGTAGAAAGCGAGATGCGCAACATCGTA
>CAZPWD010000270.1:0-3265 GCA_964590025.1 uncultured Nitrospira sp.
CCAGCTTCGTTCTCGCTTCGCTCAGAGGCTCAACGTACCGAAGCGTACGCCTCGCTTCTTCGCTCGCTGCGGCCTTGCTGGACGGCCTTTTTGAGCATCCTGCTGGGTGTTCTCCTTTTGTCCCAGACGTGTTGGCCATCGAAGTTCTGCCGTGCCGAAATGGTTTCTCCGCAGCCTGCTAGCCGTTAGGCTCTGTCCTAAGAAACCTAGACCCCCTCCGGTACGACGGGGAACTCGGCTGATGCTGGCGTCGGTCCTCGCCTGGGGCCCCCCACCGCTGACGGTCACCTCTGGAACGTTCAGGCATCCTCAAGTGCGTACGATCACTGGGGCGGAGACTTCCCTCTGCCAACGGCACAGCATGCCCCAACAACGTTTCGATCGCGCGCAGCTGTTCACGTTCCTCGTAGGACACGAAACTGGTGGCTCGCCCGGTCATCTTCATCCGGGCTGTCCGTCCAATACGATGAATATAGTCCTCCGGGCAATTCGGCAAATCGTAATTCACCACGTGGCCGATATTTGCCACGTCAATCCCGCGGGCTGCGATATCCGTCGCGACGAGAATTCTGACCTGTCCTCGTTTAAATCCGTCGAGAGCACGGAGGCGCTGGGGCAAACTTCGGTCTCCGTGGATGACCGCAACGCGGTGACCGGCCTGTTCAAGCGCCTGACCGAGTCGATCGACCCGATTCTTTGTCCGAGCGAATACGAGGACGGTCCCTCGTTCCGCCCCCAGCAACGACACCAACAGATTCTGCTTCTCATGGGAGGTCGTATGATGCAAGGCCTGGGTCACACCTTCAGCCGTCGTCGAGGGAGGTGTCACCATCACATGAACGGCACCGTTCAGGCTCGCTTGAACCAGTCGGGTGACATCAGTCGGAATCGTGGCGGAAAAGAGTAACGTCTGTCGCTCCACCGGCAACGCGTCAAGAATCTGATTGATCTGTGGCGCAAATCCCATATCGAGCATACGGTCGGCTTCATCGAGTACCAGAATTTTAATCGGGGCCAAATTGATCGTCCCGTTCCACATATGGTCTAGCAAACGCCCCGGTGTGGCAACCAGGATATCGGGCCGCTGGCGCAATCCTCTGATCTGCGCCTGCATATCGCTCCCTCCGACGATGACCGTGGCAGAGAGGTGGAGGCTTCGACCAAGCTTTTCGATTGAACCAAAAATCTGCAACGCCAATTCCCGCGTCGGTGCGAGAATCAACGCATGCGGCTGACCTTTCGGCAGGACCGCAAGACGTTCGATCATGGGGACAACAAACGCGGCCGTCTTCCCGGTACCGGTTTGTGCACAACCGATGACGTCCCGGCCCTCAAGGGCTGGTGGAATGGCCTGAGCTTGAATGGGAGTGGGAACCAGCAAGCCCGCTGCCGTCAAATCACGCAAGAGCGGTTCAGATAAACCAAGTGTATGAAAACTCGTGTGAACAGAGGTATGCAATGCACTATCCTTTCAGTGTGATCGCATTAAGACGGGATCAGAGAACCGAGGGGAGAGAAACCAGGAAGGCGTCAACTCCAACAGGACCTGGTCGCGATGCGATCGCGAAGTCCGTTATGGTGTATACAGCCGTGCCGCCGGACTACTGCGACAACGATGTAACTAACACCATACAGCAAGCCCCTTCAGGCGTCAACCCTCTTCAAAAAGAAAGGCCAATAGTGGCGAGGGGAAAAACTGACCTCTACTTTCAAGCTATTGGGCTATTATCATGTCATGAAGACTGACGCGTTCGCTATCCTAGCCAGACTGTGCTATGGTAGTTTCACATGAAGTCCGGTCACTACTCTATCCCTCGCGCCTTCATTCCCTCCCTCTAGATTCTGCGCGATCGATGCGCTAGTTTCCGCCCTGCTCCGCATACAGGTCACTTCAGGGGGGACCGCCGAACAGCACCAGTCCGTCAGGCTCGTATTTCGAAGACTCGCTCGCTCGGACGAACTAACACGTCATGAAAGGAATCTCGATGGGGAAGCGGATCCTGTACGTGGGAGGACTCCCGGACACGATCTCGGACTGTGCACTACGTGGCCGCTTCACCTCCTACGGTCTGGTCGCCAGAGCCTATGTGGTCCGATTCAAACATACGGGAAAGTCCGCTGGATACGGATTCGTCGAAATGGGGTCCGGCGAACAGGCCTTAAACGCCGTGGTCGCCCTTGAAGGAACCGAATGGGATGGACACCTCCTCAGGCTCTATGTAACCCCCTACGCAAACCAGGCCGTATAAGATCGCACACGTCACGGAAAAGGAGTACACATGGGCCGTACCAACTTGGACCCAATCATGACCTTTCCAGATGGATCGCACCTCTTGATCAGCACCGCCTGCTCAAAAGAGGGGAACTTTTCCTGTGCCCTCTATATGGCGACCATCGCAACGGATGATCGAGGGGCCTTCCGCGTCGTATCCAACCACCTCGCCGCAGCCACTTGCTTGGTTGCGCAAGAAGACGCCTACAGTTATGCCCAACGTCTCTACCCACGTTCGGCTGAGACGATGAAAAAGCCACCCTACCTCATCTGGCCCGGCCCCGGTCCCACCGGAAATGCGGATGTGTAGGACGGTTCCCTAACCCTCTCGCACCAGATGGCAGCCTAGGTGGCGACGTGCTGGAACCCGATCATCCAGCCGTTCTATCAGCGCCTGCGCGCCGCCGGCGAAGCCCCGAAGGTCGCCCTCGTGGCACGTGCGGACTATCGAAGCTCTAGCGTGTCAAAATATTTTTTCCAGTATCCTGCTAGACAGGAGAACCCAACACAGGTAAGATCGAAAGCATTAGGGGTATATCTCACGCCATGGCTACAATCCTTGTTATCGACGACGAAGAATCGATCCGGAACCTCCTGAAGGAAGTCCTTGAGAGGGCCAACCACCGTGTGCTCGAAGCCTGCAATGGTCGGGAGGGCTTGACTCTCTACCAGCAGAACAAAGTGGACCTGGTCCTCATGGACATTCTGATGCCGGGAACCGACGGACTCGAAGCCACCTTACAACTGACGCGAGAATATCTCGACGCGAAGGTCATCGCCATGACCGGCGCGCAAGGGGATAAGAACTTCCTCGACGTCGCGAAACTCTTCGGCGCCCGTCGCGTCTTCGAAAAACCCTTCAACCTCGACAAACTCGTCCAAGCCATCAAGGAAGAACTCGCCAAGTAACGGCCCCCCTGCCGCGGTGCTGCGGGCGACCTGCCCGCTCTTGCCTTAACCCGGTGTCGCGCCGGCGTTTTTGGCCATCTCGCG
>CAZPWD010000271.1:0-3234 GCA_964590025.1 uncultured Nitrospira sp.
TCATGGCAATTCCTCCAGTACGCCTCGGCGCAGGGCGGCGATGGCGCGTGAGGCGGTGTCCGCCAATCCGGGGTGTGTGGCCTTGAGCGTGTGCAGCTGTGACAGGAATTCCAAGGTTCGTGCTAAGAGGCGATAGATATCCCCTTCTGCCATTGTGGTGCTTTTACAGAGACCAATCCACGTGAGCATGGGATCGCCGATCCACCGTTCTGTCACCGCGGCAACGTCGGCACGTAGGAGCGGGGGATCTTCATGCGGCGAGAGCGACGCAGCCAGTTTTCGGACCTGCCCGAGTAAGGAACCCAGCCCGGAGCTGACGCGAGGGAAGGCGCCGGGCCGATCGTCGTCATGCGCGATGCTCGACATGACGGCAGCCAGCATGGCGGGATCGGCTCCGGTGAACGCATCGGCCCGGAGCAATTCCGTGATGAGCAGCGAGTGGTCGATGCGGATGAGCCTGGCCCATTCTCCATCTTCGGTCAGACGGGCCGTCGGCGTGAGGTACCCGAACTGTTGCAGGACGTCAATCTTCTCCTGAAAACGGTGCCAGAGACTCGTCCTCAAGGCCTGGATCGATTTGACGTGTCGATGTTGTTCCTGCCGAAGTTTGGAGGCGAGGGGATAGTCCCGCTGACAGGCGGAACGCGAAGGACAGGTTGGGCAGGCGAAGTCGCCCAGGGTTTGCACGATGGCGTCAGGAATCGGTTCATCGTCCTTCGGAATCAGGATGGGAAGCTCCGGCAGCCTACCAGGCAACTCTTCCAGGTGATGGAGTAACTCTTCTACGCTCTCCGGCGTGCACCAGGGATAGACCGGCGCGTCCACGCAGTCGAGGATACAGTCGGACACTTCGGTTACCGTGGAGGCGGGAGATTCGGTAATGCCTCCGCCTAGACGCAGTGCCGTGATCATCGGGCTCTTCTGTCCCTTGCTGCGATATTGTCGCAGGACCACGCCTCGGCTGCGGCCGAAGCCCACCACGCGACCGGGCGTGAGAAAGTGAAAGCGTGCGGCGACTTCCGGTGGTTCGTGCCTCCTGACGGGGGCGCGGTGCGATTTCTGCCGGCGGACTTGGTCGAAGGTCTGCCATTCTGTAATCCAGTCGGTGCAGACTCGTGGCCCGAACGGGTCCATTTGATCGCGCAGATCGTCCAGCTTGCGTTCCAAGACCTCGGCGCGCTGGTTGAGCTGAAATTGCGCAAAGCTTTTGGCGAGAATCGGTTGGATTTGATCCAGCGCATGCGCTTTCAAGAGATTCAGGACCATCGGATAGCTGATAACGAATTGGCTGTTGATCGCTTCCGGATGGCCGGTGAAGCCTTTGGTCAGCACGTTCAAATCGATGTAGGGCGAGGGGGTGACGATGGCGAAGCCCACGAGATCCTTTCCGCGGCGTCCAGCGCGGCCGGCAATCTGCTGCACCTCGCCGATCGTCAGGTCCGTGAAATCGCGTGACTTGCGAATGCTGGACTGCGTGATGATGACGGTTCGCGCAGGGAAATCGACTCCGGCGGCCAGTGTGGTCGTGGCGAAGACGGCATCGAGGCAGCCATGACGCATCAGTTCCTCAACCGCGATTTTCCACGAGGGCAGATGGCCTGCATGATGCGCGGCCACGCCGATGCGCTGGACGGTCGGAATGAGCGGGTGTTCGGCGATGCTGGGATATTGGGCGATCACCTTCTCCAGCACGGTGGCGATGGCCTGCTGACGAGGCGGCGGGAGGAGGATGCGGCTATGGTCGAAGGCCTGCATCGCTTCATCGCACGCACGGCGCGACGTGAGGAACACGATGGCAGGGGTCAAGTGTTTGTCGCGAAGAGCGATGATCAGATCAACCGGATGAATCGAGGGAGGCATGCAGTTTCATTCCCTTTGCAATCACGACCAAGCCGGATTCGGTGACGGTAAATCGCTGGGCGTCGGCCTCTCGGTTGTACCCGATTTCCGAGTGGGGCGGGATGATGACATCCTTATCGATGATGGCCCGTCTGATCCGACTCTGTGCGCCGATGACGACGTTTTCCATGACGATCGATTCACGCACGTCCGCATTGTCCTGCACACGGACGTTCGGTGAGAGCACGGAGTTTTGTACCCGGCCACCGGAGAAGATGCAGCCGCCGCAGACGATGGAATCCAGGGCCACGCCCATCCTGCCGCCCTGATAGTCTTGCGCGAAGACGAACTTAGCCGGTGGAAATTGCCCTTGATAGGTTCGAATCGGCCAGTGTTGGTCGTAGAGATTAAAGAGGGGGTCCACCGCGACGAGGTCCAGGTTCGCTTCCCAGTACGCGTCCAATGTTCCGATGTCCCGCCAATACTTCACGTCTTTTTTGTTCGCGTCGATAAATTTGTAGGCGTAGACACGTCGATCGCGAATCATGTTCGGAATGATGTTTTTCCCGAAGTCGTGGCTCCCCCCCGCCTGGGCATCGGCAATCAAGTACTCGCGGAGGACGTTGGTCCGAAACAAGTAGATGCCCATCGAGGCAAAGGCATGGGTCGGATCGTTGGGGATAGACGACGGCTGAGCCGGCTTCTCGTCAAAGTTCGCAATCCGGAAATCCTCATCCACGCTTATCACGCCGAATCGATGGGCGTCTTCGATCGGAATATCGATCGCGCCAACCACGGCATCAGCGCCTTTGGCGATCAGCCAATGGAACATCTCCATATAGTCCATCTTGTAGATATGGTCGCCGGCTAGGATGAGCACATAGTCAGGCTGTTCGGTTTCGAGCAGAAAAAGGTTTTGATAGACCGCGTCGGCGGTGCCTTGGTACCATTCTTCGCTGATCCGCTGCTGAGGTGGAATCGAGGCGATGAATTCGCCGAGTTCGGCGTTGAAGATGTGCCAACCCGTGCGGATGTGACGGTCGAGCGAGTGGGATTTGTACTGGATGAGGACTGCAACTCTTCGAAGCCCGGAGTTGAGGCAATTGCTGAGCGTAAAATCGATAATACGATATTTCCCGCCAAAGGGAACCGCCGGCTTGGCCCGATGCTCGGTGAGGGGATGGAGACGTTCGCCTTTCCCGCCCGCCAGCACCATGGTGAACACGTTCTGCATCGCGGCAAATTGTAGCAGGACGCTGAGGAAATAGAAAGAAAGCAGACTCGTTGACATCGCGAAGCTCTGAGACGATACTATGAGATACAAGCGGGAAAGGCGCGACTGGCGGGACGAGCGAGATGGGCAACACGAGGGGACTCAATCTGTCCACGTCGCGC
>CAZPWD010000272.1:0-3203 GCA_964590025.1 uncultured Nitrospira sp.
AGCCGAGCGTCGAGTGCCGCCGCTTGGGATTGTAGAATCGCTCGATGTAATCGAATACGTCGGCTTTGGCCTGGGCTCGCGGCCGTGCAAAGAGGCCCTTGAATCGTTCTTCCCAGAGCACAGACACAAGTCGAGGAGGAAAAGTGAAAAATATATTTAGAAAGATCAAGAAAAATAGTCACAAAACCCTTTCCCCAGTTTCTGTGGATAAGTCTGTTCATAAGCTCGCCCTGCCATCAAAAAACCGCGTATTTCTCCATCTCTAAGACGTCATTGCCTAATAATTGAGCATTGATTGAAGCGGACCGCGTACTACAAGATATGGGGGTGCTTCCAGAAAAATAAGTCAGAAACAACTATTCCTAGAAAATGCAGAGCCTTACATGCATCACATTATGAATTTCCTCACTGGGCGCGGGGTTCGCAATCACGTTATGCACAGATGCCGCTCCTAGACTGTGTTTTCTGCTTCATTATTCGGAGTCAATTGGATGTTGATTGCTCGCCAGTTTGTGGGCTGATCCGCAGCCGGTGCCGCCGTGGGAGTGGCGGAAGGGGTTAAAACGGGTCAAAGAATGAGAACTACAAATCCAAATTAGCGCTTCCAAGGGAAACACGATCGCCGTCGTTGTTGGCTGCGCGATTGCGGTAGTGACCACTGCGTTACTTCCATCAACAGAGTTGTCTATTACCGATTCGTGTCAGATTGCCGATCCCATACAAAAGCTCAAGTCCGCCGTTCAGGGCCAACGTTACGGGGTTAAACAGCTTCAGCTACTCGACGAAACTGTGCGAGCTCTGGAGGTCCAGCTAGAGAGGATTACAGTTGAGGTAGGATTGCGTCACCTGCGCCAGTTGCGCCCGCAGGTCTCCCTCGGCCATGCTCATGGCGTGTCTACCCCCAACCACTTACCCCATTTCATTAGGCCCTGCACGATCAGGATGAGCCCGACCACGTTCAATACGAGCCACAGTATGTAGAGTGTCACGACCATGGGGCCTCCTTCTCCGCCCTGGCACGAATTGTCGCCGCAATCTGAGGTCGGTCATCAGAAGTCCATCCCTATCATTAGTGACCACAAGTCGAGGGATAGCTCATACCTGTCACGCTTCACATAGGCCCGGGTGTCTTGTTCAAATGCACTACTGAGCGGAGAGATAGGGGTCTCTCTGAACGCATACGGACGCTCCAGGCCTGTGCGGACCGCTGTCTCGCACGGTGTCACGAGACTCATGGCAAACATTAAAGACAGGAAACGGGTCATGATAATTCGCCTGGATTATTGACCCAATCAATCCTCGGTATGAGAGGACCACGCACCGCTTCTTCCAACGGCTGAATACGTGCGTTCTTCTTTTCCATCTCCTTTAAGCGTACCATCGCTGTACGGATCTGCCAAAGCCTTTGGCACTTTGCGCGCTGCAAGTTTCTCTTTCGCCGCTGGCTTCACCGCCCCAGTCGTCTCTGTTCTCGACGGTGACACCATCGAAGTTTTACACAACAACAAGGCTGAACCCATCCGCCTCAGCGGCATCGACTGCCCGGAGAAACGCCAAGCCTACGACCACAAATCGGGGGAGTTTGTGGCACTCCAGGCGTTTGGCAAAGACGTGACCGTGCAAACGTAAGGACTCGACAAGTACGGGCGCACCCTTGCTAATGTGCTACTATCCGATGGGATCAACGCCAATCATGAGCTGGTCAAAGAGGGCTGGTGCTGGTGGTCTCGGAAGTACGCGCCGGGGGATTCGGTGCTGGAAGGGTTAGAGCACGAAGCACGAGAGGGGTGGAAAGGTTTGTGGGCTGATCCGCAGCCGGTGCCCCAGTGGGTATTGCGGAAGGCACGAGTCCCCACCTGTTGAGACGCTACGTGGATTTTCTCTGCTCATCTCCTCGGCGCCTCCTTTGCCTCCCTCCTATGCGGTCACGCTCGTGCTCGTAGCCCACGGCGGCGTAGTACAGCGCGCGATCGAAGAACTGGCCGAGCAGGTGCAGCAGCTCCAGCTCCCCGTGCAGTTCCATGGCGCTATCGGACAGACCTTCGTGCTGGACGAAGGCGCGCACGTGCTCCTTGGTGGCGGTGATGGCCCAGACGAAGTGGCTGTAGGCCACGCCCTGCTGGGCGCGCGCCGCGCCCAGCTCGGTGTAACGCTGCTCCACCTGGGCCTCGGTCTTGTCCAGCAGCCAGTCACTCAGGTTGCGGTATATTTCGCGGGTGCGGGCTTCGAGTTCGTTCGCCGGGACTTTGTGCAAATCGCTGCACCGGGGAGAGTTCCAAACCTTCTCGCTTAGCTCGCGGGAAAGCTGTTCGGAGTGATTCTCGATGAGCCGCACCAATCGGATGGCCAGCATGGCGCACCTCCAGGTAGAACAAGCGTCTGCGTAGGGGAATTCGCGGACCCCTAATTCTGGGCGGAGACCTTACTAGATAGATGGCACCAACGTCAATCACTCGCTCGTCAAAGACGGCTGGTGCTGGTGGTTTCGGAAATATGCGCCAGGGGATATGATGCTAGAAAAGCTAGAGGCTGAGGCACGAGAGGGCAGGAATCGGGGTGCGCCACGGCCAACGTCATGTCGTCGGACCCGCTACCGCCCGCGGCGTCGAATCCGGCGAGGTAGGTCACGACGTTTAAGACAGGTGCCTGCTCGAAGCGGCCTGGCACCACGGAAGCCTCCACCGCTTCACGGCGCACCAACGACTCAATGTCACTGCGAAACTGCGCACCAAATTCTGCTGAAGCGCAAGGCTGGAAGACGTTCGGTCGAAACGGAGTTGGTGTTTCCGAGCGAAGCACAGACACGGCTGAATGCGAGCAATATCAGTCGAAGTCTGAATCTGGCGCTGGAGAAAGCCAAGATGACCGATTTTCATTTCCATGACCTTCGCCATACCTGTGCTACGCGAATGGTCCAGGCCGGAGTGGATCTGTACAAGGTGCAACGGCTCCTGGGGTATAAATCCCCTATCATGACCCAGCGATATGCCCATCACTGTCCGGAGAGTTTGGGGGATGGCGTCGAGGCGTTGGATGTCGGGCGGGTGGTTAGCACAAATTTAGCACAATTGCGGGTCGTGTCCGAAGGCGGTCCGGCAAGCTGTTGAAAGATTGGTGCCCCCGATACGAATTGAACGTACGACAAACGGTTTAGGAAACCGCTGCTCTATCCAACTGAGCTACGGGGGCGTGGAAGCTACGAT
>CAZPWD010000273.1:0-3178 GCA_964590025.1 uncultured Nitrospira sp.
TATGACGCTCGGATTGCCTATGCGCCGAGGCGGGATGCTGAACCGGTGTCCGATGCCGTCGCTGCCCTCGGCCACCGTCGGCTTTCGATTATCGATCTCAGTCCGGCCGGCCACCAGCCGATGTGCACGGCGGATCGCCGTTTGTGGATCGTCTACAACGGCGAAATCTACAATTACGTCGAACTCCGCGCAGAGCTCGAACTCCTCGGACACTCGTTTGTTTCGCACAGCGACACAGAAGTGATCCTTGCCGCTTATCGTGAGTGGGGTGAGAAGTGTCTTGATCGCTTCAATGGCATGTTTGCGTTCGTGCTCGTCGATCGAACCGCCAGGCGGGTGTTTGCAGCGCGCGACAGATTCGGAGTGAAACCGCTCTATCTTTGGCGCTCCCCCCGGGGGTTGGTCGCCATGGCTTCGGAGATTAAGCAATTCTCAACCCTGCCCGGGTGGTCACCAATATTGAACGGGCAACGCGCGTACGAATTCCTGAACTGGGGTCTGCTTGACCATACGGAGGAGACGCTCTTCGATGGTGTCCGTCAGATTCGAGGAGGCGAGTACATCCATTGTTCGTTGGAGGAGCTGTTGGTTAGCCTGCCGATCAGACGTTGGTATCACCTGGCGCCGCGGGCATTCCATGGTGATATGAAAGCTGCGGCGGATGAATTCTGCTCACTCTTCACGGACGCGGTTCGGCTCCGGCTTCGGGCCGATGTGCCTGTGGGTTCTTGCCTGTCCGGTGGCCTCGATTCATCATCGATCGTCTGCGTGGCCAATGATCTCCTCCGGTCGGCTGGCGTGGCATCCCAGCAGAACACCTTCTCGGCATGCGCCAAAGTGAAACGGTATGACGAGCGCAACTACATTGATATCGTTGTCGACCGCACCGGTGTTCAGGCGCACTACGTCTATCCCGGTATCGACGAACTGTTCCAGACGATCGATGCCATGACATGGCATCAAGATGAGCCATTCGGGTCGACAAGCATCTATGCCCAATGGCACGTGTTCAAACTTGCTGCAGATGCAGGCGTCAAGGTCTTGCTGGACGGACAAGGGGCCGACGAATTGCTCGCTGGTTATCATGGGTTCTTTGCCCCGCACTTTGCAGGTCTGTTTGCAACCAGGCGCTGGGGAACACTGCTACGAGAGATACGCGCAGCCAAGCGGCTCCATGGACTCGGCTTCGCCGGTGCTTCCATGTATCTTGCGAACGCGGTACTGCCTGAACTGCTGCGCCAGCCCTTGCGACGGCTTGTAGGAAAATCATCCTCGGCACCGAGCTGGTTTAATCGGGACCGTCTCGCAATTGACGACCGTGACCCTTCTCTTGCCTACGGGTTCAAAACGACATCGGTCAACCAGATGGCCCATGCGCTCCTGACCGCAACCAGCGTGCCGATGCTCCTTCATTGGGAGGATCGCGATTCCATGGCCCATTCTGTTGAGTCGAGGCTGCCATTCCTTGACTTCAGAGTAGCGGAATTTCTCATGGGATTGCCCGCCGAGATGAAGTTATGGGATGCCACCACGAAACAAGTGCTTCGGGAGGCGATGCGGGGAACTCTGCCTGAGCTGATCCGTATGCGAATGGACAAAATGGCGTTCGCAACACCGGAAGAAACATGGGTTCGGCAGGATGCGCCCGAACGGTTTCGTGTCGAGCTACGCCGAGCCGTGGACGCGTCGCAAGGTGTCATCAAAGACGCCGCGATCGATCACTTCGATGCCGTCATCGCTGGTCGCGAGCCGTTCAACTTTCTGATCTGGCGGATGATCAGCTTCGGGCGATGGATGGAACGATTTGGTGTGAGAGTGGCGGCATGATTCGGGTGGCGGATTTCTACCGTCCAGTCAGCTGAGATGGCGTTGTCGGTCCTGTACCTGCATGCGATTCCGGCGTTTGGAGGCGCCTCGCGCAGCCTGATGGAACTCCTGCGCGGGTTTCCTGACAAGGCTGTACAGTCGCACGTCGTCGTTCCACACGGCCAGGTTGCCGATATGCTGGCCAAGGAAGGGTATTCAATCGAACAATCAAGTGGGATCTCGCAGTATGACTGCACGAGGTTCGGCTACTACCGAGGACTCAGGTGGCTCATCTTGTTGCGCGAGCTCGCACTCCTTCCGGCCACCGTGTGGACAAGCTACCGCGCCTATAGGCGGTGGCGGGATATCGATCTTATTCATGTCAATGAGATTACTGCATTGATTGCGGCGTTGTTTATCAAGGCGTTGTTCCGGAGGCCCCTTGTTGTCCATGTGCGATCGGTGCAGCAGGTGACGGGAATTCCGATGCGGCGACGGCTATTGGAGTTTCTGCTTAGGCGTTATGCCGACGCGGTCATTGCGATCGATGAGACAATTCGTGCGAGTCTTCCGGCGGAGATCAAGGTCGACATCGTCCACAACAGCTTTACCCCACCGGCCTCCTCTGAAATTCCGGCGGCCGTCGCCGACCTGAGAGCTCGTTTCAATAAAGATTCACTGAGAGTCGGGATGGTAGGGAATCTGCTAGCGATGAAAGGGGTCTATGAGTTTCTAGAGGCGGCAAGAATGTGTGTTGCGAAAGGGACAAACGTAGATTTCGTCATTGTGGGGAACAATCCCAGGAGGATGTCGGGGCTCAAAGGAACGCTCCTCAAGTGGCTCGGGTTCTCCCATGATGTGGAAGCAGACATCGAGCGGTTTATCGAGAAGCACGGCCTCCGCGAGCATGTGCACAGACTGGGCTTTATATCGGACGTCCATGCCATCTACCAGTCCATTGACCTGCTCTGCTTCCCCTCCCACCTTGACGCGGTCGGCCGTCCCGTCATCGAAGCGGCGTGGTTTCGCGTGCCCAGCATCATAGCGCTCAATCGTCCGTTGCCGGACACGCTGGTCGACGGAGAAACGGGACTGTGCATTCCCTCGCGGAACCCCGAGGCGCTCGCTGCCGTCATATGCCGACTCTGTAATCAACGAGACGAGGTGCGGCGCATGGGGCAGGCGGCACGGGCGTTGGCCGAGTCGAACTTTGACGGCAGAAAAAACGCGCGATCGATTCTGGCCCTCTATGAACGAGTGGTGGACCGGTTCCAGCACTCGGCGGTTGGTTGATGACGGCCGGCACGCCATCAAGAATTCTCATCGTCACCCAATACTTTTGGCCTGAAAACTTTAGAATCAACGATGTGGC
>CAZPWD010000274.1:0-3170 GCA_964590025.1 uncultured Nitrospira sp.
GCAAGCGAAATCGCGTCGAAGCCGCTCGCCCCCTTTGCCGCTACCTCGAACCCGCACCGCTCCAAAGCCTCGCCCAGGGCAGCTCGCGATCTGAGGCTGTCGTCGATGATCACGATACGTCTGGTGTGCATTCACCCTTGTGCCCCTTGGTGTCAGCGGCGACGAAGTCGCTCATCGCGGCCTGCCTTGTTACGGAGTTTCCTTTGCTGTCCTCGCCATGCTTGGACTCATCGAAGACATAGCCTTCTGGCCAGCAGGCAAGCTGTGGCCGGGGATGATATTGAAATCGGGGTAGGCCAAGGCCCCCACCTCGGGGATGTCCAGGCCTTCGATCTCTGTCTCGGCCGACACGCGAATCCCCATCACGAGATCTTGCACCTTGAAGAACGCCCAGGAGATCGCGAAGATGAACACGAAATTGGTGAGGGTGCCGATGCACTGGGCGAAAAACTGGCTGGTGTCACCATACAGCAGCCCCTTCACAGTCCCGGGCACGCCGTTAAAGCCATCTCCGTAGACGCCATCGGCGAACAGCCCCAGGCTAAGCACTCCCCAGGCGCCGCAGACACCGTGGACCGAGATCGCGCCGACGGGGTCATCGACCTTGAGGGTCCGCTCGACGAAGAAGACGCTCCAGCAGACCAGCACGCCCGCGATCGCGCCGATGACAAAGGCGGAGACGGAGTTGACAAAGGCGCAGGGCGCCGTGATCGCCACCAATCCGGCCAGCATCCCATTGCACGCCATACTCGGATCGGGCTTCCCGAATCGGAACCACATGTATAGCGCGGCTATGATCGCTCCGGATGCCGAGGCGAGCATCGTATTGACGGCGACCACGCCTATCCGAAGGTCGGTGCCGGCCAGCGTGCTGCCTGCATTGAAGCCGAACCAGCCGAAGGCCAGGACAAAGGTGCCGAGGATCGCCATCGGAAGGTGGTGGCCCGGGATTGCATTCGGGGTCCCATCCTTATTGAACTTGCCGATGCGGGGTCCGAGCACTATGGCGCCGGCCAAGGCGGTGACACCTCCTACCATGTGAACGACCGAGGAGCCGGCGAAATCGACATGACCATGCCCAAGGCCGAAGTTTTTCCCGAGCGTGGCCAGCCATCCTCCCCCCCAGACCCAGTTGGCGAAGAGCGGGTAGCTGATCATCGACAGGAAGAACGCGTAAATCATGAACGCCGAGAACTTCCAGCGCTCGGCCATCGCCCCTGTCGGGATGGTGGCCGCCGTATCCATGAAGACCATCTGGAACAGGAACAGGGTGAAGATCGCCGCATCGTAGCCAACCCCTTGCAGGAAGAACCCTTTGGTTCCCCAGAGGCCAAAGTCTTTGCCGAAGAGGTTGATGACAAACTCCCCGTCCAGGCCGCCGGTTCCTCCACTCAGCGTGCTCAGGGCGCCGACCCCTCCCATCTGGAGGCCGAAGCCGAGGATCCAGAAGCCGGCCATCCCGACGGCGTAGACCATGAAGTTCATCAGCATGGTGTGCGCGGCGTTCTTGGCCCGGCAGAATCCCGTCTCCACCAGGGCGAAGCCGGCCTGCATGAACATGACCAGGAACCCCGCGATGAGCGTCCACATCATGTTGATGGAGATCTTGTTATGGCCCGCCGTCTCGGCCACCTCCATAAGGGTAGGCTTGCCGGCCTCTTTCGCCGTGACATCCGCGATGCCACCTGTGGCTGCGCCGCTGGGGTCAGGCTTGGGCGGGGCCGGCGCTGCGGCTGCAGCAGGTGCTGCCGCACCGGGCGCCGGTGCCTCATCGGCCCAGAGGGTGGCAGCCAAGCCAAGTAGCATCAAGGCCATGAGGGCTGCTGCCATAAACTCCTTGATTCTTAGATTTGCCATCATGCTGCACCTCCTGAGAGCGTGTCCCTATGCCATTGTGGGATTCCGGCGTTCAGCTCCATCTTGACCCGCCGTTGCCCGTTGCCATTAGAACTGATAGACTAACTCAAACGCGATCGTATCCTGCGAGTCTGCGTTTCGAATTCCGTTACCGTCGTCGAAGACGAGGCGGTCGTTCGTCGCTTGATCGTGTCGGTACTCAACGCTGGCGAAGAGATGGTCGAACAGCTTGTATCGTCCGGTCAGGGTCATCTCCCAGACGTTCAGCCGAGCAGGGAGGCCCGTGACGGGATCGGTGAAGCCCAGCCGGAAGCCCTCTTCATCGCGGAAATACTCGCCCCGGATCCCGACCGACAACTTATCGGTGAGATCGTACGTCGCGTAGCCAACAATGGCATGCCATCTCGCCGTCTGGCTTCCAGGTCCGAATGCCTCATCTTGCTCGCCATAGTCGTAGTTGAGCGTGAGCGTAAGGGGTGCAATCGGCTTGTACGTCGCGACCAAGTCAAACAGTCCTCGCTTCGGTGCGTCCCGGTTATCGAGTTCGGCACCCCACGTCCCTCCGATGGTCACTGTAAGATCCTTAATGGGCGTGATCGTCGCCATTCCGTGAATCGATTTACCGTTGTTGTTGTCGTCTGTGTTGTCCCAGCCGTTGACGATGCCGGCAGTCACGGTGAGCCAGTCGTTGAAAGCGTACGTTCCCGTGATTCCCGTATGAGTGAATGGGATCGCGAAGCCGAACGCAAGCGAGCGCGAGACATTGAAGTTGCCGGTTCGGCGGATCACCTCAGCGCCATGCAGGGTGACGAACTTTCCGGCCTTCAGGTCGAGGCCATTGCCGATCGGCGCCTTGTAGGTCACGTAGGCCTGAAGTAGGTCGAAGACATCGGACTTGGTGGGGTCATCCCCGCTGCTGATGCCGAGCCCCAGTGAGTGGACCTTCTTGGCGTCTCTGCCGATGACGAAGTCAACGCCAAAGCCGATCGGCGACTCTGTTGCGGTTGGCTTTTCGATCCAGAGTTCTGCCTGGTTGATGTCGAACTGGTTGGCTTTGTCGTCGAAGACGCGCAAGCGGTTGTTCCGGCTGTTCGGGTCATTGAAGTTGTAGTTGTAGGAGGTGGCCACATGACCTCCGAAGGTCCAGTCCTTAATGACGGCGAAGAGGGGAGTGCTCTTGATCGTTTCCTCCAGTGTCTTGATCCGATCGCCGATGTTCTGTGGCGGCGCGGCGGGGGCACCAGGCGCCGGCGCGACAGCGGGAGCCTCTTTCTTGACGCCGACCTCTTTCTCCAGCCGATCAAGCCTCTGTC
>CAZPWD010000275.1:0-3157 GCA_964590025.1 uncultured Nitrospira sp.
AAGAGCCGGCTGTCCACCTACGAGCTGCTGTTTCGGCAATTCACCAGCCCGATCATCCTTATCCTCCTGGCGGCCGCGGGGCTGGCCTTCTTTCTGGCGGATCCGACCGACACGGCGATCATTCTCATGATCGTGCTCGCCAGCGGCCTGCTCGGGTTTTGGCAGGAACGGAGCGCGAACCAAGCGGTGGCCAGCCTGCTCGCGATCGTGCAAGTCAAAGCGGATGTGTGGCGCGACGGAAGCCCGGCTGCTGTCCCGGTCGAGGAGGTCGTGCCGGGCGATGTCGTCCTGCTCAGAGCGGGCGACACGGTTCCCGGCGATTGTCTGCTGCTTGAATCGAAAGACCTGTTCGTGGACGAGGCGACGCTCACGGGCGAAACCTATCCGGTCGAGAAAATCTGCGGCGTCCTGCCGGCCGACATTCCACTGGCTCGACGGACGAATAGTCTCTTTCTCGGGACTCATGTCGTCAGCGGAAACAGTACGGCGGTTGTGGTGCACATTGGGTCGGACACGGAGTTCGGGAAGGTCTCGGGCCGGTTGCAACTCAGGCCGCCGGAGACAGAGTTCGAACGAGGCATCAGGCAATTCGGTTATCTGCTCTTGGAAGTGACCGTCGTGTTGGTCGTCGCCATCTTTGCGGTCAACGTGTATCTGGCCAGGCCCGTGCTCGAAGCCTTCCTCTTCTCCCTTGCCCTTGCGGTCGGCCTCACCCCACAGCTGCTGCCGGCCATCATCAGCATCAATTTGGCCCATGGGGCCAAGCGCATGGCCCAGCAGAAAGTGATTGTGAAGCGATTATCCTCGATCGAAAACTTCGGGAGCATGACCGTCTTCTGTTCGGACAAGACAGGGACACTGACCGAAGGGCTCGTCCGGCTGAAGGCCGCGTGCGATATCACGGGGAACCCGAGTGAACGGGTGCTCTTGCATGGCGCGCTCAATGCGAGTTTCGAAACCGGGTTCCATAACCCGATCGACGAAGCCATCCGTACCGCTCGCTCGTTCGATCTCTCCCCCTATCGGAAATTGGATGAAGAGCCCTACGACTTCGTCCGCAAACGGTTGTCCGTGTTAGTCGCGACGCCGACCGCCCATCTCTTGGTCACCAAGGGAGCCCTGGCGAATATGCTGGCGGTCTGTTCAACCGCCGAGACTGCGGCCGGCACCTTGGTTGAGTTGGCTGCCGTGCGGGAGGCAATCCTCTTGCAGATGGCGCAGTGGTCCGGCCAGGGATTGCGGGTACTCGGGCTCGCTTCTCGCGAGATGGGCGCACGAGAAGGCATGACCAAGGATGATGAGGCGGACATGACGTTCTTGGGATTCCTGGTGTTCGAAGATCCCATCAAGGCCGATGTCCTGGAGACGATTGGCCGCCTCAAGAGCCTGGGCGTCACCTTGAAGATCGTGACCGGCGACAATCGACTCGTCGCGGCTCACGTCGGACAGGCGATAGGCTTGTCGAATGGAAATCTGTTGACCGGCGAGGATTTGCGGCAGATGAGCGACGAAGCGCTGGTATCGCGCGTGAATGACGTCCATGTGTTTGCCGAGGTCGAGCCGAATCAGAAAGAACGGATCATCCTGGCGTTGAAAAAGGCAGGCCACGTCGTAGGCTATGGGGGCGACGGCATCAATGATGCCTCGGCATTGCACGCGGCGGACGTCGGCGTGTCCGTCGAGAGCGCGGTGGACGTGGCGAAAGAAGCGGCGGATATCGTGTTGCTGGAAAAGGATCTTGGCATCCTTGTCGAAGGAGTGCAGGAAGGGCGGAGGACGTTCGCCAACACGTTGAAGTATGTCTTTATGGCGACCAGCGCGAACTTCGGCAACATGTTCAGCATGGCGGGGGCGTCGCTCTTTCTTTCATTTCTGCCGCTGCTGCCCAAGCAAATATTATTGACCAATCTCCTGACCGACATTCCGGAAATGACCATCGCCGGTGATCGTGTGGATGAGGAGCTGATCGATCGGCCCAGGCGGTGGAACATCGCCTTCATCCGGAAATTCATGCTCACGTTCGGTTTGGTGAGTTCCATATTCGATTATATTACGTTTGGCGTGCTGCTCTTGTTCTTTCAAGCCGGTGTCGAGGAATTCAGAACCGGGTGGTTTGTGGAGTCGGTGATTTCCGCCTCGGTCATCGTCCTGGTCGTTCGGACTCGTCGGCCGTTCACTCGCAGCCGACCGAGCCGTGGCCTGCTGGTTGCGACGCTCGCGGTCGTAGGACTGACGTTGCTGTTGCCCTATACGCCGCTGCGCGGGCCGTTGGGGTTTGTGCCGTTGCCGCCGCTGTTCCTGGCGGCCTTGCTCTGCATCGTCGTCGGGTATGTCGTTGCGGCTGAGGTGGCGAAGAAAGTCTTCTACCGGCATGTCCTCTACTGACGAGGGCCGGTGTTGCTAGCGCCCTTCGATGGTCAGCGGTCTGTGATTACACAGGGGAGGATCACGGTGGAGACGCGCATAGTTCTCATGACCCTATGTCTTAGTTCCGGTTTATGGGTGGGCTGTCATCCGTTTCCACAGGTGGCTGAGGCTCCAAGAACGGCTGAGGTTCTCAACCCAGGCCAGGTAACCTTTCAAAAACACTGTGCCGCCTGTCATGGGCCAACCGGAAAGGGCGATGGCTATACGACGTTCAATCCGCCGGTTGCGGATCTCACGTCGGCGAAGGTGCATACGCAACTCGCTTCCCAGCTTATTCGCACGGTGCATAAGGGACGGGCCAACACTGCGATGGGAAAATGGGAGAACGTCCTGTCCGATCAGGATATCGAGGATGTGGTCGCCTATATTCGCAGCCTGAGGGACTAGCAGGCTGCGGAATAACCATTTCAGCACAGCAGAACTTGGATGGCCTGCACGTCTGGGACAAGCCCGGTCTGTCTGGTTGATCTGGTTTGTTTTGTTTATCTGGCTGATTTGGTTCATCTGGTTAGTTTCGTTTAACCAAAAAACCAAAAAACCAGACAAACCAAACAACGGTCTTCTTATGCTGGCGGACTTTTTCAGCACCCTGCCAGACGTGTCTCTTCTCTGTGGCGTCTTGCGACAGTGACCAGATTCTCATCGGGGTCATTCTCGCCACTTGCGGCGATCTGTCGGCGTTGCCTCCTGGCCCCCTCTCCTAACGTATTGTTTGTGCGGAGGTTTAGCC
>CAZPWD010000276.1:0-3149 GCA_964590025.1 uncultured Nitrospira sp.
GACGCCGATAGTATCGACGCTCCTGGGCCTTGTCAAGCCATACCAAGGCGGTAATTCCGCGCCGGATCACAGAAGTTTTACTGCCGCTTGAACCGGATCCTGACAGAGTTGGTGTGAGGTCTGCCGACCTGTGCCTTGCGTCTCTGTCGCTGGGTTCGTTAGAGTTCGACGATTTCAGCGTGAGACGTTCTCCCTTGAGGTATCGGTGAATCTTTTCGAACAGACAACGATAGTGTTGGAGTGGCCCAGACTGCTCGAGGCCCTTGCCGGGCACGCCCGATCGACGATGGGAGCGGCGCGCTGTCGTGCCCTCGAATTGGCGATCAGCCTTCACGATTCGCAGCGGCGCCAACAGGAAACGACGGAGATGGGACAGCTACAAGCATCCGGCGAGGCCCTGCCGACCTTGGCATTTCCAGATATTCGTGACCCGCTCGCCCGGGCCAGGAAAGGGGCGGTGTTGGAGGTCCACGAACTCCTGGATTGCGCGGTGGTGCTGGAGCTGCTGGAGGAGAGCGGCCGCTTTGTGGGGCGGCATCAGAACGACGCGCCAGCGCTGGCATCCGTCGCGCACCCCCTGCGATCGGTTGGGGAACTGCGACCCGTGAAAACAGCGTTGGATACGGCGATCCATCCCGACGGCTCGATCAAGGAGTCGGCGACGCCGGAGTTGCGGCGCTTGACCCATCAGGCACAGGCGCTCAAACAGCAGATGCGGCATCAAGTAGATCAGATCCTGCACTCGCGGCGCTATGAGGACATCCTGCAGGAACAGTATTTCGCCGAGCGAGAAGGCCGGTATGTCATTCCGGTGAAAGCCGACATGCGGGGACGGGTGCCGGGGATTGTCCATGACGTCTCGGCCAGCGGGGCCACGGTGTTTCTCGAACCGCGCGAGCTTGTCGAGCTGAACAATTCGATCAAAGTGGCGGATCTTGAGATCGAACGGGAAGTGCGACGCATTCTCCGTGAGTTGTCCGCCCTCGTCGCCGCACAATCCGAGGTCGTTCTGGCGGGGCTTGATGCGCTGGCCGTGCTTGACGGTATTTCGGCGCGGGCATTGTTTGGTCGCCAACTGAAGGCGTATCCAGTCGGGCTCAACGCAGAAGGGCGCGTACGGCTGCTGCGTGCCAGGCATCCCTTACTCGTGTTGTCGAAGGAGCAGGTGGTGGCCAACGATATTCTCTTGGATGAATCGATTCACGTGCTCGTCATCTCCGGTCCCAATACGGGCGGGAAGACCGTGACCCTCAAGATCGTCGGGCTCTTTGCTTTGATGGTCCGGGCCGGATTGCACCTGCCCTGTGACGCGGAATCCGAGATGGCGATCTTTCCCGACGTCTATGCCGATATCGGCGACGCCCAAGACCTGGCCCGCGATCTGTCCAGCTTTTCCGCGCACATGACCCAGATGATTCAGTTGCTCGATGAAACGGACCGTCAGCGCAAAGGCGACGCGAATACCGTCCCGCGGCAATGTTTGGTCCTCCTCGATGAACCAGTGACATCGACCGATCCGACAGAAGGCGCTGCCCTTGCCGAATCGTTGCTCTGTCGGCTGGCCACGCTGGGGATGAAAGTCGTCGCGACTACGCACTACGGGTCGCTGAAGGCCTTGGCCCACACGATGCCCGGCTTCGCGAACGCCGCGGTCGAATTTGACGTGGCGACGCTCTCGCCGACCTATCGGCTCTTCATGGGAGTGCCCGGCGGGTCGTCCGCGCTTGAGATTGCCGGTCGGTTAGGGATGGACCGGGCCTTGCTGGATGAAGCGCGGCAGAAGCTCCATAAAGACGAGCGGGTGATGGAAACGATGCTGCACGATCTGCAAGCCACGCAACGGCAGTTGGCCGACGATCTGGCCCGCGCTGTCGAGGCCAGACGGGAAGCGGAACAGGCCGAACAGCGCGCGAAGGCACAGTTGGCTCACCTGGAAGACACCGAACGGGAAGCGCAGAAGGGCCTTAAGCGAAAACTCAGTGAACAGTTCAGTCGCGCGCGGGCTGAAGTGCAAGCCACGGTGGATGCCGTCAAGGGCGAGCAGAAGTTGATCAAAGCCAAAGCGGCGAAGCAACGATTGTTCGAGCTTGAGGCGCAGACGAGAGCCGAATTGGCCCCGGCCGGCACGCCGATTCCGCTTGCGCAGTTGGGGGTGGGGGATCAGGTCGAGATCATCGGACTCGGCATGACCGGCACATTATTAGAACCGCCACAGGGAAAGAAACGTGTGAGGGTGAAGGTGGGGGAGGGGGAAGTGCTGGCCACAGTGGCGAATCTCGTTGGCCTCGCACGAGGGCGCGCAGCACTGCCGCCGCCATTATTATCAAGTCCTCGCCGGGTCTCGTCAGGCGGCGGACTGGGGCTCGATGAACAGACGGTTGTGGATGTTCGAGGGAAGGCGGCGGACGAGGCGTTGGATGACGTGGTTGCGGCGCTGGATCGTGCGACATTGGCTGGCGCGCCGTTTCTGCGCATCATTCATGGCCATGGCACGGGGAAACTCAAAGCGTCGTTGCGAGACTATTTGAAAGACTCGCCCTATGTGGCGGAGTTCCGCGCGGGAGATCGGGCAGAAGGCGGAGATGGCGTGACGATCGCGACGATACGGTAAGAAATTAGATCGGGAGTGGCCAGACCGTCCTTCTTGCTCGCGGAGGCCCCACGGTGAAATGGATTGGAAGGACACCCACGTTGGTCCTGTGCTCCCGGAACAGAAGGGGATGGAGCCTGATGATCTTCTGTGCTCGCGCAACGCGCGGTCTGGGAAGACCCTCGTTGGACGCGCGCAGTGGAAGATCAATCAGCCCCCATCCCTGAAGAAAGAATGAGCGAGCTTGGAAGGATGGGATGGGCAGCCTGGTCGTCCTCCTGCTCGCGGAACGCGCACGCTCAGAAGGTGCTCGTTCGACGCGCGCACTCGAGGATCGACCAGCCTACCCTGGAAGAAAGAAGCGAGCGAGCATGGAAGGACTGTTGGATGGGCCCGGAGAAATGCTGGCTGACACCACTGGTTTGTCACACGTTCGTTGTACTGGTTTCCCTGGACTTTTGATGGGATCTTGCCGCGTTCATGTCAGCCACACTTGAGCCACAGGTAAAGAAATGGTCTCGCTAGTGCAATGAGTTAGGGTGAGGCTGCGAATCTGCAA
>CAZPWD010000277.1:0-3140 GCA_964590025.1 uncultured Nitrospira sp.
GAACCGTCATGAATAATGAGGGCTACATCTTCCGTCAGCTAATGTTGCGTCTCCATCGGCGTGTTCGCCCTATCCAATCGTTGCGGGAGTTCGAATAAGAAAAGAGATTGCTCGGTGAAGATCAGATGGCGAAACTCCTCTGACCACTTACCCTGCTTGCTCACCGTCTTCACCGGAAACCGCTGGACCTTGGTCACCCATTGATAGTATTGCCGAGTCCCCCCATTCTCTGCGACGGTGACTTCGAACAGCTCGGTGGGATAGCCGTTCAGCATCTGATCACCGACGAATTCGCGCGAGAGTTCCCCTTCCATCGTCTCGCTCACTGCCAACTGATGGTCTCTCGCTATCGGCACCTCGAGATACTGCCGCCGCTTGGACAAAATGAGCCAGGAACTTTGGCGGTCCATCCTCACAATGATGATGCTGGCACCCCCTTGCAGTTGGGCGAACTCGAACCGCCAGCGATCGTCCTTGGCATTGACATGAGCCGTCACCACGGACTTCCCACTCTTCACAATTCGCTCAGCGGAAAAATCGAGCGCCGTCGCGTCATCAGCCATAACGACAAGTGCGAATACCGCCGACCATCCCAAGAACCACTGAGACTTTTCCCTGTGCTTCCTCTTTCCCATGTGGTGGTTCTACCGCACGGCTGAGTCCCCCTTCAAGAGGTTCTCCCCTCCCATCCGCAAAAAGGAACGGGAGAATCCGGACTCAGCTCTGTCGGATTCTCCCGCACCGTTTCTCCGTATACGATCCGGCCTAGTTGGCCTTCATGGACACCGGTATGGACTGCGCTGGGACCTGCTCCTCGGCTTGCTGTGTGGCCGGCGCCTGCCCGCCCAACGGCAAGATCGCCCGGCTGTCGCGGTCGAGTACCGTCAGCGTCCCCCAGTGACCGGCGTCAAGATGCCCCGGTCTCTGGTTGAGCCACAGATAGCTGCCAGGGATCCCGTTCGGACCTCCGGCCCCACCATGTAGCCAGGCATTGATCACCTCGGTGCCGCCGAACTCCATGGTGCTCACGAGGTCCGCTCCGCTCATGTAAGGCTCGTGCTTCCACTCATGGCCCGATACGCTGAACAGCTGTACCTGCTCGCTAAAGGCACCCAGCACGTGAATCACGACCGGGTCGCCCACATGCGCCGCGATGCTCGGGGTCACCGGCTGATCACCCGTCTTGACGCAGACGAACACTTCGCTGTACGCACAGCCCTTCTCGATCCGGTAATCGGTCGGCTCGGATCGGTAGTTCACCGCCGTCACGCCGGCCACCTTTTGGATGTATGGCATGAAGCTGATGCCGATTTGGTTATCTTCGTCCTGGAACAGGAGGGCGAAGGACCGATAGTTCTGTCGATTCTCGTTGCCCGACAGGCTCCGATCCACTATCACGTCCGCTCGCCAGGAACTCTTCTGGGTCAGATCTTCGCCGGTCACCGAATCGCGATACTGCGATCCTCTCGGGCCGATGATGATCGCTCCGAAGAGCCCGTTCCGCGGATTCTCGATCACATTCCCCCAATCCTGAATCAGGGCGGCGTTCTCCCCGAACTCCGGATGGGCGAAGAACGTGTAGGTTCGGCTCTGCCCCGGCGCCACAGTCTGGTCGCCGGGGTTGTTCCCGGCGTTGATCCCCATCGACTCCTTGGGATCGAACGCCACATGGTCTACGTGGAACCCGGCCCGGTCCTTGGCCATCTCGTTCTTGAGATTGACCTTGATACAATCGCCCACATTCACGTGCAGGGTCAACGGGCTCGGTTCAATGCTGCCCGCGACGACCTTGGTCTTCTCGCCTTCGAGCACGTACATCTTGCCGGTCTCGTTGCCCAGCACCATCTTCCGCTCCATATCCACTTCCATCACGCCGGGCGTTCCCTTGTTGTAGCGAATCGCCTTGTCGATAGCTGCGACGTTGAAGGTCTTCACCGGCGCGTCGGTCGGGCAGACGGACTTGGCCGACTGCGGGATCTCTTCCCGGCCCGGCAGCGGTCTCAGTGTCGCATCCGCCTTGTCCAGTACCCGGAAGAGGCCCCAGCTGCCTTCCACGAAATGCGACGCACGACCACTGTAGTACGGATAGTCGCCCGCCATCTGTTGCGGCCCTCCTGCAGCCGGAATGGCCGCATCGTACCGCTCTCCGATCACCACATGCAGCGAACTTCGGGGGATGGAGTTTTTGCTGTAGCGCTCCATCGGGAACCAGTGTCCGCTGATGTGCCAAGAATGCACTTCGTTGGCCGATCCTTCGATCAACCGCACCACAATCGGGTCACCCAGGTACGCTCGCAACATCGGGGTCTCGGGATCGCCGTGGATCCGGCTGCTGAACAACTGCGACGGATCTGGATTGTTCGCCAGCCGCACCGACAAGGGCTCCACACGCATGTTGTAGCCTCCCCCTGTCGTCGCTTCGCCACCGTTCAAAAACTTCATCGGCGACATGCTGAGTTTGGCCGGATAGACCGCAGACGGTGTGCCGTCCACGGAAATCGCGTTGACTTTGACCTGCGGATTGTCGGCAGTAATCAACTCCGCCGTCCGGGGATTGGAATCCATGACCTGGGTCACGATCTCCCGGAAGGAGCCCCGGATATGCGCAGAGACCGGTTCGGTGGTGTGAATGTCCGCCACCGGCCCGCTGCGGATTTCTTTCCCGGTCACCGAATCATGATAAGTGGATCGCGGCGGTTCGGCGATGAACGTGGAGTAGAAACCATGACCCCACCCGTCCAATCCAAACACATGGTCGTGCCAGAAAGTGGTGCCGAAGTCGGCGTCTACATACCATCGCTCGCGGAGCCACTCCACCGACACGATCTCGCCCTTCTTATGGCTATACTTCAGCGGCCGCTCGAACGTGATCGTGGTGCCTTCGATTTTGCTGATGCGGGCCGACTCGAATCCACCCACTTCGTCCATGCCCACACCCAACTCAGTCTTGAGGTGATAGCGTGCGGCATCCTTCACCTTGATGCTGGTCGCGCCCTTGGCCGCATCGGCATCCATCGTCGTATTCATCGGCACGGGCATGCCCTTGCCGGGATGCTCGTCCTTCAGAATCGTGAACGGCCGCAACGACATCTCATACGAGAAGCCGATGATCGGGCCGTCCGACGCCTGCGTGTCGAACT
>CAZPWD010000278.1:0-3131 GCA_964590025.1 uncultured Nitrospira sp.
AACCGGTAGGTGCGTTTCTCTGACACGGTCGGCGCGAGGAACGAGGCTTCGGCGTTATCCACGTCCAGCAGCGCAATCTTGTTGCCTCGTACCTGACTCCACGCATAGTACAGTGCTTCGCCTTCCGCATCGCGGCTTTTCAATCCGCTCAGCTTCACTTTCGACCCAGCCTTCACGGTCCTGTTCGTTCCGGCGTCGGCCACTGGTGGTTCATTGGGCTCGTCGTTCACTGTTACCCCGACATCGAGTGAGGCTTGCTTGCCGCGGTTTGTGACCGTGAGGACGGTCTTGCCGTTGCCGACAATCTGTAAGAGGCCATGGGGCAACACCCGAATGACTTTGGGATTTGACGATTGATAGGCCGTACCGGAGGCAGGGGAACTGATTCGCCGAGTGATGCCGTCGGCGAACTCGCCGACGACAGGCAGCTCGAAAACTTTGCCCAGGGAATCCACGTGCCCGAATGCAGCAGATTGTCCCGTTCGTCCGAGCTGCAGGGGTTTGTCGGTTTCGAATTCAATGGTAGCGAGAGGGGCGTCTGGTTCTACGCTCACCAGGATTTCGTCGAAGACGGATCTGGTGCCCAATCGTCCTCGTGAAATTTCGGCGACCGCCAGCAAGCGCATGGGCCCGATGC
Organism: uncultured Nitrospira sp.; assembly: GCA_964590025.1. Classification (GTDB taxonomy): domain Bacteria; phylum Nitrospirota; class Nitrospiria; order Nitrospirales; family Nitrospiraceae; genus Palsa-1315. The sequence continues at coordinate 638 of CAZPWD010000278.1, forward strand.
CGTCTTTCGGAACCCGCAACGGACCGCCGAAGGGCGGGTTATGGTCGGACAATCCGATCAGCGCCACCGGTGCAACGATCGATCCCGTGGCTGTGGCGTCCTCCTGTCCTACCAGGGTGTCATCCTGTTCGCCATACCAATAGTAGCGGACCTGGACGATGCCGGAATCGTTGCCGAGGTCCACACGGGCGGTGACAGTTGTGCCTGATGTCAGCTTCGCCCCTATTGCCGGTTCGATGATCGTAAATGCATGGGCCTGCTGCGCCGGAAGCGCAAGCCACAAGGCAAAAGTAAAAAGGCAAAAGGTCCGAACCCACGTTTGACGTTTCATGTTTAACAGGCTGCGGAAAAACTCAGTTTATACACACTACACCGTTGGAGCCCTGCATCTTGGTGCTGATGACAACAGAGATTCAGGATGCTCAAAAAGGCTGTCCAGCAAGGCCGCAGCGAGCGAAGAGGCGAGGCGTACGCTTCGGTACGTTGAGCCTCTGAGCGATGCGAGAACGCCGCTGGCGGACTTTTTCAGCATCCTGTTAACGCCTCACGGTCACCTCTTCAGGTGGAACGGGACGTCGGTCAGGATGACGCGATCTTTGAACAGCAACGCCGTCTTGAGGAGCAGCGCGCGTTGGTTGTGCAGGATGCCCTGCCACCAATGGGCGGGAAGAATCTCCGGGATCACGACGGTCACCCAGCTGTCGGGTTCCTTCTCCAGAATTTCTTCGATGTAGTGGAGCAAGGATCCCATGACAGAACGGTAGGGAGAGGGGAGGGCGATCAAATTGACGCCACAACCCCATTGGGCCCACTGGATTTGTATGCGTGCCGTGGACTCCGGATCCACATCCACCATCACCGCCCGAATCTCGCCGGCACGACTGCGTGCGTAATCGACCGCTCGAATGACCGCTTGATTGACGCCATTGATGGGAACAATGACGATATTGCGTCGTGGAAGTGGAGGACGGTGATCACGCGTGAGCGAGATCTGTTCTGAAACGGCTTTGTAGTGAGAGCGGATCGAGCGGAACATCAAGACCAATATGATAATGAGGAGGAAGACGATCCAGGCGCCATGTGTAAACTTGGTACTGGCGATGATGATGGATGCAATGCCGGTCGTAACGGCGCCTACGCCGTTCACAATCAGTTGCTTTCGCCAATGAGGCCCCTTCTTGGTCAGCCATCGGCGCACCATGCCGGCTTGGGCAAACGTGAAGGAGATGAACACGCCGACTGCGTACAGTGGGATCAAGGCATGCGTGTCCCCGTGAAAGAGGATCAGGAGGAAACAGGCGAAGATCCCTAAAATGATGATCCCGTTCGAGAACACCAAGCGGTCGCCGAATGTTGCCATCTGACGGGGCATAAAGCCGTCGCGCGCCAGGATCGAAGCGAGATGGGGGAAGCCGGCAAAGGCGCTGTTGGCGGCAAGGACTAACAGCAGCATCGTCCCAATCTGGAGCGCGTAGTATAGAGCCCCGGTGCCAAAGGTGAGACGCGCTAATTGAGAAACGACCGTCTCATCCGGTTTGGGCAGAATTCCATAGTGGTAGGCCAGGAAGCTGATACCCATAAATAAGGCCGCCAGAATCAGTGACATATGAATCATGGTGGTCGAGGCATTCTGGGACTCCGGCCGGCGAAAGGCTTTCACGCCGTTCGAGATCACTTCCATTCCGGTCACAGCCGAACAGCCGGCGGCAAATGATCGAAGGATCAAAAATAGGGTCAATTCTTCGACCGCCGTCTGGTGGTCTGGCGACACTAAGACACCTTGTCCGAATAGGGCCTGGATACTTCCGATCACTACCATCACTCCGAGGGCGCCGATGGCAAAGTAGGTGGGAACGGCGAAGAATTTCCCCGACTCCCGCACGCCGCGAAGATTCATGACGATAATGAAGACACTCGTGACTAGCCCGAGGGCTTCGCGATGGGCGAACAAACTTGGTATGGCTGAGGTCAGGGCCGCGATGCCTGCCGCTACGCTGACGGCCACTGTGAGAACATAGTCGATCATCAACGCGGCCGCGGCGATCAGCGCCGGCAGTTCCCCCAAGTTGTTGCGGGATACAATGTAGGCCCCGCCACCCTCCGGGTACTCGTAGATGATTTGGCGATAGGAAATGGTCAGGACAACGACGAGAAACAGAATCGCCAGGCTGATGGGGATGGACCAGGCAATGGCGGCGGTTCCTGCAAGGACCAACACCAGTAAGATTTCTTCCGTGGCATAGGCCACGGAAGAAATCGCGTTTGAGGAGAAGATCGCGAGAGCGAGGGTTTTCGACAGCCGTTCGTGCGCTGCCTGAGTGCTTTTGAGTGGATCGCCAACCAGCCAACGCTTCAGAAGCATGACAATCATTATCGCACATAAGTGGAGATATGCGCATCGAAGAAGATGCGCACAGACGTCAGAGGGCGAAAGCCTCACTCGTCTATGCGGCGTTGGACTCAGCATGAGCGGACAGGCGAGTCGTGTCATCAG
>CAZPWD010000279.1:0-3049 GCA_964590025.1 uncultured Nitrospira sp.
CGCGCATAGGCACTGGCGCCTACGACGAGCATGCGTGGCCGGCATTCCTCCGCCACCTTCTGCACCGCGTCATAGTTGATGGTTTCGGTCTCACGGTCTACGCCGTAGGAAAACACACGGAACAGTATCCCTGAAAAATTGACCTTGCTGCCGTGGGTGAGGTGACCCCCTTGGGCGAGGTCCATGCCCAGGATGGTGTCGCCGGGTTTCAGCACAGACAGATAGGCCGCCATATTGGCTTGCGACCCCGAATGCGGCTGCACATTCACATGCTCCGCGCCGAAAATCTGCTTACAACGCTCGATGGCGAGGTCCTCGACCGTGTCCACATGCTGACAGCCGCCGTAGTACCTCTTTCCCGGATACCCTTCGGCGTACTTATTGGTCATGATGGAACCCTGAGCGGCCAGGACAGCTAGACTGGCGAAGTTCTCCGAGGCGATCAGGAGCAGCCTGTCACGCTGCCGCTCTTCCTCGGCAATAATCGCGGCATAGACATCCGGGTCTGTGGCTTTGAGTGCGTCTAAAGAACCGACCGCATCGCTCATGACAGCTTATTTCCTCGTTATCAGGATACTGAAAAAGTTCACCGGCGTAAGAGAACCTGGCGCGTGAAGCGCGAGACATGCGCGAAAGGCGCGATGTGGACGGATTGGATCCCCACCCTATCTCGTCTCGCTCGTTCCGCCAGTCTCGCGTGTCTCGTGCGGCTATCCAGCGGGGTCGTTCCTGTTATCCCACGAATTGCCGCAATATTTTTGCAGCAGTCCGTTAGGCCTCAGCGGGGGCCGTTTCGGCTTCCTGTTTCTTCACGACATGGACCATCACGGTTGCAGTCACGTCCCGTGGAAGCTTGATCGGCACGGTGAAGGTGCCGAGTTCCTTGATCGGATGGTCCAGCTGGATCTTGCGCCGATCCACCGTAAATCCCTGTTCCGCCAATCTTTCCGCAATGTCTTTGACCGTGACCGACCCGAACATCTTGTCGTCCTTGCCGACCTGGGCCTGCACCGTGAGGGAGACGGCCGAGATGCTCTTGGCGTGGGTTTCGATCTCCAGCTTTTCTTTTTTCGCCCGTTCGCCGGCTACGCGCTTGATATGCTCAAACGCCTTGATGCTGCGACTGTCGGCCAGCACCGCTTTCTTGCGTGGGAGCAGAAAGTTCCGTGCGTACCCATCTCTCACATCAAGCAGATCTCCGAGATGCCCGACCCCGTCCATCGTTTCTTGTAAAATGACCTTCATTCCCCTAACTCCTTCTGTTGGAAAGGAAAAGAGGATACTGGGGGGGCAGCAAAAAGTCAATTCGCAATGTGCAGAAGATGTTCCCTTGGTCAGGATCGCGGGACGATTGTGAGTGGGAGATTCCCCATGACAGGCTGGACAGGTGTAAGAGGCCGACCGTATGATGGCGGCCGCTATACGAGGATAACCTGTCAATAATCCTATGACCGCGCGAGATCTTCTCGAAACATGGGCGCCCTGGCTTGAAGCCGAGCAGAAACGGGTGAGCGGCACGGCGCTTGACCAGCCAATCACTCAGGTGGCAGGCCGGCTTGTGCACACGATCGGTACGCTTCATCTGTATGAGCTGACGCTCCCGCACGGCTCGTCCATTGAGCATGACACTCCCCTCTCGATTCTTCCTCCGGACGACATGGAGCCGACCGAAGGCATCGTGCTTGGCGGGCAAAGCAACGTGGTCCTCGTGCAGACATTCGATGCCATCGGACAGTCCTGTGCCGACGCGACCGTGATTCCTGATTGGGCCGGGCTTCTGGCCACGTCGGCCAAGCGATTGCGCGACATGCTCGCGCAGCCTGATGCCTATCGACTCGGTCCGGCAGACCGCCTGGCTTCCCTCCTCGAGGCGGCGGCGGGAGCGGAGGAACTTTCCGGGACAGACACCAGCTCGTCGATCCTCACGACCGTCTGGGCGGACGAACTCTCAGCGCGACGGCAGCGATTGGCCGTGCTTGCGATCGAATTGATTCGCGCGGATAAGCGCATCCTGGCGGTCTGTCCTGATCATCAGGCGGCGGATGCACTCGTCGGAACCATCGCCCGAGCTATGAAAGCTGTGGGGCTTATGTATAAGACGTGGGTGAGCCGCTATGAGATGGCGTTGGCCCAGCAGGTCGAGGACATCGGGATTCAGGAGTTGGGGTTCGAAGCGCAGATGCATCAGTTCTATGCCAAGTCGCGCGCAGATAAGGCCGCGCTCCGAGGCAAGTACGATCGATTCCGCGAACTGACGCCCGTACTGGCGTACAAGGGGCAGAAGCAAAAGGATCTCGATGAAGTGCGCCTCCTGGAATGGCGGTTGCTGACGCAGGTCAGCGACCTACAGGCCAAGATCAAAGACGTGAATGCCACTTTGGCTGAGTATGAGAACCTCCCGCTCTTCCGACGGCTCAGCCTGCAGGCTTTCGGGAAAAACGTCGAATCGCTGCATCAATACCTCGAGCTGTATGAGAGTCAGTGCGCCGAACTGAGAGGGGAACTCGATGTCGCCAAGGCGCGCATCAATGAACTCGTGCCGGAAGCCGCTGTGCCGAAAGACATGCGGCCGGAGTTTGATGAGCTCAAAAATGACATCGTCCGGCTGGGCGGGACAAAAAAGATCCGGGAATTGCTCGCGGCCGAAGAAGACACGAACCGCCAGGCCTTCATTCAGAATCGGCGGCTCGTGGTCACCACGGCATCGCGAGTGTTGAGCGATCCTCTGTTCAGTCGCGTCCGGTTTGATGTCTTGATCGCCGATGAGGCGCCGTGGATCGCGGCGGCCCCGTTGCTCGGGGCTGCCGGGCTCGTCCACGAGCGGATCGTAATCAGCGGCGACCGGCGCGACATCGCGGCGGCCGGACTATGGGCCTCACGCGAGTCGGAGCTTCGGTGATTGAAGCCGCTTGCTTGACGGGGACCGCACTAATTCAGGATAATCCGCCCTCCACCTCGATGTGCCGAAGTGGCGAAACTGGCAGACGCACTAGATTCAGGGTCTAGCGCCCGCAAGGGTGTGCGGGTTCAAATCCCGCCTTCGGCACCA
>CAZPWD010000280.1:0-1097 GCA_964590025.1 uncultured Nitrospira sp.
GGAAACGGAACCGATGTCCTGCGAAAGGTCAAGCGGATGCCTCACGCGCCTGTCGCCATCATGTTGACGAACCTGGTGTCGGCGGAGTGCCGCCCCATCTGCCGGGAAGTAGGCGTGGAGTTCTTTGTCGACAAATCGTTCGGAGACGAGCAACTGGCCGGGACTCTCAAAGGACTGGCCGTAGCGAAGGCGGTTCCGGTCGCTGACGGATGAGACGTCAGGGCATGCCTGAGACGAAGGGACTGAAAGCATACTGACGATGCCACAGATTCTTGAGTATCTTACCTGGATGGCGCGGAGCGGTCGCAGTGAGAACCGTCTGCGGTAAGATCGCTAACATCCCTGTGGAGTCGAACGCCGTGATACGTCGCGCCGTTTGCTGCTGTTCGGTGGCTGGCGCCGCTCACGCGGAGCGTTGGAAAGGCACCAACGGAGAACACAGGCCGCTGTGGCAATCAGAAGTGCGGGGATAAATTGGATCAACGGGTGGTTCGCGCCGAGCGTCGGCTTGCCGATCCTTGAGCCAATTCCGCTAGTCTCGTTCTCGCATGCTACCCGAATCCTGCAACGCCAGTGCTCAGAGACACCCTCTTAATCAGCAGGCCCCACGTTTGATCTGGACCCACCTCAGCATTCTATTGTTGTAGCTTCCGGCATGGGCCGACCGACTAACACCTGCGAGATGCACCGCTCCCGTCGCTTGGTCCTCTTTGGACGAAGCGCGGCTGCGATATCGTTGAGCCCGACCGATTCGCAACTCGAAAATCGGTAGCCTGCCTCTTTCTCCAAACGAACGGAACGTGTCGCATGCAGTCGTGAAACGACGATGATGCAGTGAGCTCACAGCTACTAGTCGAGATGCCACTATAATCACTAGGTCGTGAAAGTGAACGAAGAAAGTAAAAACACTTGTATTTATTCGCACAAGCAGTATGCTCAACATCTGAAAGACTTTTCTCATATTTGGAGACTCTAAGCCACACTAACCCGCTCGGCTCTTCCTCATCCGAATGGAAGCGAGCAACGTATGAAATTGTCTCGATGACAGAGCCATCAGCTGCTCTTCTCCAGCCTGATTTCCGGGCACTCTTCGAGTC
>CAZPWD010000280.1:1197-3043 GCA_964590025.1 uncultured Nitrospira sp.
TGACAGAGCCATCAGCTGCTCTTCTCCAGCCTGATTTCCGGGCACTCTTCGAGTCTGCGCCAGGCGCCTACCTCGTGCTGACTCCTGTGCTGGACAGCAGACGGAAGCCTTATGAGGTTCTATCAAGCGGGGGGCGGCATGTGACACGCATTCTGGTCATTCAACGCTGACCTACTAGTCCACCCAGTAATTCGCGCCATCGTGGAGAAGCCAAGCATCACCGCCACGGGGCCGAGCAGGCTGACAAGGCTGGCGCTGACCACCACTTATGGGATTGTCGTGCAGAGCAGCGGTGTCCTCCTACTCAGAAAGCACGTGCCGAAAGCGAGCCGAGACGCGGGAAAAGGGATCAATGGCAACAATTCTTACAGTCGATGATGATGAGAAAATCCAGACGCTCCTCGAGGTAGTCTTGACGCGCCGTGGACATCACTTGCTCACAGCGAGCAGCGGGTCGGCGGGCATGGAGGTGTTTCGGCGCGAGCGCCCGCTCGTCACGATCTTGGATTTGGAGCTGCCGGACATGAACGGTTTATCCGTCCTTCAGCAGATTCGTGCACTGGATCCCGCAGTTTGCGTGATCATCTTGACTGGAGCAAATACGGCGCAACTCGAGCACGATGCCCGAATGCTGGGGGCGACGGAGGTCCTCCAGAAAGGCTTCTCGTTACATACCATCGGCGACACGGTGAACCAGCTGCTGATGCAAGCCAACTTGATGAGCAATCCGCCCTCTCCCAGCGAAGCGAACAAAGGTGCGAGCCCACACACGGAACGACGGCGGCATCCCCGCATGCCCGTCCAACTGCACGCCACACTGTTAAAAGACGGGGTTGTGATCGGTGACGGAGAGATCGTGGACCTATCGCTGGAAGGCTGCGCCCTGAGAACCTTGGTGACGGTGGCGAAAGGGGACTATCTGATAGTGCAGATTACCGATTACTTTACGCAATCTGATCACAAGGCGTCCGTCCCTTTCATCTGCGAGTTAGCTGCGGTCCGCTGGGTCCGTCAACCGAAGTGCGGGCTTGAGTTCATTATCATGACAACGGAAAATCACGACCGGCTCGATCGATACGTGAAGGCGCTGCAGGATCGGGTGCCATCGACGGCCGCGTCGTTGTAAGTCTGTACCAGAGGTGTGCCATGGAGTCGATTCTCCTGATTGACGACGATGAGGTCCTCCGTCTAGCCTTAGAACGCGCGGGATACAGCGTGGCAGTGTTCCGAGATGGGCGGGAAGGGCTGCGGCTGTTTCGGCGCCTCCCCCGGACCTTGTCGTCACTGACATCGTGATGGAGGGACAGGGAGGGATCGAACCCATCCAGGTCTTGCGGCGCGCGGCGCCTGGTGTGAAGAGCATCACGATGTCCAGGGGAGGGAGCCGCCCGGGTTCGGGCTGCACCTTTCTCGATACCGCCAGGTTCCTAGGCGCACAGCAGACGTTGGACAAACCATTTGAGATCCAGTATCTACTCACTGCAGTGCGCGTGGTGTTGCGCCCAGAGGCGAGCCCGCTCTGATGCTGTCAAGCACGTAGCGGCAGGGATCACTGAGGAGTCATCCCCTGACGATTCTTTCGCGTTGGCGGCATCAATACTTCACCAACGATCAGGTCACCCTCTTCGCCCAGGTAACTAGTTTCGCTAGCAGCTGTGCTAAATTTGTGCTAAAGAGCGACGAAAAGCATAGAATTCTTAGAAGCCACCTTAACAGATAGAAAGCTGCAAGCCCTCGATTAATTTATTAAAGCGAGAAACCAGACGGAAAATCAGGGTGTTAAGAATATACCTCTTACGGCCTCATAACCCAAAGGTCGAAGGTTCAAATCCTTCCCCCGCAACCA
>CAZPWD010000281.1:0-3027 GCA_964590025.1 uncultured Nitrospira sp.
TACCGCCGATTGTCCCAGGCGTGTTTACGGGCGTCCAGTCGGCCACTTACTGGTCGGCGACAGCGAATGCTGATCTTCCTGGTTCTACTAGCAGGTTGCTCCTGAACTTCGATGATGGCACAGTGAGCCCCACCACTAAGAGCAGTAACGCCAACTTCTGGTGTGTGCGCGGTCCGATGAGCGAGTCTGCGTATTGAGGATTCGGTGATTGTTGGAGTGATTTGATGCTAGAGGGGCAGGGGGCATAGGCCCCCTGCCCTTGAGGCGTATACGGTCAGCCTGGTGGTTGCTCAGGACTTTGACAGCTAATACTAAACCCGTAGACAGTGCAATATTCTTCTACGACTTTCTTCACGAAGCTCCTGAGCCTTGTAACATCGCTGGGGTCAAGAGATAGAGCGTGTAACGAAACAGGGGAAAGCACGCTCATGAGTATCCACACCCAAATGCCAAGCGATAAAGAGCCAGCAATAATACGGTCAAGTAAGGTCATGGCTGAAAACTCCCTTTGCAATAGGGTTAGTTGTGTCCGCCCCGCTTGATCTCACCTCTGCTTTGTCACAATCTTGTATTCAATTCCCTCATACGTGGCTCGTGGCAGGATCTTCTTCTGGACCAGCTCATCCTTCCGCTGATTCGGTCACCCCTTGATACTCTTCTCTGAGTACGCCTTGCCAATACCAGGGTGCGCCTTGAGTTACTCGGCAGTGGCAGCGGCGTATTCACAGTGGCAAAAGAAATTTTCATGAAGAATGCGGGCTAAGGCAGCCTCCCACCTAATTCACTTTGATGCCTCCCGGAACCGAGGGGAAATAACTGGCATCAAAATTCTCCCAGACCCCGTCATGAGCCGAGCTTACCCCCCAGCCTCGCACGTAGAGGAGCGACAGCACTCATGGACTACGCTCAATAGCTTCGTGTACTCGTCGCCTCACTTGTTGATTGGAGCAAGCGGGTGTCCGTTCTGCGACATGCACTTCCAAAACTTAAATCTTTCCCTATCTATACCGACAGTGCTGACGATGCCGCCGTCCACAAACGCCTCGAAATGGCCACCCGGTACCTCTCTATCAACCGTCTGAATGCAGAGAACAACCACACGTTCGAGATCACGCAGTTGTGTGTCTGAGGGCGCTGGATCGAATGGTATTGTTTTGAACGACTTCCTATCGAGTGGCGGTGTATGGGGTGGCTCGACTGTCGCCGTGGACGGCGCCGCTGTCGCGCCTGAAGTCGCCTCGGTCGAGGCTTCGGGAAGAGGCGTCCTCGCTTCGCTCAGCTCCGCAGCGGTGACCATCAAGGAGATGAAAACCAAGCAGATGGGTGAAGCAATCGCTGTAAGTTTCATGCTCCGAGTAGACGTGAGACCCTGCACCGGGAATCGACGATAGGGACGAAGCGTGAAGGGCATAGGGGCCTCGCAGGGAGGCCCATTCTAGGAGGAGGACGATTAAACCGCAAGGCGGGGCTGAGAAATGGTTGGATTGATCGGCAGGTGGGGGCCAACCAAGCGCACCTGACGCCTAGTCTCGCATACACCTCGTGTCAGCGCAGCGTCGATGGAGCGGCCACTTGCCACTAAAATCAGGAAATTCTACTGCCTCTTCGGCGCTCATTGCGTAACCTCGCCTACGTCGAAGCTTGCGTGCAGCTGCGCGATCATTCCTTGCCGCAGGCCACTTCCCACAGAGCGTGATTAATACTCTCTGGTTCAACTGGTAGCCAGTTGCCTGTGTCTACGTATCCATTAGCCGCTATACCGGTGCCCATACGGCGTGAGAACTCTGTGAACGCAAGCAACCGAAGGCGCTTTTCCGCGCAGTCGAATTGCTTGTGGGTCTTCGTCGATAAAAATCGGTGGGGTCCAAATCCGAGGGGCCCCATCCCCGCATTCCCTTGCATCCCTTTAAAGTCAATTAATTGCCACAGCGTCACCAGATTCCTTTCTCGACGAATGGTGTCTGGATCGACGTACACAGTCTGTAGTCCCGGTAAGAGATAGTCTTTCTCAACCGCCACCCACTCCGCATAGGCTGGAACCGTACTCAGAAACAGGAGTGTGATCAGTGACCAGAAACTCGAGAAGTAGGCCAGCGGCAGCGTAAGGAACGGGCCCGCGTGGTACGCGACAGCGCATGGCACGGGGAAGCGGCGGTGAGGGCGAACCGTGAAGGACATGAGAGCTACGCCGGGAGGCGATTGCAGGAAGGTCACCAACTAGGAGCAAGAGCTGAGTGGGGCAAATGGTGGTATTTGAGTGGTTTGCCTCGCCACGACCTGCTCCTTGATCGTGTCAGAGGTCGCCTGGCTGATGATTGGTGAGCCTTGCTCCTCACTGGCGTATCCACCACGAAGTGGCATCTCAGCATGCCGTGTGTTCTTTTGTTCGAGGATTTCCTGCTCCGCCTGAAGCCAGTCATCTAGGGGACCTTGATGGATGCGTCGTTCGTAGTTCTCGAAGGCCCGTGCGGCGATCCGTTCGTGGAGAGTTACCGACACGGAAGGGGTGTGAGCACCAGGTTTCGTTCGGGGGGCGGGGCTCTGACGCTTCGTCTTCGATGTGGTCGGTTGCTTCGATTTCATGGGTTTCCTCCCATGTCATCCATCACGAGTCAGATCGGTGACGGAAAGGCTAGGCCTTTCATGGGGAGATGTCAAGCCGAGGCTCGCAGCACTCACAAGGAGCGATGCCTAGACACTCCACGGGTGTTCCTGTATAAGGGAAAGCTGTGTGGCAACCAATTTCAGACGAGCAGGGGTCGACACGATGACGGCCATGATAATCATTGGACACAAGAGCGAACAGATGCACCGGCGGTATAATACGATCCAGTCGGAAGACCGCCACGAGGCCGCCGAAAAGCTTCAGAGGTGCACATCTAACACCGTAATAACACTTGCCTCCTCAGCGGTATCGGGGCAAGGTGTAAGTGGTTGTCATTCCAACGTCGGGGCGTAGCGCAGCCTGGTAGCGCGCCTGCTTTGGGAGCAGGATGTCGGAGGTTCAAATCCTCTCGCCCCGACCAA
>CAZPWD010000282.1:0-3004 GCA_964590025.1 uncultured Nitrospira sp.
CCGGGCCGACCGCGTCCAGGCTTGTCGCAGCGGCGAATCCGCGATTGCAGCAGAAACGTTCATGAATAATGCGGGCTATAGCGTTTGTTCCAGCTGATCGACCATCTCGCGGATCGTATCGAACCCCGATTGCCAAAAATCTTCAGAGGCCATATCGACTCCAATCTTAGCGAGAATCGTCTGCGGCGCCTCCGACCCGCCGGTACTCAGCAGATCGAGATATTTTGGTACGAACGCTGCCCCTTCTTTCTGATACATCCGGTAGAGGGCGAGGACCAATAAGTTGCCGAAGCTGTAGGCGTAGCAATAAAAGGGGCTGGCAAAGATGTGTGGAATGGTCAGCCATTCCCATTGAAACTCATCCGGGACCTTGATCCCTTTTCCAAACTGCTGCCGCACCTCGGCCAGATAGGTTTTGGCCAGATCCTTCACAGTCGCGCCCTGGGCAATCATTTCATGGGCCTGATTCTCAAATTGGACGAAATAGGCTTGCCGGAGGACCGTGGCGTAGATGTCATCCAGTTGGTTGAGCAGGAGTCCCTGCCTTACCTTCTTATCCCGTTCCTGGTTCATGAGGGCATCGGACAGGATACGTTCCCCAAACACCGAGGCTGTTTCCGCCAGCGGGAGGGTGGAATGGAAGGTAAATATGGAATGCCGCGCCGCCAGCATGCCGTGGACGGCATGGCCGAGCTCATGGGCCATCGTCGCGATATCGCGTGCCTCGCCGGTGAAGTTCAATAGTACGTAAGGGGTCATGCTTGGGACGACACTGTAACAATAGGCGCCCCCGATTTTCCCGGGCCTCGTACGCGCGTCGATATGGCGTACATGAACCACCCGTTCCGCCAACTCAGCTAATTGCGGAGAGAATCCTCGGTAGGCGTCCAGCACCATTCGGACGGCATCCTGATAGCGATAGGACTTCTGCTCCGTCCGATGCGGCGCATAGATGTGATAGCGGCTCATCGGCTTGATCTTGCATAGGCGAGCCTTGATGTGGAAGTAGTCCTGGAAGATGCCGGCGTTTTTCTGACAGACCTTCAGGAGCGAGGCTACGGCGGCATCTGGAATGTCGTTCCCGAGGTTGCGGGTGGCAATCGGGGAGGCGAATCTGCGCACTTGGAGATTCTCCGCTTTCCAGTCGTTGACCAAGGTCTTGTAGATTTCGCCCAGCAAATCGTGCTGATCAGCGTAGACACGGTATAGCTCTCGATAGGCGGCTTCACGCAGTCGTCCCTGCGCATGGCGGAGAAAGGACGTCAGTTCCTCGCGCGTCATCATCTTCCGTTTGCCTTTGACGGTGAGCGTGAACATGAACCCGTTCGTCACGACGTCGTACAGCGAATGGACTGCGCTGCGACCCGTGATGTTCTTGATGTTGATGATCTTCTCTTCCGGTTCAGACAGCGTGTGAGGCTTAAACCGGCGAATGGTTTCGAGGTGATACCGGAACGTGCCCGTTCCGGTCATGAGCCGGCACGCGTTGTCCTCATCGACGCTCTGCCACCACAGGTCGAAAAAGACCAGTCGGTTGTGGAGTGCCGTGAGCCGCTCCTCGACCTTGGTCTTAAACGAACGAGCGGCGAGGTGTTTCGTGTTTTCGGAGAACCAGAGGTAGGCATAGGCGCTGAGCCGGGACGATGCAGCCGCGATGTCTTCGCTGAGAGTTAGCAGCGGGTGGAAGATTGAAGTTGCCATGGTCGGACTGAGCTGGGCCCGCGCAGATTCAAATTGCGCCACCTTGGACTCGATCTCTCCCACCAGGGCCTCGAAACGCTGAAGCGGATCCTTCGCCAAATGTGAGAGATCCCACCGCTTGGAATAGCTGCGGCTCTGCCCTCTTGGGGGAGAGGTTGTGCGTGAGGTCAAAGTGTTCCGGCTGGTCTTCACATGCATATGTCGCATCTCCTTCATCTCGCCTTTAGCAGGATGCTGAAAAAGTCGCTCTTCTCACCCGCCCGACCCCGGCGCGCCGAGACGCGCCTTCTCCCGTGCAGCGTTCTCGCGTCGCTCAGGGGCTCAACGTACCGAAGCGTACGCCTCGCCTCTTCGCTCGCTGCGGCCTTGCTGGACGGCCTTTTTGAGCATCCTGCTGGCTATTCTGGCACTATTTCCATGCGTAATATCGCAACGGGGCATTGCACAAAAGCCGTGTTTTCCCGCAGCCTGTTAGGCCTCATGTACTGGGCTTGTTGGTCAGGATCATACCATTCCCGCTGATGCGGTCGAAGAAATTTTCTCTGGCCTAGCCCGGACTATTCATGAATGCCATCGCGAGGCGTTTGAGACCGAAGCCCGCCGGTGCTTCTCGCAAGTGAGGCCGACACAGGCGTACAGGCAGTCCGTCGCGGAGGCCGAACGAGAAAAGCCCCGCCGGGCGAGAGGATCGGACGACGTAGCAGGTATTCATGAATAGTCCTGGCTAAGATCAGGGAGAATCTTCCATCTGCGGTGGCATTCTCGGTATGATGCGCCACAAGAGGGACGGGAGACCTCATGACCGACCAAGAACTCAACCGGGCAGTCCAATATGTCACAGCCAGCACGTCCTATGGGCGCGACACAGTGGCCGAGATTCTCAAGACGGGGCTGAGCGAAATGACTTCGCTGGCCATGCAATCGTCGGAACGGTTCGAGCGGGACGTGCTGTTGGAATATGTTTGCCAATGGACCATCAAACGCACGGGCCAACCGGAACCGTTGGTCAGGGAGATCCTTGGCTGCGCGAGCCGCTGGCTCGATGAAGTATACGAGGAAATCGCCAAGCGCCAGACGGAAGCCCGTGGCCTCTCATCTGATGATGACGACGAAGGAGCGGAGCCGGTTTAGCAGGATGCTGAAAAATTCCGCCAGCGGCGTTCTCGCATCGTTCAGACCCTCAACGTCGAGGAGGGGTTTCTCGGAAGTAGGAAACGCTGGAGGGGATTTTCCGTTCGCCAAGACCCATTGCAAGGGCGAACGGCCCACACGAAGTGCGGTATGTACCTCCTCGGTCCTTCAC
>CAZPWD010000283.1:0-2985 GCA_964590025.1 uncultured Nitrospira sp.
ATGAGTTCCTGGTTAACCAGGTCCGGTCGTTCCCACTGCGGGATGTGTCCTGCCTTGGGGATTCGGATGAATCGTGACCCCTTGATGGTCTGGTGGAGCTCTTCGCCTACGGCGATTGGGAACACCCGATCTTCCTCCCCCCAGATCACCAGCGTCGGGTGGGTGATCTCACCGACGCGCGTGGCAAATCCGGACTCCCATAGCGGAAGGTTTTCTCTGACGGTCATAATGGGTTTGATGAGTCCGGGGCGTTGACGGTTGCGATTGGATCGCTCGATGACGGCTGGTGTCAGGAGTGCCGGGTCATGCACGATTTCTCTTAAGACGGACTCGATCATCAGTCCGCCGAACAGCATGTTTCCGAATGAGACGAGCCAGGACGGCGCACTGGTTTCTAAGGCCCGCCTGACTGACGGACTGGTGAGTTTCTCCATGACGTGTTGTGGTAGCCCGTCGATAAGGACGAGCTTGGCGACGCGCGTGGGGTGTGCCAGCGCCATGCCGATGGCCAAGCCGGCACCCATGGAATTGCCGACCAATGTGGCCTGCGGGATCTTCACGGCATCCATGAATCCGACAAAGAAGTCCAACATCTGATCTGGTCGATAGTCGATCTCAGGTTTATCGGACAGCCCGGCGCCGGGCAAATCGAGCGTGAGGATGCGGAAGTGCTGTGACAGAGTGTGCTGCTGCTGTTCCCATTGCCACATCGATCCCCCGAAGCCGTGGATCAGGATGACTGGTTGGCCTGCACCCACATCCAGATAGGCGATCCGCTGGTCGTGGACGAGGACGGTTTGAATGGACATGCGCTCAATGGCGTCGAACTGCGTCGGAATCGACGATGGAGACGAGCAGGCGGTCATGATGTGACACAACAAACTAACAATAAACAGCGCAACGTGCGGCTGTCTGCATGCACGACCGGGGGCACGCGGGTCTATCGGACTACTCCAGTTGGATGACTGTTTCATCCGTCTTCACGTTGTCGCCTTCGGCGACCAGGATGGCGGTGACTTTCCCGTCGATCGGCGCAGGGACCTGGCTTTCCATTTTCATGGCTTCGATGATCAGGAGGGGGGCACCGGCTTTGACCACGGCATCGATCGCGACGAGCACTTTGACGACGCGGCCCGGCATCGGGGGGGCCACGTCTCCTGGCTTGGACGGTTTGGGCCGTTTGCGTTTGGCACCGGTACCAGCGTCGAGGGCTTCCGGCACGCCGGCCAGGATCTCCTGGATCGGCTCCAATGAGACTTCTTCGAGTTTGTCGTTGACCCGGATGTAATAGGGTTTGCGGCCGTCGACCTTTCGTCCGGAACCGGACACCTTCACATGGTAGGTTTCGCCGTGGACCGTGACGTTGAATTCGGCTGGGGCCAAATGGAGTTCGGTGGCCGCAGCCGGTCCGCTGGGCAAGAAGCTCTCGAGGGGCTCCAGCGTCAGGTCCCCCTTCTCGCGCGCCTCAAAGTAGTCTCGTGCGATGGGGGGGAACAGGGTGAACGAGAGCTGATCTTCCACCGTGGTGGCCGAGGCGGGCAGATCTTTTCTGGTGGCCTCGAGTTCAGGCTCCAACCGATCGGCGGGCCGCGTCTTGATCGGCTGGTCGTCCCCGATCGCGCGGGCCATGATGTCGTGATCGAGGGGTCCCGGCGCACGCCCGTAGAGTCCGAGGAAGTAGTTCTTGGTTTCCGTGGTGATGACTTTGTACCGTTCGCCCGTCAGGACGTTGAGCGTAGCTTGGGTGCCCACGATCTGACTGGTCGGGGTGACGAGCGGGGGATAGCCCATTTCCTTTCGGACGCGCGGCACTTCATCCAGGACTTCTTTCATCCGATCTAACGCATTCTGCTCGGTTAGTTGCGCGGCGAGATTCGAGAGCATGCCGCCGGGAATCTGCGAGGTGAGGATCTCGACATCGACCCCGGTGAACTCGCTTTCGAACTGCCGATACTTACGTCGAACGGTGCGGAAGTACTCGGTGATCGGGAGGAACGAGGCGAGATCCAGCCCCGTGTCGTACGGGGTATTGCGCAGCGCAGCCACAAGAGTTTCCGTCGACGGATGCGAGGTGCCCCCGGCCAACGGCGAGATGGACGTATCCAGCATGTCGAGACCGCCCAGGATCGCCATCAGGGAGGTCATCGAGGCCATCCCCGAGGTGTAGTGTGAATGCAAATGGATCGGGACTTTTACCGCCGCTTTGATACGGCGTATGAGGTGATAGGCGTCGAGCGGCGCCAAGAGCCCGGCCATGTCTTTGATGCAGAGGGTATCCGTGCCCAAATCTTCGAGCTTCTTGGCCATGTCGACGAAACGGTCGATGCTGTGGACGGGACTGACGGTATAGCAGATGGCGGCTTCGACATGTTTGCCGCAGGCTTTCACTTCTCGCATGGCCTGTTCGACGTTGCGGATATCGTTCAGCGCGTCGAAGATGCGGAAGACGTCGATGCCATTGGCAGCGGACCGTTCGATGAACCGTTCCAGCACATCGTCGGCATAGTGTCGATATCCGACCAAGTTCTGCCCACGGAGCAGCATTTGGAGTTTGGTATTGGGCATGGCGGCGCGCAGCGCGCGGAGCCGTTCCCAGGGATTCTCTTTGAGGAAGCGCAGGCACGTGTCGAAGGTGGCGCCACCCCAGACTTCGAGCGACCAATAGCCGACGGCGTCGAGGTTTTGGGCGATGGGCAGCATGTCCTCCGTCCGCATGCGCGTGGCCAAGAGCGACTGATGGCCGTCGCGCAAGGCGACATCGGTGATCAGGATGGGCTTGCCCGCCGCCGGCTCGATCTGCAGTGACAGCTTTTGTTTACCAGTTTTTTTCTTTGGTCTCGTGGTCATTGGCTCACGATAATTTTGAATGATGAATGCTCAATATTGAATCGACAGGAGCAGACACAATTCATCATTGGTTTTTTACAGCCCTTCGTAGGCAGCGATAGCGGCGGAAAGTGCCAGCACCAGATCCTCCGGCTGCTC
>CAZPWD010000284.1:0-2957 GCA_964590025.1 uncultured Nitrospira sp.
GAAACGGCAAGTCTGGTATGAGGAGATGAAAGCTAGGTTTGGTGTCCCCAACGGGATTTGAACCCGTGTTGCTGGCTTGAAAGGCCAACGTCCTAGGCCAGGCTAGACGATGGGGACGAAACGGGGCCCGCAAAAATGAGCTGGACTCTTACCATACATCAGACTCATGTGTCACTAGAGGACGCGGGAGGGGTGACGGCGCCCGGTCGCGTTTCCTCTCCGAATTCGGTAGGATGAAGCGTATCGAAAGTATTAGCGCCTCACCTGGTGAGGACCCAAGGAGCACGACTCATGGCAAGACCCCGATTGGCATCGTACAGATCACTGGTGCTCGTCACCTGCGGCCTGATAGGAGCCGGTTGTGCCCACGATACCTACCAAGAGCGGGCGAACCTGATTAAGATTCATGCCGGCGCGTTCTATGACAGTCTGAAAACCAACCGAGTAGAATCCGCGATCCGAGACAATGAGCAGATTGAAGCGATGGCGAGCCAGATGGGAGATACCGTCAGGAAACGGGCCAGCCAACAAGGCACCACAGCGGTCGAACGGGAGTTTGCCTTGATGATCACCGCCAATGAAGCCGCCGCCACAAACTGGCTCGCGCTGGGCCAATACTTCGCCATCAAGCGCCAATACCCCCAAGCCCGCGCCACCTATCGACGCGTGATCGACACCTATACGAATCCCACAGACCGACCATACCGAGAACAGGCCCTGCGCGCCTTGAGGGATTTGGACATGCACAATCCGCCCACCACAACAACGAAGAATCCGTGAACGGCGACCGTCTCCTGCGCCAATCCTCTCGAATACTTCTCAGCGGGCTCCTGTTGCTCAGCTGGGGTTGTGTCCACCGAATTCACGTCACCCCTGCGCCTCCAGCTGTTTCGCCTGCCCCCATCGCGCAATCACTACAAGTAATTGTGCCCTTTCTCGCAGTGAAAGGAGCCGATCACATGCCGGGCGCTACCTTGCTTGAGTGGCCGACACAGGATCTTCGAACCGCCGCGATCGACTACATCCAAGCGCGCCAGACATTTGCCTCGGTAGGCGACAAACCAGCCGATCTCACCCTGACCGTCAAAGCCTGGCTGACAATGCGATCCCGCAGCAACTATCACTACAGTCTGCGCCTGGAATCAGCCCTGGGCTCTTCGGAGAAGCCCCCGATCAAGTCCTATCTGGTGGAAAAAGAAACGGTAGGGTCGAGCGTTCGCTGGATCACGGCTTCGGATCAGACCCCCATCGCAGAGGCGGTCCAAGCCGCACTGGACGATCTACTCTCGCAGATCGAAGCCGATCACCTCTTGTATCGAAATGGACCGCGCTGAGGACGAGAAAGATCTAGCGGGCTGGAGGGGAAATTCAGGATGCTCAAAAAGGCCAGACTTCTCACCTGCCCAACCCTGGCGCGCCGAGATGCGCCTTGTCCCAAGCGCGGCCGCAGCTCCGAGGCTGACCCTCGTTTCACGTTTCACGCCTCACGTTTCACGATTCTTGGGAGCGAGGCGAGAACGAAGCTGGCGGACTTTTTCAGCATCCTGCTAGGAGGTCCGAGACCGTCGGTCGAAAAGGCGCATAGCAAAACATCCTGCTGCCACGCCCGCCGCAAACATCACACCGACTATCCAACCAGAAGAGAAGCCCATTTCCCTCGGTTCACGACGCCGAAGTTCCCGACTCAGATTCGGCATATGGGATTCCGGCCCGAGCCATTCATCTTCTGATGAGCGGATCGAGCCTCTCTTAAAGAGTATGGTTGTCTTTCTTTCACTCATGATTCCCCTATTTCCGTGCTAGCCCGCCTATGCCGCCAGTTTTCTTCAAATCTCCTTCAGCGCCCTTCGCAGACTGAATGTCGTACACGCGTGGCATCCTGGCATAGGGCCCTTATTCTGTCAATCTACTAGCCCTGCCACATGGGGAGGACACAACGAAGAGGTTCGGCGCGGTCAGCCCCCCAATTCGCGGCGCGCGGCATTCCAGCTTTGTGCGTACAATCGGATAGTGTCTCGACCAGTTCCAGCGGTATGATGGGACATCGATGCTGCTGATGGAGCAATACAACGTCTGTTATGCTCGCGCCCAGGAAGCCACTGCCGACTTGCTCGACACGCTGGCACGCTCGAAAGATGGAGAATACCAATGACGCATGAAGACACGCCTGCGGGGCATCTCCTTTCCCGTCGTGAAGTTGTGGCATATCTGGGCGCCACGGGTGTGGCCTGGCTGATGGCTGGCAGTCTGAACCCCAGGCGGGCTGTTGCAGGCATGCTTGGCCCCTCATGTGTGGTCCGACCAGAGCAAACTGAAGGTCCCTATTTCGTCGACGAGCGCTTGAATCGCTCCGACATTCGCTCAGATCCGACCGACGGGCGAGTCAGGCCCGGTACGCCACTGGCTCTGACGCTACGGGTCTCGCGCCTCGGTGCCGGAGACTGTCAGCCGCTGCCAGGCGCCCAGGTGGACATCTGGCATTGCGATGCGCTGGGCGTCTACTCGGATGTGCAGGATCCTGGTTTCAACACCATCGGCCAGAAGTTTTTACGGGGCTATCAGGTAACTGACGCGCGCGGCGAGGCTCGGTTCGTCACTGTGTACCCTGGCTGGTATCCGGGCCGGACTGTGCATATTCACTTCAAGATTCGCACCGCGCCTGCGGCCCAGCGGCGCTTCGAATTCACATCGCAATTGTACTTCGACGATGTGCTGACGGATCGCGTCCACGCTGCCCCTCCGTATGCCGTTAATGGACCGCGCACCGCGCGAAACCAGCATGATGGCATCTTCCGCCGTGGTGGTGATCAACTCATGCTGGCTCCGACGACAGTGGCTGACGGCTACGCGGCGGCATTTGCGATCGGCCTGCAGCTTCCTTGAAGAGCAATATGCACGCGGGGTCCGACAATATCCGGCTGCTCGAACGGCCTACACCATCGTTGTTCCTTGTGTAG
>CAZPWD010000285.1:0-2931 GCA_964590025.1 uncultured Nitrospira sp.
CGGTACGTTGAGCCTCTGAGCGCGGCGAGAACGAAGCTGGCGGACTTTTTCAGCACCCTGCTAGACGAACACCATGGCCACACCGGACTTTCTAAGCCCGACCGACACGTTTATCCATCGCCATCTTGGTCCCACCGACGCTGATGCTCGCGAGATGCTTGCCACGCTCGGCTTGCAATCGCTGGGGGAGCTGAGCGAGGCAACCGTGCCCGCCGACATTCGTTTGCGGAAGGAATTGGATCTGCCCCTTCACCGCGGCGAACAAGCCGTGCTGGAAGAGATCCGCTCCATCGCCGCAGAAAACAAGATCTACCGCTCCTTGATCGGAATGGGCTATCACGACTGCATAACGCCCGGCGTGATTCAGCGCAATATTTTCGAAAACCCGTCCTGGTATACCCAGTACACGCCCTACCAGGCCGAGATTTCCCAGGGCCGCTTGGAAGCACTCGTGAACTTTCAAACAGTGGTGACCGACCTCACCGGCTTGTCCTTAGCCAACGCCTCGCTCTTGGATGAGGCCACGGCGGCAGCGGAGGCGATGGCTATGTGTCTCGCCATTTCCCGTGCTTCCGGCCACGAACGGACAGAGTTCTTCGCCTCGCAGGACTGTCACCCCCAGACCATTGCAGTGATGCAGACGCGGGCTGAACCAATCGGCATGACCCTGCAAGTTGGGCGGACGCAGACCATCAATTTTTCTGACCCTCAGCTAGCCGGCATTCTGCTCCAGTATCCGGCCACCGACGGCTATGTCGGGGATTACAGTGCGCTGGTGACGCAGGCCCACGCGGCCGGGGTTCTTGTGGTGGTCGCCACCGATCTGCTGGCCTTGACCCTCTTGCGCCCACCGGGAGAATTCGGAGCTGACATCGCCGTGGGTTCCAGCCAGCGATTTGGTGTCCCGCTCGGATTTGGCGGTCCCCACGCCGCGTTTCTTTCGACCGCTGAGGCATTCAAACGGCAGATGCCGGGACGCATCGTTGGAGTGTCCAAAGATGTCACGGGGAAGCCTGCCTGCCGACTTTCCCTGCAGACCCGCGAGCAACACATTCGGCGTGAGAAGGCGACGAGCAACATTTGTACGGCGCAGGTACTTTTGGCCATCATGGCGAGCATGTATGCGGTCTACCACGGACCGGAGGGCTTGCGGCGGATCGCCGAGCGCGTACATGGTTTGGCTGTGATGCTGGCAGCGGGATTGCGGCAGCTCGGATTCGAGGTCGCAACGGAAGAGTACTTCGATACAATTCAGGTTCGTCTAACGAAGATGCAATCCGAGCGCATCTTGATCCGGACCAACGAAGCAGGCATCAATCTTCGCCGGCATGAGGATTACTCCATCGGGATTGCGCTGGATGAGTTGAGCACGGAAGACGAAATCCGTCGCCTGATGGAAATCATTGTCGGCCATGATCGGCTGCCTTTTCAGATGCGGGACTTGAGCTGCAGCGTCACCACAAGTTTCCCGGCGAATCTCACCCGCACTAGCAAGTACCTAACCCACGAGGTGTTCAATCGCTATCACGCGGAGCATGAGATGCTGCGGTATATCCACCGTCTCGGGGCGAAGGATCTGTCGCTCGTCCATTCGATGATCCCTTTGGGATCCTGCACCATGAAGCTGAACGCGACGGCCGAGATGCTGCCGGTCACCTGGCCGGAGTTCTCACGGCTTCATCCCTTTGCGCCGATCGAGCAAACCAAAGGGTATCAAGAGTTGTTCCATCAACTGGAGGCCTGGCTGGCCGAGATCACCGGACTCTCCGCCGTTTCCTTGCAACCGAACGCAGGCTCTCAGGGCGAGTATACGGGGCTGATGGTGATCCGGGCGTACCACCGGAGCCAAAGTGAAGAGCAGCGGGATGTATGCTTGATTCCCCTGTCCGCGCACGGCACGAATCCAGCCAGTGCGGCTATGGTGGGCATGACGGTTGTGACGGTCGCCTGCGATCGACAGGGCAATGTAGATTTAACTGATCTTGAAGCCAAGGCCGCTCAGCATCGCGATCGGCTAGCGGCGCTCATGTTGACCTACCCCTCGACCCACGGCGTCTTCGAATCGGGCGTGCGGCGCATCTGTCAGATCGTCCATACGCACGGCGGGCAAGTCTATATGGACGGGGCCAACTTGAATGCCCAGGTGGGGCTCTGTCGGCCCGGGGACATCGGCGCGGATGTCTGCCATCTAAATCTACACAAGACATTCTGTATCCCCCATGGCGGGGGGGGGCCTGGGATGGGACCGATCGTTGCGGCGCGGCATCTAGCGCCGTTTCTTCCCGGCCATCCGGTGATGAAACTGGGCGGGCAAGATTCCATCGGACCGGTGTCGGCGGCGCCTTACGGCAGCCCCAGCATCGTGACGATTTCCTGGGTCTACATCGCCCTGATGGGACGCGACGGCTTAACCAAGGCGACGCAGGTGGCAATCTTGAACGCCAACTACATGGCCAAACGGTTGGAGAAATATTATCCCGTCCTCTACACGGGAACGTCCGGGTTCGTCGCGCACGAGTTTATTCTCGATCTTCGCCAGTTCAAGGACAATGCGGGGGTCGAAGCAATGGATGTGGCGAAGCGATTGATGGATTATGGGTTTCATGCTCCGACGGTCTCGTTCCCGGTTGCCGGGACGCTCATGATCGAACCGACGGAAAGTGAAACGAGGTCGGAATTGGACCGTTACTGCGAGGCGCTGATCTTGATTCATGCAGAGATACAAGACATCGTCGAGGGCCGCCAGCCTCGCACGAATAATCTGCTGAAGAACGCGCCACACACGGCACAGGTGGTAACGGCCAACGAATGGAATCGACCCTACAGCCGGGAGCAGGCTGCCTTTCCTGCTCCCTGGGTACGCGACCATAAATTCTGGCCCAGCGTGAGCCGCGTCGACGAAGCCTACGGAGATCGCCATCTCGTCTGCAC
>CAZPWD010000286.1:0-2929 GCA_964590025.1 uncultured Nitrospira sp.
ATCAATCTGCATCCCCATGCCGGCGAGTTTGAGGCGGGCGATTTCTTTGTCGATTACCGGCGGGACCGGATAGACCTTCTTCTCCAGCTTCGTGTAATGCTTCACCAAGTACTCTGCGCCGAGCGCCTGGTTGGCGAAGCTCATGTCCATGACGCTGGATGGATGGCCCTCGGCCGTCGCCAGGTTCACGAGTCGCCCCTCGCCGAGCAGGCTGACCCGACGGCCGGTCTTCAGCGTGAATTGCTCGACGCCCGGTCTGATGAGGCGCTTCTTGCGGCTCAATTTCTCCAAGGCTGGAATATCCAACTCGACGTTGAAGTGGCCTGAGTTGCAGACGATGGCCCCTTCTTTCATCTTGGCAAAGTGCTCACCGCGGATGACTTTGAGGTTGCCGGTGACCGTGACGAAGAAATCTCCCACCACGGCGGCCTGTTCCATGGGCATGACGCGGAACCCATCCATCACCGCTTCAATCGCCTTGACCGGATCGATCTCGGTGACGACGACATCGGCGCCCATGCCCTTGGCGCGCATCGCGACCCCGCGCCCGCACCACCCGTAGCCGGCGACCACGAAGGTGGTGCCGCAGATCAACCGGTTCGTCGCACGGATGATGCCGTCGATCGTACTCTGGCCGGTCCCGTAGCGGTTGTCGAACAGGTGCTTGGTGTCGGCGTCGTTCACGGAGATCACCGGGAACTTCAGCACTTTTTTCTCGGCCATGCTGCGGAGTCGAATGACACCGGTGGTGGTCTCTTCCGTGCCGCCAATTACGTGTTTGAGCAAGTCTTTGCGCTTGGAATGGATCAGCGAGACGACATCGGCCCCGTCGTCCATCGTGATCTGCGGCTTGTGGGCGATAGCCGATTGGATGTGCTTATAGTAGGTCTTGCTGTCTTCGCCTTTAATCGCGAAGGTCGGAATGCCGTCATGTTTGACGAGCGCCGCCGCGACCTCATCCTGCGTACTCAGCGGATTGGAGGCGCAGAGCCGGACCTCAGCTCCGCCGGCCTGGAGTGTTTTCATCAGATTGGCGGTTTCGGTCGTCACGTGGAGGCAGGCTGTGACGCGGAGCCCTGCGAACGGCTTCTCTCGCTGAAACCGTTTCTTGATAAGCCGCAGCACCGGCATGGTGGCTTCGGCCCATTCGATCTTGAGTTTGCCCTGATCTGCTAGCTTGATATCCTTCACATCGTATTCCACTGATCTCCTCCTCGTCAGGCGTGAAACGTTAGGCGTAAGGGGTAATGGGATATCAGAAAAAAGGGGACGGTTAATCACACCGTCCCCCTTCGTGTAGTTCGCGCACAGTGGTGATTACAGGCCTGCGTCTCTGCGTAAGATTTTAGCCTTGTCGGTCTTTTCCCAGGTGAACTCCGGTTCGTTCCGACCGAAGTGCCCGTACGATGCGGTCTTTCTGAAGATCGGTCGGCGGAGCTTGAGATAGTCGATGATGCCGCGAGGGGTTAGGGGGAAATATTTCCGCACGAGCTTATCCAGATTCTCAACCGCTATCTTTTCCGTGTCCTTCGTGTCGACCAGCACCGAGACGGGATCGGCCACACCGATCGCATAGGCGAGCTGCACTTCGCACTTTTGGGCCAACCCGGCGGCGACGATGTTCTTCGCGATGTAACGGGCCATGTACGAGGCCGACCGGTCCACTTTCGTGGGATCCTTGCCGGAGAAGGCGCCGCCGCCATGGCTGCCCTGGCCGCCATAGGTGTCGACGATGATCTTGCGGCCCGTCAGTCCGGTGTCGCCCATCGGACCGCCGACCACGAAGCGGCCGGTGGGATTGATGTGGTGTTTCACGCTCGCCGGGTCGTAGAGCCCTTTCGGCATCATGGGCTTGATGACTTTCTCCATGATGTCGCGCTCGATCTGCTTGTTCGTCACGTCGGGGCTGTGTTGCGTCGAGACGACGATGGTGTCGATCCGCACCGGTTTTCCGTTCCGGTACTCCACGGTCACTTGGGATTTTCCATCGGGCCGGACCCAGGGCAGAATGTTCTTTTTCCGGACTTCTGCCAGCCGCTTGGTGAGCCGATGTGCGAGGACGATCGGCATCGGCATGAGCTCAGAGGTCTCGTTGGTGGCATAGCCGAACATCAGTCCCTGGTCGCCGGCACCGCCGGAATCCACACCCATGGAGATATCGCCCGACTGCTGGTGAATGGCGGTGAGGACGGAACAGGTATGGTAGTCGAATCCCCAGGCGGCGTCGCAATAGCCGACATCCTTGATGACCTCGCGAATGATATCCGGAATCTCGACGTAGGCCTTGGTGGAGATTTCACCGGCGACGAAGGCAATTCCGGTAGTCAGAATCGTTTCGCAGGCCACCCTGGCATATTTATCTTGGGCAATAATCGCGTCGAGGATTCCGTCGGAGATCTGGTCGGCGATCTTGTCCGGATGTCCTTCAGTGACAGACTCAGATGTAAACAGATAATTATGTCGCATTAGCCCCTCTGGGTTCAGGTGATCGGTAATCGGATAAAAGGCTGAATCCGGGCGATACTATCCGAATGAGTCCTATGTTGTCCATTCCTCTGAAGGTAGGGGGATCGTCCGGCATGCTTACGCCCCAGCTTGCTTGACACCTCTTTTCTGGCACTTGTAAGATAATTTGTATTTGCGGTTCTCGCCTCCATTGACGAGCTAGGCTATACAACGATCACGGTCGGGTTCTCTTTACTGGCCTTCGGTATCATTCTCGGGGCGGTGGGGGCCAATTATGCCTGGGGTGGCTATTGGAGCTGGGATTTCAAGAAAACTCGACGAAACTTGACAGCCGCAAGTCCTGACCAAGTGGTTCAATCTCACGCCCAAGGGGTCGCTGTGCAATTGGATCGTGGAGCGAGGAAGGGATGATGAGGCTTGCGATTGCTGGAACGGTCGTCTTCCTGATGATCGCGCTGGTTGG
>CAZPWD010000287.1:0-2915 GCA_964590025.1 uncultured Nitrospira sp.
GGATACGTTGAGGATTTCGATGAGCCGAGAACGACGTTGAGGAGCTTTTTCAGCACCCTGCTATGCCGCTAATTTGGTGTGCGATCTCCGGACACGGATACGGTCACGCTGCGCAAGTTGTGCCCGTACTCAATGCATTGGGCGTCATCGTGCCAGGCCTGACCGCCGTCCTACGCACCACGGTCCCATCCTCGTTTTTCCGCGACCGCCTGACTATTCCCTGGGACCTTCAACCGGTGCAGCAAGATGTCGGCTGTATCCAAGACGGACCCCTCAAGATCGACATCGACGCGACCTGGGCGGCGCACCAGCGCTTCCACAAAACCTGGGAAGCACGTCTGTCCAACGAAGTCGCCGCCATGCAGGCGGCATCACCCGCGCTGATCATCGCCGACACACCCTACCTCGCCATCGAGGCCGGTTCCCGCGCACAGATACAGACCGTCGCCTTGGCGAGCTTTACCTGGGACCTCGTGCTCAAGGAATACTGCCACGCATCAGACAATTCACACCGACAGTTGATTCAGTGCATCCGGGGTTCCTATGCGAAAGCGCTCCTGGCCCTTCGCATCACCCCTGCTCCCAGAATCGATGTCTTCTCCAACATTATCGATATTGGCCCGATAGCCAGCCCCACCTCCCCTGAACGAGACCGACTAGCCTCAATCCTCGCCCTCACACCTAACGAACGGACCGTCTTGGTGGGATTCGGCGGTATTCCTCTAACGTCCCTCCCGCTTGAACAGATGGAACAGCTGCGCCACTATCGCTTCCTCTTCGACGGCCCAGTCCCACCGGGATATACCCGCATTCACTCCACTAAGACGCTCCCATTTTCCTTTAAAACCCTGCTTGCTTCTGTCGATATCATCATGACCAAACCGGGTTACGGCACCATCGTTGAGGCGGTCGCGCTTCAACAGCCAGTCGTGTATGTCCGCCGATACAATTTTGCCGATGAACCGCCGCTGGTCGACTATCTGCATCGCTACGGGCGTGGCATCGAATTGTTGATCGACGACTTCACGCGAGGCCGGTGGGAGCCAACCTTACTGCAAACCTTGGCCTCACCGGTGCCTTCGTCGCCGCCGCCTCCAACCGGTGCCACGGAGGCTGCCGAAGTGATCGTTCGATACTGTCAGCCTAACCCGCATTATTCATGAGCCATTCTGCTGCAATCGCCATCGTTCAGGCGAGAGGCACGACCTGAAACACACATCCTTTTGGCCGTTCCCTCCGTAGGATGCTATAGTCGTGGCGGACATGAGGTGATCCCGGCTTTTCCTCACCACTCGCTCGCATTATGGATAAACCCTCACGACACGCCACCTCGATGATCGATCCAACCTTGCTGGCCCGCGTGGTCAAAGGCGATCAGCAGGCGTTCAGCCAGCTCTATGACCATTCGAGCACGCTCTTGTTCACGTTGGCAGTCAGGATCTTGGGGAATCACGAGGAAGCAGCGGAGCTCTTGCAGGATGTCTATTTGGAAGTCTGGCGGAAGGTCTCACGCTATGACGTCGGGCGTGGAACCCCGGTCGCATGGTTGGTCACCCTCACCAAAAGTCGGGCCATCGACCGGCTACGGGCCAGGGCCGCACGAGGCTATCGGGCCACAAGCTCGCTGGAAGCCGGAACTGCTGCGCAGGTGGCCGACCTGGGTCCAAGCCCGTTTGAGACACAGGCCGATCAAGAACTGCGTATTGCGGTCGGGGCAGCTGTGGCTGGATTGCCACAGGCGCAGCAACAAGCGATTGAACTCGCATACTACGAAGGACTCTCCCATGCCGAGATTGCCACGCGGCTGAACCAGCCGCTCGGGACCGTCAAGACACGGATCAAACTTGGAATGTCCAAACTCCGAGATGGCCTCCAACAGTGGTGGAACCATGGTGAGCTCCAATGACGCATGAAGAACTCGAAGAATCGGTTCCCTTGTATGCTGCCGGCGCGCTGGAACGGATCGAGCGACAGGCGCTGGAAGCCCACTTACTCTCCGGCTGCGCCTCCTGTCACAGAGCGCTGAAAGACTATCAATCCGTCGCCGCTCTCCTCCCGCTCGGTCTCAGTCCGACCAAGCCGCCACGCTCTCTCAAAGCCACGATCATGGCTGGACGAAACCCCGCACCGATTCCAGCTGAAGCGGCACCGAACGAACCGGCCCGGCCGAGTCTGGAACCTGGCGAATGGATGAACCACCTCTTTCCTCCCGTCGCCCCTGCCCGATCGTTGTCACTACCCTGGGCCCTTGGCTTGGCCGCGCTCCTGATCGTGGCGGTTGGCGGATATTTCGCGTGGAACGTGTCGACACAACGTTCCATCGATACATCGAACATTAAAAAGCTCGAAGCATTGATCCAGGAAAAGTCGACGAAGCTTGCCGGTTTACAACGTGAGGTCGGCGACCAAGCCACAGTCCTCGCCGAATTACGCAACGAAATGCAGCAACGAACGAACGAAGCCACGGAAGCAAAGGAACAGCTGGCCCAGCGTGAAGCTGAACTGGAAGAGACGCGTATTCAATTAAGCCAGCGAGGGAGCGCTCACACCGTCAGAACTCCGCAAGACGAATTAGCCTCACTCCTTCGAATTCCCAACGTCAAGGCCGTCTCCCTCACCGGATCGGACATGGCGAAACGGGCCGCGGGGTTCCTGCTGTACGATTCTCGAACCCAAAAAGTCTGGCTCTACTCCGTGAACCTGCCAGAATGTCCCGCTGCCATGACCTATCAACTGTGGGCCATTCACGACAAACCCGTGAGCATCGGGATCTTTCACATGGATCGCGGAGAAACCGCTCACCTACTGGTCAAGAAGGTGCCGAGCTTCACGGATGCGAAGACCTTTGCCGTCAGCCTTGAGCCCTCAGGAGGCCGCCCGCAACCGACTGGACCGATGTATCTCTTGAGCCGATC
>CAZPWD010000288.1:0-1366 GCA_964590025.1 uncultured Nitrospira sp.
GATTGCTCCGTTGACACCCCTTTTAATGGAAAGTAGTCTGTTCCCAAGGTCGTGGGGTGCCGCCTTTGAACGACGAGAATGATCGAGAGAGTTTAGACACTCATTCGGCAGCCACCGCTGTATTCCCTTCTGCACGTGTCTCGAAGCCGATTTACTTTCCAGTCTCCTTGACCAAATTTGTTGTCATGCATTTCTGCACTGTGGGGCTGTATCAAGTTTATTGGTTTTACGAGAATTGGAAGTTAATCCTGCAACGTGAACAGTCGGAAGCGAGCCCATACTGGAGAACGTTTTTTATGATCATTTACTGCTATGCATTATTTGAGAAGGTTCGGAGCAGCGCTGCTTCGCTCAAGATGGGTCATTCCATCTCTGTACAAGTTCTGGCAACTGGATGGATTCTGTTGTCGACGCTCTGGATACTTCCTGATCCATACGGGCTGGTTGCTTTGTTGTCCATTCTCTTCCTCATCCCAGTTCAACAGGCTGCCAACCGCATCAACGAATCATTGGTCCCGGGACATGATCGGAACGAGCGGTTCACTGCCTGGAACATGGTTGCCGTTGTGATCGGCGGTCTGCTCTTCATTTTGGTTGTCATTGGTTCATTCGTTCTGCGTATTTAGGAGAAAGTCTCGTCTCCGTTTCGCAGCGCGCGGCGTCTTTCCTCTTCAAAGACCGGTATCTCCTGAATCCTCCGGTTGACACTTCTCTCTTTTGAACGTAGCCTCAGCCCATTCCAGCTTCAGAAGCAGATTGGTCACTGGTAGATACATTTAGGCATGGATTGGTTACTGCTAATTGGCTTGGTCGCTCTCCTCATTGTCGGCGGCACCGCTTCCTTCTTTCTGTATGCTTTTGTTGTCAGAACCCGGAAGGAGTTCCGCGCGACTCAACCCGATCTGAGAGTTACCAACCTGTCAGCGATGAACTCAGGGGACGTCCTTACCCTCTATCCGGAACTCGAGAACGTGGGGCTTGGTGTGGCGTACGATTGCGTGATGCACCTGGGTGGGTGGGAAGGGAATTTCGCGGTCAAGAAAGTTTATCCTCGCGGCCCACGGTATGAGAAACATGTGGTATCCATTGTCTTGGGTCCGGAAGCCCCGATCCGCGTGAAACCCATCAGCAATGGTTATCTCCGGCTACGCTATCAAGATCGCTGGGAACAAAAGTACGAACGTTGGTACCCTGTCGCCCAAGTCAGCAGTGGTGGAATCCCTCCCTACAACCCTCAAATCGACTTGGAGCATCCCGATTTGACCGAGCCTCACCCATCGTTCTGGGAAATGCGGCAGTTTCTTCGAAGCATTGCCCCGTATGACTGAAAAAGAAAAGTCGTCGGTCCCCGTTTCGCGGCGCGCGG
>CAZPWD010000288.1:1466-2914 GCA_964590025.1 uncultured Nitrospira sp.
AGGCGGAACCCTCGGCCTGCTGATGGGGGAGACAGCGGATCACTTAGCGGGGATGCCCGGGCCGATCTTTTCGACAATGACCTGTTTGACTTGCTTGGCAAAACGTTTGGAGACTTCCACATTTTTCAAAATATGGCCGGATTCGGAGACGGTATATGAAGCGGGCGGGACCTGGGAGGTGATGGTGGCTTCGAACACGACCGCGACCATCTTGCCGGGTTTGCCGGTCTGGCGGTTCACGCCGTAGACTTCCTTGATCGACACCTTGGAGGAGACTTCAACGTCGACAAGAGACGGAGTCGCGTTCTTGTTTCCTGGGACGAGTTTAATGATGGGGTCGGAAGTGAACTCGTTGCGAATCTGTTGCGCGACCGCGCCCTTTGTTTTTTCCGCCTGCAGCATCTTGCCGTCCAGAACCGGAGGGGCCAGGCTCACATAAATCGGGTCCTCTGGCCGCCGTTTGGGAGCGGCGCTGAGGGTCTCAAGCTGCGCTGCTTTTTTCGCCCGGATCTGCTCGGCCATGTCCTGAGCCGCGACTTGCCGTTTGGCCATCGGGTCCTGGGTATCGTGAATCGTCGTTTGCCCGTTCGGGTCGGTCTCGTACACGAGGGTCTTGGTCCCTTGCTCATCGACACGGTAGACCTTCTTCTCCCCGTTGACCTTCGAGGTGTAATACCCTCCTGCACAGGCCGTTAATGCGAGACAGTAAACGACGACGCAGAAGGAGGACAGGGAGATCATTGGTGTGCTGGATTTCAACGGCATGGAGCGTACTCCTTTTTTAAAGAACGGCTGGTGTGGTGTGAGTGGTCTGCGTGACGTCTTCGAATGCATTCAACAAGTTTAGCAGCCCGGAGCGCCCTGTCGAACACCGTGATATTTCATGGTTATATGGTTGCCCGCACGAGAACACAGGGATATTCCTCTTTTTAAAGAAGAGAATCTTCGTTAACCCCCGTGGTGTGGCGGATGGAGCGGTGGCGCTAGTCGCGCCTAGCGCGAAGGGCTTCTTTGAGCCGGGCTTGGGCGGCGGGAGAGAGCGGCGGTTCGTCTTGCCTCTGATCCTGGAAAGGTGACGTCGGACGCTGAAGGGCCTGACGAATGTTTAGGAGTTGCTGCCGGTACTGCGCGCACCCCTCACAGATCATGAGATGGAGCCGGAGTTTGATGCGGGTCGAGATCGGGAGCATCCGGTCCATGGACTCGGACACTAATCCGGTAACGTCTGTGCAGCGCGGTGTGATACGGGCGAGAAATTCAGTCAGCATGCGCGTGTCTGTGACTCATGGTTCAGAAGATTCTCCCCTCTCACCGATGGCACCATACCCGACTGCGACAGGTTCTCGATGGGGTAGTCGAACAAGGTCCACCTTTCTTACACGGTCTCTAGCAGGATGCTGAAAAAGTCCGCCAGCCGGTCTTGTTCATTTGGTCTGTTCGGTCTGTCT
>CAZPWD010000289.1:0-2912 GCA_964590025.1 uncultured Nitrospira sp.
GTTTTACGCCTAACGCCTCACGTCTTCCTTTGGAGCGGGCGATGGGATTTGAACCCACGACAGCCAGCTTGGAAGGCTGGAACTCTACCACTGAGCTACGCCCGCCCATTATTAAGTGCTGAGTGCTGAGTTCAAAGCCTGATTTCTCATTTGCTCAACGCTCAGCACTCAATACTCGTCACTTGCCTGCGTCAATTCTTTGTGGTGGGCAGGCAAGGATTCGAACCTTGGAAGCCGATGGCAACAGATTTACAGTCTGCCCCCTTTGGCCACTTGGGTACCTGCCCGAAACACCCTGCACACGACACAACAAATCTAATATGATTGTCTTCTTTCATCCGTATGATGAAAAAAGAAGAGCAAGCTGGTCCCTACACAGCCCCCCTCCTTATAAATGTAAGGATGAACGTGGAGAGCTGAGGACACAGTCTTGCTTAAGAAATGCTCGATTCTATTGATGAAGTCTAGTGAAGTCAAGACCCAAAAGCAGAATTATTTTGTTTATTCT
The DNA here is from genome assembly GCA_964590025.1 of uncultured Nitrospira sp. Lineage (GTDB taxonomy): Bacteria > Nitrospirota > Nitrospiria > Nitrospirales > Nitrospiraceae > Palsa-1315. The sequence goes on from CAZPWD010000289.1 coordinate 509, forward strand.
CCGATACCCCCTATCCGTCGGAATTTTCCTGGCGCCATCCAGCCAGATCCCGTCTTTTTCATATCTGCTTTCTCGTTACTTGCTAGACCAAGCTCACTTCCCCTGAGCGCCTCACAGACATTTCATGGGCTTATGGAGATACGTCCGTTCCTATCCGCACTGACCGTATCGTTCAACCCCTTGGCCGAAACCAGAAAGCACCCCCCTCGCACGGGCGAGGAGGCTGGGGGAAAACTCAACGACATTCTTCAGAAGTACCGCTACTTCTTGTTCCGACAAACGCGATGCAGGGGCTAAGTACCGCTTTCGAGCGACGGCCCGCTCACCAGAATCTTCCGGTTCGTAATACCCACGGAGAATTCCTTCTCGATCGGCACTCCTGAGACGGCTCACCCATTCATCCTGACTCTTCCCTGATTTCTGAATCGATCGTGCTGCGCTGCTGGTCAATTCCAACTGGTTCCACACGATCCACCCGACAAACACCGCCCATGTTTCGTTGAGAGCTTCCCAGGATTCACGTTCGGTCAGAAACCGCTCCTCAGTTTCACCCTTCCTCTGCAGGACCGGTGTGATCAACACCGCTCCATAGTGACAACCCTGCTGCACTCTCGCAAAAGCGAGCACTGAATCCGATGCAACCTCGGGCGATGCCTCAGCCGCCGTCACCAGGTAGTCGAGATAGGCATGGAACAGTTCGTGATAGAGCGTTTCAATCTGGGCATGCGTGAGTCGCCTGAGCGGACGCAACGTGGCCCCGGCTCCATTAAATGACAGCGCACGATTGAGCACCATCCGATGCTCTCCGAGATGATATTCGGCGGCATAGCTGTGCAAATCGTCGAACTCAAACTGAACGAAGCTCGGTGGGACTGCCTTGAGGAACTTCGTCGGGAGGCCCAGCGCGTGAGCCTCACCAAGCAACTGATGCCACATCCGGTCGGTTGACGGCAGACGCTCCTCCGACATCCCCGCATTCGGCGCAAGGAGAAGTCCACCCATGAGAAGACCCATCGCGACCAATCTGCACAACGCACGCACCATCGATCTTAACCCGCATTACTCATGACCATAATGCTCTAATGTTTAATGTTCAATTGAACATTCCTTGGAAACACGAGAATTGGTCTGTACGTCCGGGATCATAGGGACACACCAGGCAGGATGCTCAAAAAGGCCGTCCAGCAAGGCCGCAGCGAGCGAAGAGGCGAGGCGTACGCTTCGGTACGTTGAGCCTCTGAGCGATGCGAGCACGCCGCTGGCGGACTTTTTCAGCATCCTGCTCGATCATCGCGGGCATACCAGTCAGGCCGCCCACCTTCTTCCACCAGGACTAGCTGGTCCAGCAGCGCAGGCGATACAGAGTCCAGGAAACGGGATGGCTTCGACAGCAGCATGCCGCTTCCCTTATCAAACACATTGATCGGGTAGGTCAGGTACAGATGCCGTTTGGCTCTCGTCACGGCGACATAGAACAACCGCCGCTCTTCTTCCAAATCCTCGTCGGCAATGAACGAGTAGACCGATGGGAACTTTCCGTCCACGATCCAAATGACAAACACACATTGCCACTCAAGCCCCTTGGCGGAATGGATCGTGGACAATACGAGTCGCTCGTCATCGCGATCGGGCGCCTCGACGCCGGTCGCGCTCCCGTCCGGCGGCTCCAGCGCGAGGTCGGACAAAAACGTTTCGACCCCCTGGTACCCCTCCGCGATCGTCTGCAAATGATCCAGATCCCGCATGCGCTTGGGATAGTCGTCGTAGTGGCCCTTCAGAATCGGCAGGTAATACTCATAAATTTGGTTCACTTGCTCGGCTGGCCGAAGATCCCCGGCTCCGGCAAGACTTTCGAGCGTCAGGGCTAAATCTCTGAGCCCTTTCCCTGATCGCCCCGGCACCTCACGGAGGGCGTGATAGGGATTGGGCGATTTCACCAGCGCGGCCATGACATCCTGCGCCTTCTTTGATCCTACTCCTTCGATGAGCATGAGCACCCGATGCCAACTGACGGTATCCATGGGATTGGCCACTACGCGCAAGTGGGCCAACAGATCCTTCACATGTGCAGTCTCGATAAATTTGACCCCGCCGCGCTTGATAAATGGCAGTCCGTGGCGCGAGAGCTCGATTTCAAGATCGAACGAATGAAAGCTCGACCGAAACAACACGGCCATTCCGGCAAGCGGAATTCCTTCTTCCCGCAACTCCAAAATCTTTTGTGCAATGAAGCGCGATTGGGCATTCTCCCCTGCCGCCTCCACCAAAACCGGCAACGGTCCATCGAGCTTCCTCGTGAAGAGATGCTTGCTGTACTTCTCCCTCGCCCCTTCAATAATGGTGTTCGCGAGATTCAGGATCGGCTGGGTGCTGCGGTAATTCTCTTCCAGTTTATAGATGGTCG
>CAZPWD010000290.1:0-2910 GCA_964590025.1 uncultured Nitrospira sp.
GAGCGAAGCGAGAACGAAGCTGGCGGACTTTTTCAGCAGCCTGCTAAGATGGTTCAGCATGATCCGGATGCCGGGACAAAGTCACCAGGGGCCGCTGCCTCCGCTGACGGATGAACAACGCGCACTGGAGCAGGAACTCCATTCCCACGTACAGACGCTCGCTGGGCAGATCGGCGAGCGCAACGTGTCTCGCCATGACCGGCTCGTCATGGCCGCGGATTATATTCGGACGACGCTCGCCGGTGCCGGGTATGAGGTTCGCCGGCAACCCTACGAGGTGGGAGGGAAAATCTGTGAGAATGTAGAAGCGGAGGTGCGAGGTAGAGGGAGACCGGACGACATCATGGTCATCGGCGCGCACTATGATTCGGTGCAGGGAAGTCCCGGTGCCAACGACAATGCGAGCGGCGTGGCAGCGATCCTCGCCTTGGCTCGTGCGTTTGCGAGGACCACGCCGACTCGTACGCTGCGATTTGTGGCGTTCACCAACGAGGAGCCTCCGCTCTTTCAAACCACACACATGGGGAGCCTCGTCTACGCCCGGCGCAGCCGCGAGCGTGGCGAAAAGATCGTCCTCATGCTCAGCCTGGAGACCATCGGCTACTACTCAGATGAGCCAGGGAGCCAACACCTCCTATTTCCATTGAATCTTATCTACCCATCTACCGGAAACTTCATCGCCTTCGTCAGCAACGTGGAGAACGGGTTCCTGGTGCGGCAGCTCGTGGGATCTTTTCGGCAACAGGCCCAATTCCCCTCCGAAGGGGGAGCCCTGTGGGGAGTGATCCCCGGCGTCGGGTGGTCGGACCATTGGGCGTTCTGGAAGGAGGGATTCCCGGCGGTGATGGTGACCGATACTGCCCTCTTCCGCTATCCCGCCTACCATTCGAACGCCGACAGGCCCGAGTTCGTTCAGTACGAACGAATGGCGCGCGTCGTCTCCGGCCTGCATTCTGTCATCGCGGAGATGGCGAATGCACCAAGGTGAGGGAGGATGAACAAGAGGAAATAGTCAGACTATCCTTGTTCGTTTTCTCTCCTCACCGCTGCACCCGAACGTGACACAGAAAGGGCGGCCTGGGTGAATCCCGAACTGCGCGCGTCGAACGACCACTTTCTGAAGTGGGGGTTCCGCGAGCACGGGATCACCCAGGCCGCCCTTTCATTTCCTATAGTTCGCCCCAGCCCTATTCCTCTGCCTGAACCCCAGGATGATAGGTGCCATACACATACACGGGGATGGACAGGTGGCCGAGATGCTTTTCCATCAGAGGCTTGACGTCTTTCCAGTCGAGCCCGCCCACACCAGTGGCCAAGCGTGGAAGCGCGACACTCTTAAACTTCTCACCCTCAATCGCTTTACACAGCGCTTTGAGACAGTGGTTCACGTTCTCGATCGTGGCCCGGCCTGGCTTGGCTCCGTGACTGGCAGCAGGCTCTTGGGTAAACAAATTCACAATCCGAACGCCGCCGATACCGGCCCAGGTCCACAACTCGCCTGTCTTGGGAGTAAACGTCTGAGAATAATGCCGGAAGTCCTTATACATCGCCGGCCACCGTTCTCTGAGTGCCAAGGCTAACCCGTTTGCAAAGTTGTCGTTGCGTGCGACACCGTGCGCCAGGGCCTCCGCCTTCGTCAATAAAATATCCCCTGCCACTTCCTTCAACATGTAATGTCTTCCTCCGTCGGGTTAGTCATGAGTTGTAAATTTTATCACGGAGGGCGAGATGCGTCTCCTCTGCGCTCACACCGCGAAATGGTCCACTGACATTCTTTTTCTATTCCGGTTGCTTGAAGGGTTAGGAGCGAAACGGTTTAACATCACCTGACTTGCGCAACATCTTGTTCACCTCGTCAAGGTGCAACTCTTCGCCGACGATCATCTCTCGTGCATATTCTTCCAACAGGACGGACTTTCCTTCGGAGACTTTCAGGAGTTCGTAATAGGACGCGATGGCGGCCTTCTCGTGCTCCAAGCTTTCCTGCAGGATATCTCCCACATCATGCTTCTCGGTTTCCAAGAGTGTCCCAATTTTCAGCGACGGGTGGCCGCCTAGTAAGGTAACCAGTTCCCCGGCTTTATGCGCATGGGCAAGGCTCTCGTCAGCATTACGCTTCAGCCAAGACACGATAGGAATGCGGTTATAGCCGTAGATCATGAGGGAGTAATGCATATAGCGTACGACTCCCGCCAACTCATGCTCCATAATTTTGTTGAGAATCCCAACCGCGCGTTGCGTGTCTTGATCGTTCATCTGATGCCTCCTGTTAGCAAAACTATCCCACCTGAAGAAGTTGCGAATGGCATCGCCCCCGGCACGTCTGCTGAGGCCGGCTTTTGCAGCATGGCACACCACCGTCAGCGATTCGTTGGGAGACAAGTCTACTGGAAAGCCCGATGCGTATCCACCTCGTTCTGTTCTTGGAGTAGCCCTTGTCTTTTTTCCGTCTCTACCTTATAGAATGGGCAGAGTCGCAAGCTGAACAATCGTCAGCTTCCGTGACTATCCCTCTCGTAGTTCCACAGGAGTGCCTCTTATGAAAATGCTGCTGATCGTGTTTCGTCAGTCGATTGTAGATCGCATCCATGCCCTGCTGAAAGAATATGACGTCAATGCGTTTACTGAACTGCACAATGTAGCCGGCAGGGGGGAGACCGGACCCACCGTTCAGTTCTTACTGTCACCCGGCGCCAACTGTATGATCCTCACCGCGGTATCGGAACAGCGTGCCTACCGCCTCATCGATGGGTTCACGCGCTTGAAAGCGGAGCAGGGGATCGGTCAGCATGACACTCTTCACGTATTCATCCTCCCCTGTGAGCAAGTGGTTTAGCCCGCATGATTCATGAGCGCTTCTGCTGCAATCGCCGATCCGCTGCTACGACGAGCCTTCGGCCAGCGGGCTCG
>CAZPWD010000291.1:0-2858 GCA_964590025.1 uncultured Nitrospira sp.
GACATCTCATACGAGAAGCCGATGATCGGGCCGTCCGACGCCTGCGTGTCGAACTGGAACATGTGCGGATGCAGGTTCGTCTTGCTGGAGAACCCTTGCCGCACATCATCTTTCAATTCGCTCTTGTACACGACGTCGATGCAATCCTGCACGTTGCCGCGGATCACCAGCGGCATCTGTTTGGCGGGATTCTTCCGGACTTCCTGTTCCTCTTCATGCAGCACGTAGAGCAATCCCCCCGGATCCACAATCGCCGGCGTCTTGGCCGTCGCCTTTTTCAACGTGATCGGCAATCCGATCGCGTGGATATTGAAAAACTTCCGCGGCGCTCCTTCCGGACACAGGCTCCATGGCCCTTGCTCGCCTGGTTTCGGCGGTTCGGTGGAGTTGCTGCCGTCGTCGCGGCGATGGATCGGCTCCAGCCAGGGTGCGCCGCTGTGGCTCGGAGAGAACGGCACGCGCCGGCCCAAGTGCGGCCGTAACCACGGCCAGGCGATCTTGCCGGATTGCGGATCGAAGAGAATCTCCTGCCGCTTGCCCGGTGTCGCCGACTTGTAGTTGACCCACTCATACGTCGTCTCCGGCTCGCTGAGCGCCTTGCTGCCATCCCACGCCCAGTCGTTGACGGTCGAGTCGTAGGCCAAGGTCTGCTCTTTCTCGCTGTTCTTCTTGCCCGGCTTGCCTTGCGGCGTGAGCATCATCTCCACCCAATCCTTGATGGAGACCTTGACCGGGTTGGCTTTCCAATCGGTCTTGTCCTTGGTGATCTCGTACTTCTTGCCGCCGTACCAATCCACCGTGGTGCCGACAAGCTTGTCCGACGGAGTGCCCGTCTTGACCTTGCCGACGCGATCCGGCAGTTCGACCAGCGGCTTCATCACGTCAGTCTGGAAGCCCGGCTGCTGCAGCGTGTTGTACACACGCCAGAACCCCCACATGCCCGTCACATAATGTTGCGGGATGTGGCAATGGAACACGAACTCACCGGCCAGGGCTTGCAGGCCCCCCGAACCACCCTCAATCACCTGATCGTAGACCTCTGTCGGCCCGATAGACTGCACGTCCAAACGGTCTGAGGGGTCGCTGATCGCAGGAAATTTCACCGGCCCGTTCTTCGACAACGCGAAGTCCAGGTTGCTATTCCCCGGCTGGCGCGCCCAACGGATGGAGCCGCCGTGGAGGTGATGCGAGTGCACGATTTCCGACCCGCCCGCCATCCTGAACTTGGCTGGATCGCCGAGATAGGATCGAGGAACGGTCGTGGCCGGATCGCCGAAGGTATAGGACCCATACGCCATGGACTCGTCTCCGTAGAAGCCCATGTGAGCCTGAAGCTCAATGCGCGTGCCGTGCGGTTCGCTGCGGTAATTCAGTAACCGCGCGCCCGGCCGATAGGAATCGGTATGCGGATCGCGCTGGGGCAGCATTTCGCCTTTCTTGTTCAATAGACGAAACGCTTCGTCACCGGCCTCATGATAGAAAATCGAGAATTCACGGAAGTCCGCGCCCTTCGGATCTTCGATCATGGCCTCCCAGCCGCTCGCCATCGGCTTGCCGTCGAAGGGGCTGAGATAGCGTGAGCCGCGCGGCTCTACGACGAGCATGCCGATCAAGCCCTGGTTGAACTGCTCGCGCGATGCATGCGACCGGAAAAATCGCGCGCCTTCCTGAGTATCCGGCTTGATATACCACTCGAAACTCTGCTGCCCGCCTGATGCAACCGTGCCATCTGAATTCGAGGGGGTCGCCGGCTTGCCAGTAGCCGCCACCACCATGGATGAACCGTTGATAACCAGGTTCGTCGGCTCATCTGCGATGTCGTTGTGCAAGGTGAGCTTGAGGCAATCGCCCTGGTTGGCCCGGATCACGAGAGGCTGGATGACATCGCCCTGCAACCCGTTCGAGATAGCGCCGGGGTCGTTTTCCTTCTCCCGCGCTTCCCTGTTCGCGGCTTCTTCGCCGCGAGCTTTCTCGACGTTTTCTGTCAGCACGTACATGTAGCCCGGGAAATAGTCGAGGAACCGGCTCAGCGTAATTTCGATGCTGATCGCCGAGACGTGATAGTCTTTCACCGGGGCGGTGACCGGACAGCGCTGCCCGTTGTTGACGGAGACTTTCGTCGGATCCTCCGCTACCAGCAGAACGCCCTGCTGCAGCATGTGACTGTTCGCGCCGGTGCTATACCCGCCTTTCTGCCCGATGGATTCCTGTTGGCGCTTCACCTCCTCCATCATCCGGTCGTGCAGGACCGCTCCGCCTTCGCGATAAATGACCTTCTCCGCCGATGCCTCCCCCATGTCGCCATGGTGGGTGTGCTGGTCTGCGGCCAGCCCCATCGGGGTTGTCAGCAGGCTGCTGACAAGCAGCGCTGCCGGCAGACTTGCTGCCATGCGGTAAGCGCGGCAGCTACGCGTATCCGATACCTGTTTCATACTTCGGCCTCCTTCTTCCACCGCCGTCCCTCTTCCGGGCGGCGGGCTGAGATTGATCTTGCCCTTCTGTGATCGTCCACTCCTCTATCAGGATGCTGAAAAAGTCGCCCTTCTCACCCGCCCGACCCTGGCGCGCCGTGACGCGCCTTTTCCCAAGCAGCGTTCTCGCATCGTTCAGAGGCTCAACGTACCGAAGCGTACGCCTCGCCTCTTCGCTCGCTGCGGCCTTGCTGGACGGCCTTATTGAGCATCCTGAGGCTCTGTTGACATCGGCACCAGCATGTAAGATTCCAACGGTGTATTGCGTATAAACTAAGTTTTTCCGCAAACTGCTAGTCGATTCGGCCTGTACCGCTTCCGGAGAATATTCCTCGTTAAGAGCTGGTGAAGGTTTCCTCCTTGCGGAAGAGAGGGTCATTCGGAGGC
>CAZPWD010000292.1:0-1251 GCA_964590025.1 uncultured Nitrospira sp.
TCCTTGCTCGCAGAACGCGCACGATGAAACTGTGCTCGCCTGGGACAAGAGCGCGTCTCGGCGCGCTCGGGGTTGGGCGGGTGAGAATGTTGCGCGCAGTAGAAGACAACCTTGGCCACTCCCTCCAATACTGTGGAAGAGAATAGGGGGGAGAGAAAGAGAGGGCGACCTCGCGGTTCGCTGCTCGGTCGCGCACCCGAGGCACGGGGATGGCTAGTTTCTGATCGGCCAAGTAGACCGAGCCTCGTTGCTGCCCCCAGCGGACCACGCCCGCTTGCCCGCCCGTCTGGCAGTACCGTGTGCCGGCCAACGCGGTCACTTCGGCATCCAGCGCCTCTCCGACCGCCTGCAGTCCCAGCGGAATCAGGGCCTGGATCAGCGCCACCTACGTCTCCATCTCCTCGGCCAGCCATCCGGAGGTTGCTATTGATGCCCTCACGTCTTTCACCCTGACACACCTTCGATCACCAGATAGACCACCTCTGAATCTCTATCCCCACCCCTACCAAGCGATGAGCGCGATGCTTTTCCTCCACCACCATACATACCTCGTGCCCAGTTGACGCTTATACAACATTTTGTATACACTGTGAGCCGTGAAACGGCTCGTATGGCTGGGATCATCTATCGAAGATCTCCGAAGCTGGCCGGCAGAGGCCCAGCGAGACACCGGGTATCAGCTCTTTAAGATTCAGTCAGGGATGGACCCATCGGACTGGAAGCCCATGCCCAGCGTCGGCAGAGGCGTTCAGGAGGTACGAATTCACTGTGCCAATGAATATCGGGTCATCTATTTGGCCAAGTTGGCAGAGGCCGTCTATGTGCTGCATGCCTTCGAGAAAAAGACGCGGAAGACTCCGCAAGCGGCCATCGAGGCTGCACGTCGACGGTTGCTGCTGCTGAGCCACAGGAGGACAATATGAAGAAACGCGTATCCACGAGCAATGTCTTTCGGGATATGGGATTTGACGCTGAGGAGGCGGCAAATTTGAAGTTGCGGGCCATGCTCATGATCGAAATCGAGAAGTACATTCAGGAGAAGCACCTGACCCAGAAGCGGGCGGCTGAGCGGCTCGGCGTGACACAACCCCGGATCAGCGACCTTATGCGTGGGAAAATCGGGCTCTTCAGTGTGGATACCCTCATCACCATGCTGACGCACGCAGGCCTGAAGGTCGATGTGCGAGTCAGGCGGTCGGTCGCTGCATAAAGGGAAACGGAAAGACACCCTTTAGTGGCGCGTGGCGGGGA
>CAZPWD010000292.1:1351-2834 GCA_964590025.1 uncultured Nitrospira sp.
TCTGGTTCATCTCGTCTATCTGGTTCATTTGGTTGAGGGACGAAACAAACCAGATAAACGAAACAGACTAGACAGACCTCTACGTTTTAGCTGCACAGGCTCACGAAACTTCGATTCGCGCTCCCCTCCCCACCTGGAGGAGATCAGCGGTGGAGGCTTCTTTCAGAAAGATTTCGAGCTTGCCGTCGCTGTTGATGAGCGCGAACGGCTTCTCCGCCATCCCCTCGCTGTAACTATTCACGAGCCCTTCGATGATCCGCTCGCCGATCCGAATGAACGGTTGCGGGCGCTTTGTGGCCGAATGCACTTCTTCAAGATGGGCCGGAGTGAGGTTTGAGATAAGATTGCCGAATCGATCCACATAAACAATCTCGCCGACCAGGTTGGTCTGCTCCCAACGTGGCTGAGCGATCGGAAATGTCCGGTAATCTCCGATGACCGGCCCGTATGACTCGAAGGGCTCGTGCCTTGCGAGCCGGGCAGCGGCCGGCGCAAAGAGATCCCGACCGTCGAAGGTGCGGCCCTTCGATTCACGCAGAAACTTCCGTTGATCGATCTCGCGCACTTCGACCGTCTGTTCTCCGTCGAATATGTAGGTGAGCACACCGTTGTCCGGCGCGAGGAAAAAGTACCGCCCACTTTTGACGGCAATCGCCCGCCTGGCGCTGCCGACACCAGGATCGACAACCACGACATGGATGGTGCCTTCGGGAAACTCGCGATAGCAGGACTTGAGGAAGTATCCGGCTTCGTCGATTCGGTGCGGAGCGATCTGATGTGAGAGATCGATGATGCGGGCATCGGGGTGAATGGTGAGGATCACCCCCTTCATACTCGCCACGAAAGAGTCCCGATCGCCGAAATCGGTCAACAGCGTGATGAGTCCCAGAGGGTGCGGCACCTTACAATTCCTCGAAGCGAATCTCCACCACCACGTATTCGACCATCTTGGCCGGTGTCTTGACCTCGACGAAATCGCCGACTCGCTTTCCGATCAGCGCCTTGCCGACCGGAGACTGAATCGAGATGCGGTTCACTTTCATGTCGGCTTCATCCTGTCCTACCAGCGTATACTCCCGCTTCGACTGCGACTCCTGTTCAATCACGAGCACCGTAGCACCGAACACGATCGTGTCGGAGACTCGGCCGGCCGTTTCGATGATACGGGCGTCGGCCAGCTTCGCCTGCAGTTCCACGATGCGCGACTCGATGAATCCCTGGCGTTCCTTGGCGGCATCGTACTCTGCGTTCTCGCTCAAATCGCCATGGCCGCGCGCTTCAGCAATGGCTTCGATACTTTTGGCACGCTCGACTTTGCGCAGACGATCGAGCTCTGCTTTGAGGGCCTCGTGCCCCTTCCTCGTGATCGGTGTCGGCATTCTTCCTCCAAACTACAGTACTGAACGGTGAACGCGGAACGATGAACAATAGAGGAGAATCATGGCCTCTTGTTCAGCGATCAGCGATCATCGCTCCGCGCTTC
>CAZPWD010000293.1:0-2806 GCA_964590025.1 uncultured Nitrospira sp.
TCGCTGCGGCCTTGCTTGGGACAAGGCGCGTCTTGGCGCGCCAGGGTTGGGCGGGTGAGAAGGTCGCCTTTTTGAGCATCCTGGGGGATTAGCTGAGTCGATCCGGTAGGGTTGCCACATGCACCTGAAATTCGCCCCGCGTCTTATCGTCGACATAACGGCGCAGGGCATCCTTCACCACGGGAAAGGCGATCTCGCCCCAGGGAATCGCAGCGAGGGAGAACAATCGCACGTCGAGGCTTTCCTCACCCGCCCCGAAATCGGGCGAACGCATCGGCCCTCGGAATACCAGGTAAGCCTGGCCGATGTGTGGGAGACTCAGAACCGCGAAGAGGCAGATACGCTCCACCTGAGCCCGCGCTTCCTCCAATGTCTCACGAACGGCCGCCTGCTCGGTGCTCTCGCCGATTTCCATGAAGCCCGCAGGGAAGGTCCAGAGACCGGATTTGGGCTCGATCGCACGCCGGCAGAGGAGAATGTGCTCGTCCCACTCCGGAATACAGCCTGCGACGATCTTTGGGTTATGGTAATGAATGGCCCGACAGGTATCGCAGACGAACCGGGGCAAGTTGTCGCCGTCGGGAATTTTTTTCGTAACTGGGGCACCGCAGGCGCTGCAATAGTTCATAGGATAGTGAAACGTGATGAGTGATGCGTGACGAGCGAGGACCGGCTAGTCTCTCTTGTTTGTTTGGTCTGTCTCGTTTGTTTGGTTGAACCAGACAGACCAGATAGACCAGATGAACCAGATCAACCCTCGCTCATCTCGCCTGTCCCGCACGTCTCGCGAAGCGCAATATAAGCATGGATAGCACAAAACTACGGTTCTTTGCACCCTGCCCGCGCGGGTTGGAGGGGGTTCTCGAACAAGAGCTCCACGACCTTGGCGTGCCTATGACCACAAAGACGGACGGCGGGATCACCTTCCTGGCTCCCTGGTCCACAATGTATTGGGTCAATCTCAAGAGTCACATTGCAAGCCGCGTGCTCTGGGAGGTCGGACAGGCCCCCTATCGCACGGAAGATGATGTGTATCGCGCGGCCTATAGCCTGCCCTGGCCGGACTGGTTCACGCCCTCACAGACCATCAAGGTGAAAGTGAGTGCGCGCCGTTGTCCACTCACCAGCCTGGACTTCGTCACACTGCGGATCAAAGACGCGGTCTGCGACAAGTTTGTGTCGGTGCGCCATAAGAGACCGAGTGTGGACACGCATCGTCCGAACATCCGGCTCGACGCCTTTCTCGATGAGTCAACGGTGACCCTCTATCTGGACACATCCGGCGAGCCGCTCTTCAAACGGGGGCATCGTGTCGTGTCCGTCGAGGCACCGTTGCGCGAAAACCTGGCGGCGGGCTTGCTGCGGCTCGCTGGATGGACGCCCAACGACGTGCTGCTCGACCCCATGTGCGGCAGCGGAACGATCCCGCTCGAAGCTGCGCTGATGGCGCGCCGGATTGCGCCAGGACAATCTCGGTCATTCGCGTTCGAACGTTTGCTTATCCATGATGCCAAACGCTGGGGCCATCTGCGCGAAGCCTCTCGGCTGAAACAACTGGCGGAGGTGCCGGCTGCCATCTATGCCTCCGATCAAGATCCTGCCGCGGTGAAGATCGCGCAGCGGACGTTTCAGGGGGCGGGAGTTGCCGTCGATATTCGCCTGCGGCAGAACGACGTGCTCGCCCTCGAGGCTCCGGCTGAACAGGGTGTGCTGCTGATCAATCCCCCCTACGGAGTCCGACTCAGCCGACCTGAGGAACTCGATGCGTTCTATCCCCAGCTGGGCGATTGGTTGAAACAGCGATTCAGCGGATGGTGGGCCTATATTTTTACCGGCGATTTGCGAGTCCCCAAGTTGATCGGCCTCGCGCCATCGAAACGCATTCCCCTCTTCAATGGTTCGTTGGAATGTCGCTTGTACGAATTTCAAATCGTATCTGGATCGATGCGCAAGACGATTCCCACACTTACAAGCAAAGGGTGACGGGCAGGCTCCTAGGCCCACAGAGATGTGCTTGTTGACCGGTAGGGAGCGCAACCTGGTAGAGTGTTGTAAGGATGGTGGTTGTCAATCGACTGTTGTCCTGTAACGCTATCTGTACGGAGGAGGCTTCTCATGGCACAGAACATTAATATCGGGCCGATCGTGAAGATTGTGAAAACCGACGAGGAGTGGAAGAAACTCCTCGCACCGATGGCCTACGGGGTCCTGCGACACGAGAATACCGAGCGCCCCTTTACCGACAACATGCACGATAGCAAGAGAGCCGGTGTCTACAACTGCGCGGGATGCGACTTGCCCCTCTTTTCTTCAGAACACAAGTTCGACAGCGGCACCGGCTGGCCCAGCTTTTGGCAACCGATCGATCCAAAGGTGGTCGAATCCAGAACCGATTACAAACTGATTTTCCCGAGGACCGAAGTCCACTGCGCACGCTGCGAGGGGCATCAAGGACATATCTTTAAGGATGGGCCTAAACCGACAGGGTTACGGTACTGCATCAACGGCGTGGCTCTGAAATTTGTCCCAGCCTAGGGTATGGTGGGTAGTCGGGCAGACACCGGCAGCAACGTAGCTACCGGACAGGCGGACAGGATACCGGAATAGCTAAAAAAAGAACTTGCAAAGAAAGAGTATGATGGTTACGATTTGCGCGATGAAAAGGTACCTGCCGGCTTAGAACCCGGATGCTTCGATACAGCGCAGATTACCCGGAAACGACTGAAAACCAATCAACGGCAAAGGATCAAACGTCATGAAAACCCAAACGGAAGGAGCCTCAATGAAATTAGCCACACCGAAAACT
>CAZPWD010000294.1:0-2793 GCA_964590025.1 uncultured Nitrospira sp.
ACGAGAGACGAACGACACTTCACGGACGAAGAGGGCGGCCTTTTTGAGCATCCTGCGGGGGTGTTCTCCTCTTGTCCCAGACGTGCAGGCCATCGAAGTTCTGCTGTGCCGAAATGGTTTTTCCGCAGCCCCCTAGACCGCTACTGACTTAGCGGGAATGTGACCATAATTGCACCCATCACGTCATTCTGCTTGAAGTTCTGTTTCGGACCGTCCGGGTGTGCGATGTGGCAGCCGATGCAGGCCTGAGAAACAGCCCTGTCGGCATACATGGCTTGGAGATACGGGGCCCCTCCCTGCATGACCACTTCGGTATAGGGACGATCCGGATGCCGCAGGGTTTCCATAAGCCCTTTTTGCTCAAATTCGGTTTTGGGCCCATTCCGTTTGTTGATAGGCCAGAGGCTAATGAGCTTGTATCCAATCTTGGCTGGGGTGTTCACCGCCAAACGGGCTGACTCCTGCAGGAAGTGGACTGGGAGGGGAAGTGTGTTTTCGGACTCCCAATTTTCCGAAGCGACGACGATGCCCTTCGCCTGCAACCGCTCCACGACATGGACTGTATAAAAGGTGCGGTGTGACTCGATCACGGCATGCACCATGTCGGCGACTCTCTCTGCAGGAACTCCTCCACAGTCCTTTGCTCCAGACGATGTCCCCCAATATACGAACACTGCGATAAGTATTGATACGGTTCCCAACACGAGGCCTTTCCTGATCATGATGCACTCTCCTTTCTAGCTCATGGACTACTCGAGCATATTGGACTTTGGATGCCCCAATCCCGGTCTCGCTGACCCACGGTCTTCTCAGACCCTGACCCCATCGGTCTCTCACACCCGATTGATCATAGCTCGTATCCTGACAATGTTCAGAATCAAGATACAAGACCCCTGAGCTTCCTTCTGTTTTTCGTCTTCCATCGAGCAGGTTGCATGCTACCAGTTTTTCATATTGTTGAGCCATCAGCCAATCATCCAGAGACTGCATCGGTGACTTGTAGCCCAGCGTCGCGCCAGTCCCGCTCTTCTCGCCCTCTGCCCCACAGACCAGACCAACCGTCTTCGCCCTCACCCCTTACGCCTCACGTTTTACCTTTCACGTCTCGCGACCCCTGAAAGGCGGGATGCTTTCTCGCTAGGAAAGGGGTATTCTGCGACGGCAACGAGACTCGGAGTCACAGAGGACGCAGCCCTCTGAGCGATCGCGTGGAGAACAAGCCAACGAGGCGAGGCATGAAGATCCACACCGCAACAGCCGGGATGCTGTGTCTCGCCACCCTCACCACCGGCGCCTGTGTAACACGGAGCACCTACGACGTCGCCGTCGCCGATCTCGAAGCGACGAAAGCCGAACTCGACAGGACCAGCATCCAATCGCAGGGGCTCACCGAACAAGTCAGCCAACTCCAACAACTCAAGATCGACCTCGCAAGCCAAATGGAGGCCGCCGCGTCGGCACTCCAGCAAGCCAAGCAGCATATGGAAGCCGAGCACACCGCCTCGCAAAAACGGCTGAGCAAACTCCACCGCATGATCAGTCAGCTGGCCGCCCAACAGAACAGCCTGCGGTACGCCCTCCAACGTGCAAATGCAGCGCGGCACGCGCTGCAATCAAACGTTGAAGAATATACGTCCAAATTGGGTGAGGCAGACGGACCCAGAGCGCCACTATCCACTCCGCCGGTCGAACGCACCGACCAAGCGGCCGAGACAGCCCTTGCCCCGCCAGCACAAGTTGCAGCTCAAACAGATCCCGCTCCCAAGCCAATAGTGACGACACCGGCAGCATCCGCAGATCCGACCGCGGCAAACCCGACACCGCAGCCAGCGAACAAGCAGACCTCCGAACCAGTCGAAGAGGACTGGCTGTCTATGCTCAAGGGATGGGTCATCTCCCTCTGGCGATCGATCTTTTCTCCAGCAGAATGATGGAAAATCCCGCTAGCAGCGATCAGCTGGTTCATCTGGTTTATTTGGTTTCTCTTGTGTGTCTGGTCTCTTTAGTTCGCCTGGTGGGTTTGCCCGTCCGGCCAACAAGGCAGACCAAATAGACCAGATAAACCTCCTCCCCCCTCGCCCCGTGCCCCTTGCCTTTCCCATCGCCATCAGCTCGTTGCCGCTCCTTCATCGGTGAGGGGAGGCTTGACAGTATGGCTGGACTGAGGTAATTACAACGTAGTCACGCGGGTGGTTGGAAGGAACGGAGCAGACATGAAAGTAAACGTGGTTCGCATCGGCAACTCACGGGGGATACGTATCCCCAAAACGATCTTGAATCAGTGCCGGGTCACGGATGCGATGGAATTAGAAGTTCAAGGAAATCAACTACTCCTCCGCCCCGCGACAGATCCGCGAGCTGGATGGGATGACGCTTTCCGCCGGATGCGCGCCCACGGGGACGACCAACTCCTCGATCAGGACGCCGGGGGCACCACACGCTGGGCTCGCTCGGAATGGCAGTGGTAGTCTCCCGGTTTGAAGTGTACCTCGTCCGCCTAGATCCGACCCAGGGTCACGAAATCCGCAAGACGCGTCCCGCCCTCATCATCTCGCCCGATGAGATGAATCGCCACATCGGGACCGTGATTGTGGCCCCCATGACCACCAAGGGACGGCCCTATCCGACCCGCGTTCCGGTCAAGTTCCAGGGAAAGGCCGGACAGGTCGTGCTCGACCAGCTCCGCACAGTGGACAAATCCCGGTTGGTCAAGCGACTGGGGCGACTGAGCCAGACGACAACGACGCGCGTCCTTGCGCTCCTTGCCGAGATGTTTGCCCCATAGCCATCAGC
>CAZPWD010000295.1:0-2788 GCA_964590025.1 uncultured Nitrospira sp.
GAGCACCACACGTTCTTTCTCGAAGATCCCTCCGGGAACCTCCTCGAGTTCAAACGCTATCTCAATGAGTCGGCGATTTTCGGCGAGCGAGAGTGCCGTGAAGTTGGCGATTCCTCTACGCATCCCGCCGAGTCGTAGCCTGTAGCAGGATGCTGAAAAAGTCCGCCAGCGTAAGAAGACCGTTATTTGGTTTATCTCGTTTGTTTGGTTAAACAAGACAAACTAGATGAACCAGATCAACTCGTCACGCGCCTCTCGCGCCGGTACCCCGCCGAGCCTGTTACGGTTCTGGCTCTGGTTCGGGCTCTTGCTCTGGCTGGGTGGGCTCCCGATAAATCCGCTTGAGGATACGGTCGTGGCGACGAGCCAGGGCGGTCGTTTTTCGCATTGGATCGTATCGACGTGGCGACGGCAAGATGGCCGCCAGCCACGCTGCCTCGTCGGCCGTCAGGTCGCGCGAGGACTTCTTGAAGTGATGACGGGCCGCGGCTTCAGCCCCATAAACGCCCTCTCCCCACTCGGCGACGTTGAGATACAGCTCGAGAATACGCTCCTTCGTGAGATGATGTTCGAGGGAGCGCGTAATCAGAGCTTCCCGCGCCTTTCGAAGCAGGGACCGTTCGGATGACAGGTAGAGGTTTTTGGCCAGCTGCTGAGTAATGGTGCTCCCCCCACGCTTGAGTTTGCCCGCTTCGAGGTTATACAGAGCCGCGTCCTTGATCCCTTCCCAGTCGAATCCTTCGTGGGTGAAGAACGACGCATCTTCCCCCGCCACGACCGCCTGGTGGAGGTAGGGGGACATACGTGAGAGCGGTACCCACATCCAATGGCGTCCGATGGTGTGGCCTTGTGCCTCAGCCTGAGCCTGTCGCGCTTCCATCAGGGCCGTCACGGTTGGATTGGTCGCGCGTAAGACCGAGACGTCGGGCATCGCAAGCAACCATAGGAAGAGGACAGCCCCGACCGGGAGGCAGAGGCCGATGATCAGGAAGGCCTTCACGCGGGATCGGGATTGTGCGATTGACTTCCGCATAGTCTGATGGGTATGAAAGGTACGAGGCGAGAGGCTAGGGGCAAGGGGGCTGATAAGGGCCTTGCACGCGCCTCTTGCCCATAGGGTAACCATTGAAAATCCTGAATGCAGAGTTTATCAGAAGTTGTGCGGGGCCAGAACAGTTTCTGAAAAGCGAACTCCCGGAAGTCGCCTTCATCGGGCGGTCGAACGTCGGAAAGTCCTCTCTCATCAACTCCCTCTTGCAGCGCAAGGGGCTGGCCAAGGTGAGCCGCACGCCGGGAAAGACCCGCTTGGTCAACCTCTTTCGGATCACCAGCGACGATCCTGGGTTGGCGCGTTTCGTGGTGGTGGATTTGCCCGGGTATGGATATGCGAAGGTGTCGAAAGCGCTGCGGGCTCAGTGGGCCCCATTGATCGAGCAGTATGTCGACGGCAGTGAACAGTTGCGCGCGGTGGTGGTGTTGGTGGAAAGCCGGGTGCTGAGCGAACAGGACAGGGAGACGATCGCATGGCTTCTGTCCGTCGGACGACCTCCCATCGTGGTGGCGACGAAAGTGGACAAGTTAAAAATGAGCGAGCGCGTCGGTGCGCTTCGTCGGTTGCAGGAAGGGTTGGGATTGGTCGAGGGCGACGAAGTTATTCCTTACTCGTCGGTAACGGGCGAGGGGCGGGAGCGGTTGTGGGCGGCCCTGAAAGAGCGGATTCGAACTTGATTTCGATGTAGGCCTTGTTCTTGAGGTCCGCCAGCCACGCTTGGAAGACATCTTCGCTTTTCTGCTGAAAGACGAGTCCCTGGATTTCAGTGCGGACTTGCTCATACGGGCGGAACTGTTTGGGTTTCTTGTCCTCCAGGCGCACGATGTGAAAGCCTTCTGAGGTCTCGATCATATCCGAGATGCCGCCGGGCACAAGGTTTGCGATGGTGCGCTCAATCTCCGGCAAGAGCTCTCCCTGCCGCACCAAGCCCAGGCGCCCTCCTTGCGAGGCGCTCGGGCCGTCTGAAAAGCGCAGCGCCAAATCCTCGAAGGACTCCCCTTGCTTGAGCCGCGCCATCACCTCACGAACTTTCCCCCTCGCGTCGGCCGTATCGTCCGGTGAGCGGGGCTGAATGAGAATCTCGCTGAGCGTGTATTCCTCCGAGAGCGCAAACCGATCGCGGTGTTCCTGGAAGTACCGTTTCATGTCGGAGTCTGCGACCATCACCCCACTCCGCACCTCGCGGTCGACGATCCTGAGCAGCGTCAGCTGTTCTCGGACGTTTTTCATGTCTGCCGGGTTCGTCTCGTCGATCGTTCGTCCCTGTTGCTTCATCTGCTGAACCGCTTGCCGGACTTCCTGATCGGTGACCGCGACGCCTCGCACCTTGGCTTGCTGGAGTTGCAACTTGCGCTCAATCATCGAGGTCAGCGCCATGTACTCCGCCGTCTTGAGCCGACGCGCGAGGACGTCGCCGTGATACTCTTTCTGAATCCGCTCCCGCTCCGGGGCGAGTTCCTGTTTCATCTCGGACAGCATGATGAGGTCCGAGTTGACGATCGCGATGATCCCATCTTCCACCTGCGCGGCTGAAAGAAGGGATGCCTGTGCGATCAGCCCGAGTAAGAAGAAGACTGCGTGTCTCAACCAGTCTGGTGCCATCGTGATGAACGGACGGATCGTGATCATGGATATGGGACTTGCCACACGCCGGTGGGATCGGCCGGTCGGCGAGGGTTCGATGGATTGTACACGAATTGCGAGGGACTTGAGGAGCCTGAGCAAGGGCAATTTCGA
>CAZPWD010000296.1:0-2746 GCA_964590025.1 uncultured Nitrospira sp.
TGCGTGGGGTCCGATTGGATGAGGGCAAACAACGGCACCGGCTGAGGCACCCTGCTCGGCGGCAGGGCCAGCAGAACCGGAAAGTCGAGCAGCGGCGAGACCGTCGTCAGACTGGCCAGGCGCAGACGAAAGGCCAGCAGAATGTCGCGCAACCTGCTGGTTTGATCTTCTTCGGGGAGTGATTGGTTCGTGACAATTCCCACTTCCCAGAGCGGTCGGGTGATCGTGACAGGGAACGTGATGCCGAGCTGTAAGGCGGTCGGCGTCACGTCGATCAAAATCCCGGCTTGAATCGCCGCTTCTCGGTCGCGAATGGTTGGAGGCATCGCAGTCCCCTCCACCAACTCTTGCCCACCGGCGTGCTCCAGGGTGAGAGGCTCTGGTGGCTGGAGAGGGTCGCTCTGTGCGGAAAGAGCCTCCGAGGTCTCTTCGACATTGGAAGGAGTGGGAATCGCGACGTCTATGTGAGGCATGGCCTTCACGATACCGTCGTAAACCGCTCGGGCTGAAGCAGACCATGCCTCATTGAATGGGTGGCCTGCGAAGGCCGCGTCGGCGGCTTTCCTCTCGTCGTGGGTCAGGGCTTTGGGTGGTGGTGTGTAAGTCACAGCAGCAATATAAGTCGCTTTGGTGGGATGTCAAGGACTGGTGTGTAAGACGCCGACTCGGAAGCGGTTATTCCGGCAGCGGTTTGCCCCTGGTCTCCGGTGCAAAGATTAAGACCACTAATCCTACCAGATAGATCAATGCCACCGTGCTTGCGGCTCGCCCAAAAGTGCCAAGTTCCGTCACCAGCCAGCCGGTGAGAAACGGCGAGGCGGATGCCAGCACACGCCCGGCATTGAAGCAGAAACCTGCGCCTGTGGCTCGTAGCCTGGTGGGATAAAGTTCGGGGAGATAAATCGGAAATCCGCTGAAAATACCGTTGTTGAAAAATCCCAGCAGCGGCAACAACATCAAGACGCCGGCATAGGTCGTCGGCAGCAGGTACGTGATCGGCAGCATCACGAGGCTTCCGAGGCACATAAGGGCAAACACCGCGCGCCGTCCAAATCGATCCGCCAGCGGTCCAAACCCTAAATAGCCGAAGAGGGCTCCCCCGTTGAGAGCCATGATGGCATAGCTCACAGAGGCCGACAGGGTTGCGGCATCGGAGCTCTTGAGATCTGGTAACTCGCGGATGAGCGTGGGCGCCCAGTTTGTCGCCCCCCACAAACCAAAGACGGCGACGAACGCCAGCGCGGAGCCTACGATGGTTGATCGGCTTAAGGGGGGATGAAAGATATCGGTCATATGTGAGGGGCTGATCGTCGTGTCCCGGTCGTGGGCCTTGGCCCAACGGTCCGGCTCCTTCACATGCCAGCGGACCAGCAACGACACAAAGGCCGGGAGCACTCCGATCACAAACATCACCCGCCAACCATAGCCCTTCAAGAGTAAATTGAATGACGCAGCGAGGAAGAATCCGACCGCCCAGGCTGACTGGAGAATGCCCGCGGCTTTCGCTCGTTTCTCTTCCGGCCAGGATTCAGCGACGAGTGCCGCGCCGGCCGCCCATTCCCCTCCGATTCCCAGTGCCGTGAGAAAGCGATAGATAGCCAGGTGCCACCAGTCGTGTGAGAGCGCGGCGAGCCCGGTGAAGATCGCATAGATGAGGATCGTGATGATCAGGGTTTTCGTGCGGCCAAGATGGTCCGCGACCACGCCGAAGAAAATCCCGCCGATGGCCCAGCCGATAAGAAAGATAGAGAAAATGATCCCTCCGTACCAGCCGACTTGCTCTGGCGAGACGGTCTCGCCGGGAGACTGGAGCAAATCGTGCAGCGCCGGGTGGAGGACGATCGCGTAGATCGTCGCGTCCATCGCATCGAAGACCCAGCCAAGCCATGCGATAAACAGGACGAGCCATTGATAGCGAGTGATACCCTGTCGCCAAGATATTTTTGTCACACCATCGCCTCTCTGGCAGAATGGTGAAAAAGTCCGCCAGCAAAAGAAGACCGTTATCTGGTTTATTTGGTTTGTCTCGTTTGTTTGGTTAAACAAGACTAACTAGATGAACAAAATAAACCAGATGAACCAGATCAACCCTCACGCGTCTCGCTCGTCCAGCCTGTCTCGCGCGACTCGTGCCTTTGGGGTCGCGCCAGGCTAGAGTTGTTCAATACAGGAGTCAAGGTGAAGCCTGCTGAAGCCCCATGCTATAGTCCTTCGCCATGGCACGAATCGACTTCTACCGGGTGCTGGGGGTCTCGCGCGACGCGTCCGACGATGCGATCAAAAAGGCCTACCGGAAGCTGGTCTTTCAGCACCATCCTGATCGCAATCCCGATAGCACTCACGCCGAACCCAAGATCCGTGAGATCAATGCGGCCTACGAAGTCGTCGGCGATCCGGACAAGCGTCGGAGCTATGACCGACTCAATTGGGGGGATGAAACGGCACGGGATGAAGCGGCCGATCCAGCCGTCATCCTCGACGAAATGGAGCAGAAGCTTTTCGATGAAGGGCGAAAGGAAGTGTTCGCGGTCTTGATGAAAGACGTGAAGCGGATCAAAGCCGAACTTGCCGTGATTCGTGAGCGGACCGTGGCGGATCGAGGGTATGACACGTTTAAGGAAGAGGTGATTCGGGAGCGGGCATCGGAGGTCATGGAGGAGCTTGTCACCGCTGAGATGGAGGGGCGCAAACAGCGGCTTGTCGAAGTGGCAACGGAGATGCTGCTGTCCCAAGGTGTGGCGAAACG
>CAZPWD010000297.1:0-2729 GCA_964590025.1 uncultured Nitrospira sp.
GAAGGATAGTCTGGCTACTCCCTCCTGGGAAAGCGAGGAGAGTTTAAACCCTCTATGGATGCCCGCAGTCCGAATTAACCCCCGCCCAGTCTGTTGAAAGCATAGGTTCAAGCCGAGTGTTTCCTTGTTTGATTGTGGCGACAGTGTATTGATTTGCGTCACGCGGAGTGCTACGTTTCATACAAACGTGCTACTCCGAGGCGGCAATGAGGAAGCTTATTCGATTCGGTGTATCGTTGGACCATCATCTGCTTGATGATTTCGATCTGCACATCAAGAAGCGCAAGTATACCAACCGCTCGGAGGCGTTACGGGATCTGATCCGGGACAACCTGGTCGGGCAGGAGTGGGACGACGATAAAGAGACGGTCGGGACGATCACGTTTGTGTATGACCATCATGTGCGCGACCTGACCAGAAAGCTCACCGATATTCAGCACCGCTATCAGCCTCTCATTTTGTCCGGGATGCACGTGCACCTCGACCATGATCATTGCTTAGAAGTGTTGGTCGTGAAGGGCAAAGGCTCTGCCATCAAGAAAATTGCCGACACCCTCATCGGGACCAAGGGTGTCAAGCACGGGAAGCTGGCCACCACCACCACGGGAAAAGGTTTAAGCTGAGCGTCCTCGTGAGTGTCCTTAGCTTCTTCTTCCATCTCACCGCGTTTCTGCTCCTTGTCTCCTCTGCCCTCGCCCACGATCCGGACGCCGAAATCGTTGATGTGCCGGAGGTGTCCATCATTGGCGCGCGTCCGGTCGCGGCCTCCTCCCAGCAGTTCATCCCCGACAAAGAATATCTGCTCCAACCGCAAGGACGTCCGGCGCAGGTGCTGCGCCTGATTCCTGGGTTCATTGCAGTCGAGCACTCGGGTGGCGCAGGCAAGGCCGATCAATATTTACTGCGTGGCTTCGATGCCGATCACGGTACCGATGTGGCCTTTTTCTCCGACGGAATGCCGATCAACTTTCGAACCCACGCCCACGGCCAAGGATACACCGACCTGAATTTTATTATTCCCGAAACGATCGAAGGGCTCGATGTCTACAAAGGGGCCTATCTTCCTGAATATGGCGACTTTGCCACGGCAGGGGCGGTGAATTTCAGGACGCGACAGGTGGTTCAAGAAGGGGTCGTTCAGGCGGCGGCGGGGCAGTTTGATAATCAGCGATATATGCTTATGTTCTCTCCACCCAAGGATAGGGTGCGTACCTTGTTTGCCGCTGAGGGCTATTACACGAACGGCCCGTTTCAGAATGACAACCGCTATTTTCGGACCAATCTATTGGGGAAGATGACGACCAATCTATCCGGTCGCGATGAACTCAGTCTCACGGCAACCTTTCACAAGGCGCAGTGGACCGCCTCGGGCGAGATTCCTCTTCGAGCAGTGCAGGACGGCTCGCTCGACCGGTTTGGCGCCATTGATCCCTCGGAAGGGGGCAAGACGCTCCGTAGCACCGCCAAGCTGAACTACCATTACGACACGACATCGGGCGGTCAGTATTTTGCCAACGCGTATGGGCAGTACTACCGGCTTGACCTGTTCACGAATTTTACGTTCTTTCTCAACGACCCTGTCAATGGCGACGGTATTCAGCAATCCGATCGCCGCGTCATGTACGGCGGCGATCTGGGATACAAGCAGCAGGGCGAAGTGCTGGGCGTGCCGAGCATCGGGACGGTCGGGTTTCAAACCAGAGTCGACAACATCCACGCAAGACTCGGGACCCAAACGACGAGAATGCCGACCGGGGCCACGACAGACAGCGATATTCTTGAGACGTCCTATGCGCCGTTCGTCAAAGCGGAGGTGCAGCCGACGTCATGGCTGAGGCTGGCTGGCGGCGTGCGCGGCGAAACCTTTACCTTCGACGTGCGAAATCGATGCACCACCTGTGCCGATCAACCGGCTGGACGGAAGCAATCCGGCGTCGTGTTACCGAAGATGAACCTCATTCTCGGTCCCTGGGCCAGTACCGAATTCTTTGCGAACTATGGCGAAGGCTATCACAGCAACGACGCACGATCGGCAGTCGCACCAGGGTCCTCACCGCTTGCGCGAGCCAAGAGTTATGAGGTCGGTGTGCGGTCGAAGCCCTGGGGGCCAGAGGGCGTGGAGTTGCTTGCCACACTTTGGCGATTGGATCTCAAGTCAGAACTCGTGTTTGCGGGAGACGCAGGGACGACGGAAATTCGTGGCGCAAGCAGACGAGAGGGCGTGGAAGTAGCCGCACGTGGACAAGTCTGGGGCCCGATATATCTTAACGGTAGCGTGACATGGACGCAGGCCGAATTTCGCAACGGCGAGGCGATTCCATTAGCCCCTGAAGTTACGGCGTATGGCGCGGTGTTGGTGCGTTGGCCCGAAAGCCTGACCTCGCAACTGCAAGCGACCTATCTCGGTGTACGCCCACTCAGAGAGGACCGGAGCGTCAAAGCTCCCTCCTGGATTGACTTCGATCTTTCAGAGCGCTATCAACTGCCGATCACGCTGTCCCATGGGCGCCTGGAGGCGTTCTTGTTCATTCAGAATCTGCTCAACACGAAGTGGGAACAGGCCATCTTTTCATTTGACTCGCAACGTAGGAACGAGGCGGTACCGGTCAACGACATTCACTTCGTGCCGGGGAATCCGCGTATGTTCTTGGGCGGCGTTGCCTGGTACTTCTAGTAGACCGCTGAAAACGACTTCCAACTGCGTTCTCGTCTCGAAAGTATCCTCAACG
>CAZPWD010000298.1:0-2721 GCA_964590025.1 uncultured Nitrospira sp.
CAAAGCCACAGACTGGAAAACCAAGATCACCGGCTCCTGCGGCCACTGCAAATCCAACCATTGTTCGGTCCAGTTTAGTGTCCGCTTCGACTGTTCCCAACAATCACACTAGCAGGATGCTGAAAAAGTCCGCCAGCCTGTCTTGTTCATTTGGTCTATTCCGTCTGTCTGGTTTGTTTGGTTGAATGAGAATAACCAGATGGACCAGACAGACCAGATAACCAGACAGACCGGGCTTGTCCCAGACGTGACGACCAGTGAAGTTCTGGCGTGCCCACATAATTTTCCACTGACTACTAGCCATGTTGCTCGCTGAAGTGATCAAACGCGAAGCCCGAGCCCTGGGTTTCGATGCCGTCGGCGTCAGCCGAGTCGCCAATAGCAATCCGCCTTCAGCCTTCAGCCTTCAGCCTGACTCATCCCTTCCCAACCCTACTACCCCCCTACCCCATCACTTGCTCAGCCGTCTCGCGGAATGGCTCCAGCGAGGCTTCCACGGCACGATGGCCTGGATGACTCGCGACCCGTCTCGACGAAGCGATCCGCAACAGGTATTGCCCGGATGCCGATCGATGGTGTCGGTCGGGATGAACTACTACACGGACAATCGTGCAAACGAGCAGCCTGGAATGGGACGCATTGCCCGATATGCCTGGGGGAAGGATTACCATACAGTGATGAGCCGGCGACTCTCGCAACTCGAAGCGAAGATCGCAGCCCTGGCGCCAGGCGTGACCACCCGGGCCTACGTCGATACCGGCCCGATCATGGAAAAGGCCTGGGCACAGCAGGCCGGCCTCGGTTGGATCGGGAAACATTCCAATCTCGTCTCGGCCGAATGCGGCTCATGGCTCCTGCTCGGGGAGATTCTGACGACCCTAGATCTGACACCGGATGAACCGGGCACAGATCTGTGCGGAAGCTGTACCCTTTGTATCCAGGCTTGTCCGACCGGCGCCATCGTCGAACCCTATCTCGTCGATGCCCGACTCTGTATTTCCTACCTGACAATCGAACTGCGCGGCGGCCGGGAGGCCATCCCCGACGAGCTCGCTGCTCAGATGGGCAATCGCATCTTCGGCTGCGACGATTGCCTGGACGTCTGTCCCTTCAACTTGCGGGCAGACGCGACGAATGAACCAGCCTTTGCCCCGACCTCCTTGACCCTCGCTCCCAGCCTCGACTCTCTGGCTCAGATCGGCGAGGAGAGTTTTGCGACCACGTTCAAGGAGAGCCCCCTCAAACGAGCCAAACGGAGCGGCCTCCTTCGCAACGTGGCGATTGCACAGGAAAACCACATGCGACAGACAGGGGGCCTTTTTTCTTGGCGGGAAGAGGAGTAGGCTGTTTCCAGTACTTGGTGGTTTGCGGCGAGGCCTGAACAAGGAACGCCCCTATGCATCCTCCGATCGTGCTGCTAATCTCAACCGATCCGCACGCCAGACTTTTGCTTGAACAAGCCCTCGACCGCCACCGCGCCACGATCCTCGCTGCGACAACGACCGAAGAGGGTCTGCGCATCCTGAAAGATCAAGCCGACCTCGCACTCGTCGTATGTGACGAGATCCACGGACGGATTGCGAGCCAGGTGATCCTGTCTCAGGCCAGGCGCACTGCTCAGAACCTCCCCGTGATCATCCTCGGAACAGACGGGTCAGCAAAAGCCGCGGTCGAGGCGTTACACCGTGGCGCCACCGACTACCTCGCACAACCGGTCACAACGAAGGATCTCCAGACCGCCATCAACAAGACCCACGTCTTCGAAGCGCCAGAGCCCCAAGCGCTGGCGGAGCGTTCCTCCGCATTCGATCAGATCGTCAGCCGGTCGCCTCAGATGAAACTACTGAAACATCTGGCAGCCGAAGTCGCCCAAACCGATGCGACGACCGTCCTCATCACCGGTGAAAGCGGTACCGGCAAAGAACTCTTTGCCCAGGGGATCCATGCCGCCGGCCCACGGTTCAAAGGCCCCTTCGTGGCGCTCAATTGTGCCGGCATTCCCGAGCACCTCCTCGAATCGGAGCTGTTCGGACATCAGCGCGGCGCCTTTACCGATGCGAAGCATACCAAACCGGGACGATTCCAACTCGCGGAGGGCGGCACGCTCTTTCTCGACGAAATCGGTGAGATGAGTGCTTCCGCGCAGGCCAAGCTCTTACGCGTCCTGGAGAATCACCAGGTCGATCCGCTGGGCGACACGCGCAGCATCCGCGTCGACATTCGCGTGATTGCGGCCACGAACGAAGATTTGCCGGCTCAGATCAAAGCCGGGCGATTCCGCCTGGACCTCTACTATCGACTGAACGTCTACCAACTGCGCATCCCGCCGCTCCGCGAACGACCCGAAGATATCGAACCGATTCTGACATCGTTCCTGGAGGTCGCCCGCCGGGATCACGGCTGTCGCATCAAGGGCATCACCCCGGCCGCGCTGACCATCTTGCAAGGCCATGACTGGCCCGGCAACGTTCGGGAGCTGCACAACGTGGTCGAAGGGCTCACCATTACCTGCAAAGATGAGATGATCCAACCGGACCACCTCCCTATCTCTTTGCGAGACACCCAATCGACGGGATCGAACGGAGAGATCGAGAAGATATCGCTCTTGGCCTTCGGCCTCTCGGCTCAGGAGATGGAAAAGAAACTGTTAAAAGAAGCGCTGCAGCGCACAGGCGGCAACATTTCCGAAGCAAGCCGGCTCCTCAAGCTCACCCGCAATAC
>CAZPWD010000299.1:0-2719 GCA_964590025.1 uncultured Nitrospira sp.
TGCGTCGAATGAGGGCAAGGGGTGAGGCCGGCGACGAATCCTCGGCTGGGCTCGGAACAGGCGAGCCGGCCCGCCCCGCGGTGCGAAATGTTGGATTGAAAGACCTGACACTCATTCCTTGCTCTTCAGCTGGTACAGGGTTAGTCCCATGACAGCGATCCCGGAAAATACGGCCCCTGCATAGAATGTGAATGATGCGCCAAACTGATCCCACAGGAATCCTGCTAGTACGCTGGCAATCAGCATCGCCAGGCCGCTGGCAAGGTTGAAGAAGCCAAACGCCGTCCCTCGTAGATCGGCTGGTGCTGTGTCGGCTACCATGGTGGCGAGCAAGCCTTGCGTCATGCCCATATGAAGGCCCCACAGCCCAACGCCCAAGAAGACAACGCTCCAGTAATCGTTCATAGCCAAGACCAAATCGGCTGCAATCAGAACCAGAAGCCCAAGTGTGAGCAGCCTCATGTGACTCATCTGATCGGAGAGCTTGCCGAACGGATAGGCCGATACGGCATAGATCAGATTCATCGCAACCATGACGAGGGGGACTAAGGCGACGGGAATCCCGCCGTGCTGAGCGCGGAGTACCAAAAAGGCATCACTGAAGCGAGCCAGTGTGAAGATGGCCCCGAACCCCACTACCCACCAGTAGGCCGACCCTAAGCGGGTAAGATTGTCCCATCGAATGGGATTCCTGCCTTTGGATGCCTGCCGCTGCTCAGGCTCACGGATACCAAACAATAAGAGCGCCACGGCCATCAATCCCGGAAAGACGGCCACCCAGAAGACAGCTCGGAAATCATTGGCCCAGAGCAGCATCAACCCGACTGCGAGCAAGGGGCCGAAGAGCGCTCCGACTGTATCGAGAGACTGCCGCAAGCCGAAAGCGGCACCCCGGAGTTGCGGTGGGGTGATGTCCGCGACCATGGCGTCCCGTGGCGCGCCACGCACACCTTTCCCGACTCTGTCCAGCAGGCGAGCAGTCAAGACGAGGCCGACGCCAGACGCTACGGCAAAGAGAGGCTTGGTGAATGCGCCCAAGGCGTAGCCGAATAAGGCCAGCCCCTTCCGCTTGCCCAAGTAGTCGCTCAGCGTTCCTGAAAAGACTTTGACGACCAGCGCCAGCGACTCGGCGAGCCCCTCAACAAGGCCGACCGCTATTGTGCTGGTCCCCAGTATCGTGACCATAAACAAGGGCAGCAGGCTATGGATCATTTCCGACGAGATGTCCATCAGCAAGCTGACAAAACCCAGCACCCAGATCCCCGTGGGAATGTGGCGCAGGGAGTGCTCCATCTGTGACTCACCCGTCATCGTTCAGATCCTCATGAGGTCCTTGTGCGACCCAACGATACAACGCAGGCAAAAGAGTCAGGACATTCTACTTCTGACGGGTCGAATAGGGCCATTCCTTGGTCGTACATCGAACGCCGACTACTGTCTTGTGGGTGTGTTGTGAGGAAGGGCGATTCAGAGGCAGTCTATCTGGTGCGCGAGTCTGTCTTGTCTCTCTCGTTCGTCGAACCAAACACACGAGACAGACCAGATGAACCAGATCCCCGCCACGCGCTGCAAAATGGGTCCGGGCACATTCTCTTTCTTCTGGCAACCTACGCCGAGGTCATTATGTTGGCCAGAGCATCGGTTGACCGAAGTTTCGGGTGGGCGTAACATCAAAGCCTGACCGTTTCGATCACATCCGCGTGGGAGGAGGCTCTCGTGGAGAATCAAGTCGAAGATCAGCCGGTCCTCAATCATATTCAGCGCCTTGTCGCCGAGGAACACCGATTGCACGAGCAAAGGGCGCACCCCAAAGCCGATCGTAAACGGCTCGCGCAAGTCCAGGTCGAACTGGATCAGTGCTGGGACCTCTTGCGCCAGCGACGTGCCCTTCGCGACGTCGGGCTTGACCCGGACGAAGCGCAAGTTCGCTCGCCGCAGGTCGTCGAGAATTATGGGCAGTAGGGATTGGTCGTCAGCGAGCAGACGATAGCCAGTGCGTGCCGCTCCTCAGGTGAGCTGAAAGTTAACCTGATTGCCGTCTTCACGCGCGCAAGAGTGATTGATATCAACGCCGTTCTGAAGAGACCCTAGCCAATAATTTTGAGAGCAGGCCCGCCACGCGCCGGGAAATAATTCTCCACACCGTTTCATTTCCCTTCTCGAATTTTCACGTTCTCTAGAAAACCGCCGAGGTCTGGATTGGCATAGAGACCGAAGGCATCAGCAACGATCCCTTTTAGTCCATCGTCACTCTCTATGGCATAGACGACAGACATGTCATCCGGATCGCTTGCTCCCTCGAAACGATAGTGTTCCACGATGGTGAGTTCGTCAGCCTTGAAGGTTCTGCCGCTGTCCACATCTCGGAACATTTGATCGAGAAACTCGAAGTTTGCTGTGAACCCTCTTTTCTTCAACTCCTCAATGGCTTCGACCATATTTGTGTACCGCTTGACGCTCATCGCTCTCCCGCAAGGGGTGACGACACAAGGGTATTCTACTTTCTCAGGGTTGACCTGGTCTATGCCTTCGCGGTGCATCGGACTGCTGTATGGTCGGAGCCTTGAATGAGGGGGGGGCGATTCAGAGGCAGTCTATCTGGAACGCGGGTCTGTCTTGCCTCTCTCGTTCGTCGAACCAAACAAACGAGATAGGCCGAAGAAACCAGATGAACCAGATCCCCGCCACGCGCCGGGAAATGGTTTCTGGCACTTGTACC
>CAZPWD010000300.1:0-2718 GCA_964590025.1 uncultured Nitrospira sp.
CACAAGCCTTTCTTCGCTTCTCGTGCTTCGCTCTCTAACCCTTCCAGCAAGGTATCACCCGGAGCATACTTCCGATACCACCAGCACCAGCCGTCCTTGACCAGGGTGTGATTGACGTTGGTGCCATCAGGCAGGTCACTTGCTCAGGGTGACTTCGGCTTGACAATCACTTGATAATGATTTGTTCGACGGTGTGATGAAGACGTTGCATATGGCCGTCTTTTCGGCCCGACCCCGATCATAGGATCGGGACCCGTTTAAGGGGGGCAGGTCACACGAGCAACGTTACCGTTTTTTAAAGCTGCAATACAGGAGAGCTTGTTCAACTCCCAGTGGTGTCCGATGGAGCTCGTTCGTGCTGTTCACCAACTCAAATTCCGCTCCGAACTCACCTGCCAGACTTGCGGGACTATATCTAACAACATTCAGCCCACTACATCGCGTCGGTCCGACTCGCGTCGGTCCTTCAAGCGTGAAGGTCGCCACGATCACATGCCCGTTGCTTCTCACCGCGTGGTGCATGGTCTCCACGTAACGACGACGCTCTTCTGGCTGCATGAGAAAATGAAATACAGCCCGGTCGTGCCACACATCATAGCAATGACGTGGGAGCTCAACCGTGGTGATATCAGCCTCGATCCAGGTGACCGCAGCAGCACGAGAGCGGAGGCGTTGCCGCGTGAGCTCAAGTGCTCTTCCAACAATATCAAGTACTGTAACGTGCTGATAGCCCTCAGCGAGAAGTTCATCCACGAGGCGGGAAGTCCCCCCGCCCACATCAATGATCTGTTCTGCCTTGCTGGCTCCTGTGCTATGGATCAGTTCTAACGAGAGACGTGGGTGTTCTTCGTACCAACTAAGCTGGGCTGGATCGAAAGACTGGTAAATTCTTTCCCAATGCGGCTTGGCATCCATTCCTTCCCCACGGGAAAACGCTTGGGCTCACGCTTCATCCCTGAAGGACGTTCTGGCGCGAGAGGATGTAAGAGTTCGTATTCTATCACATTCAGTCCCGTTTCATGTCTTCAAATTCCTGCCTATTGATCTCGCCGCGCGCGAACCTTTTCTTGAGAATTTCAAGACCTAACGGAGGCAAAAGTACAGGACGACGATACACCACAATAATGAATGGCCTGGAACGCATGATTGAGGCGGATATTCGTTGTTGCGGGGGCATTGCATTGGATGGCGCTGAAAGTGGGATGGTGAAGTGCTGATAGTTACGGTTTGGGTTGCGTGAATGGCTGCCTACTCTGCCAACCCCACCAAATGAGCCGCAAACACACGGCGCGGCGATCCTCAACCGAGCGGGGATTAATCACCCAGCGCTTGCGCACCAGGGCTTTGACCACCACACTCAATGTCGATAGCCTAACGCCTAGCGCGGCTGCGGCATCCGTCAGTTTGGCGTCCGCATGACGACGAAGAAAGAGGATCACACCTGCTTGGAGTGGCGTCATACGGATCGGTTCCAGACTTCTCCTGAACTCGCCGTGCAACTGCAACACCAGTTCCAGGAGTGTCAACTCCTCATGGCTATTGTGCGTGACCCTTCCCATGGTCAGCGCGTCGTCCCCTTCGCCACTCGCTGCCCCATCTCAATGATTCGCCCTAACCGTTCGAGCAAGTTGAGGGACTGCTCTGGCTTACTTCTGCTTCGCCACAATCTGTTCCGTGATCTTGTCGTGCGTCGCTCAGAAGAAAGCCTGCAGGAGGAAGTCGGTTTGAATCAACGATTCTGGTCGATCCAACGCTTTGCCTTCCTGAGGACAACGCTATCGGCTTCTTTACAACTCTTGCAGATTTCAGTTGATTCACCATTCACTGTCGTGAGCAGTTCTTGGTTTCCAACTGATTTCGATATGAGGGCCAGAGGCAACCAGCGGGCATCCACAAGGCTTTGGGAGCAGACTTTAATTTTGTGATCGTTATACGGAACCCATTCAATCATATCATCCTCCTGATCTCCCACATGTTGGAGACAGTCGCTTCCTCGATGAACATGGTTTCGCGGTTGGGGCGGTCGTTGCTCATTCGATGCACTCACCGGATTCCTCTACGAGTCGTTTGATTACGTGCTCCACCCGACTATGCGTCTGCTTCTCAATCGCCAAGGTTTCCAGGCCGAACTCCTGGCCCCGGACCCAGCGCACGACCGCAGCAGCCACAACGATGCTTTCTTCGATCGGCAAATTGACGGTCAAGGAACACGTCTGCCCAACTTGCAGGGGAACATCGCCCGAGAGTTTCCACCCGCTCAGCGAAAAGTTCCAGACCGTGCCTTGTCCTTGGAACAGGCCAGCCTGGTACGTGACGGAGCAGTACACGGGGAAGCGTTGGTAGAGACGAAGCGAGAAGGGCATAGGGGCCTCGCCGGAAGCCGTATTGTAGGAGGGAGGCGAACGAGGGCGCAAGGGCCTCAGGCGTGGCTCACGCGAGACTCACGTGAAATGGTTGTATTTCGCAGGCGAGTGAGCAAGTTAGGTTGTTACGACAGGAAGCTCATCCCAATCGGTCGTGTAGGCAGGTGAGCGCCGGTGAAACCGCGTCTTCCATGCCTTGGTGATACCGCTTGATGCATAGTGGAGGGTGCCCGCTCCCCACCGATCATTGACGGCATCGAGTGCGGTCATCAGCCGCGTGGACTTCCTTCGGTCCTGTGAGTCAAACAGATCGGCCTGGGTCTGACTGACAGGGACCAGGCCTGTCAGCACCACC
>CAZPWD010000301.1:0-2711 GCA_964590025.1 uncultured Nitrospira sp.
GCCATGGTGTCGGAGGCGCGAGTAGCCATTAGCTTGGGGATAGTAGCAGAGGCGCGGGGTTTGCGGGAAGGGGGCGGGCTACTTCAGGACGGCCTCGCCGTTGAAATGGATCATGTGGTCCGGCACTTCTGCCAGCCAAACTTCTGTTTCCCAGGCGATGTCACGAACGTGTCTTCTAAACTCGGCCATATCGGGGAAGGCGGTCACGTAAACACGGCGAACTTTAGAGTCCTTCAACATAGTCTCCAGCTCCTCGAATCGCTTTGGCGATACTGGCCCGTGTGAGGTCACAACTTCTATCAGAAACAGCGCGTTCGTTGCACGGTCGAACAAGACGATATCAGGTAGCTTGTCGTGCGCTGTTACCAGGAATCCAACAGCCTGTAATTCCTCGTTCTTACTCCATTTCATCTTCTCCTCGGCGTCACCAAGGTAGAGAATCTCAGCGTTGGGCGTGAACCGCGGCCTGAAATCACGGATAACAGCTCGTTCGATCTCGTTATGAGGTCCAGGTGATAGGGCTATCACCACTCCCTCTGGTAACTCGACCTGCACCGCACGAAGGGCTCGCTCTCTGTTGTACCGTCGCACGAGCGCGCCATGTGCCTTCTGGAACGCAGCAACTCCTTTATGAAATCGAGGCGTCCCGAAAAGGCGAACAACGCGTACGGCTGGGTATGTTAGCGCATAGTGAGTCCGGGGGCTGTTGGTGGCGAGGGCTGGTTCATCAGGGTTCCGATCCGCGATTGTGGCCTGCACGAATTGGTGTAGCGCCTGGCGCCGGAAGGTTTCCCTGGTGTTCTCTGCATAGGTTCTTCCATACCGATCCTTCGTAAATCCAAGGATTTCATGGATTCGAATTGAACGTCTGCGCGCTTTGGGCCACGGCGTGTGCTCGCCAACATCACCAAGCGCCAGGAGCGTGAACCCTGAGATGTCGTTTTGCTGCGCTGGTGGAAGACCAAATGCCTGAAGTATCGCCTTCGCTTCATCAAGCTTAGTCATCACGTAATGCCCACACCTGGCTTGCCGTGGCCGGAGGCACCCCAAGAAACGTCATGATGGTGGGCTCGAGTTCGGCTTCGGAGACCGGCTTCTCCAAGAGAGTGGCCCCTAACCTTTCAATCGTTGCCATGGTCGGGAGTGGAATCGCGCGAAGCTCGGTAGCGTTAACCTGCGTGTGTCCGTTATGTATCCGAAAATACCGATTAATGAGGTGGCTCCCCAGCACGGCAGACAGACCAGCGACTTCCTCCGCAGAGAGTTTGCCAGCCGGTCGGTAGATGTAGTTCAGATGGTTTTCAATTCCAATGCGATCACCCGGAAGCTGGCCTTCGAATAGCGGAGCCGCAGTGATTCTCCTGTACTCCTCCTTTGCGGAAAAGCGGCGAATAAGGACATAATTCCCAGCGGCGGTCAGAAGCTTGCGACTAGAATCGTCATCAATGACATACTTTGGTTTTGCGCTCCTCCTTTCTGCCAACCACTCGACGGTCATATAGCGGATGTTCGACAACCACAACAAAGGGACGGTGGACGCTTCTGGCTGAAGACGCAAATGCTTGGAAGCACGGAAGGCCACTACAGGTCCCGTTGACACCGCTAGGCCAAGGCTGCCAATTGTTTCCGGCAATTGGCTCACGAACTCCAAAACCCGGTCATCAAGTTCGTCGCCTGGGACACGGAGCAGCGGATCGCGCTGTGTGACATCGACTACGGCTGCACTGGGAACACGTCGCGGCGGCAAGCGATCTAGATCCCCTATCCCCTGACTCGCCGTAACATCCACAAAAGATGAACTGACCCGGCCTTTTCTCGCGCATAGGATGATATTTTCCTGGAGGACTTCGTCCTGTCGAAACGCAGCTGCTCTGGATTCGAAGAGATGCAGTCTCTCTGGTGTAACTATGTCAAAAAAGCCTTTGCGGAAGGTGGCGAAGTACGCACCGGTCGCGAAGCTGCGAGGTGTAATCGTGACCATAGTCCCGCCTGGAATCAGCCGGCGCGCCATTTCACTCATGAAGGCGGCGTAGATGTTGGGGAAGGGCAAGGCGGAGCTGGCAGGAAGTTTGAAGTATGGCGGATTCGCAATGGCGAGTTCGTAGGAACTCTTGTCTCCTGCGAACAAGGGGGTCGAGGTCGCGTCCTTCAGGTCTTCGAAAAAGTCAATTCGGTTCAGCGTGAACGTCAGCCTCTTGCCGCGCCCACTGGCCCATTGTACGGCGTACCTCAGACTCGCCTCCGCCAGTGAAGCCAGTTCGGCGTCTACCTCGAAAGCCTCCAAGTGTATCGAGTCTACCGCCTCGAAAATCGTCTCGACCACAGCGCAACCAAGCACGCCTGCGCCCGCGCATGGATCAAGCACCGTCGGCGCCTCAGACAGTGGGACGAGCATCTTGGCCATGAACCGCGCTATCTCTGTCCCCGTAAAGAACTGCCCGTACTTGCGGCGCCTCTCCATGGGGACGGTCCGAGCGTAAGCGGTCCCTATCCGCGACGCATACTCAACGGGAGATTCTCCGCCTAGCGGACATGGAATCACCACGGGTGTCGGCGCTTCGACCATCTGTTCGCAAATTCTACGTGGCTGGCATTGGCGTCGTCGAGGGCTCAAGCATCTGAAATTGAAGCTCCGGACCGTAACTCCAGACGCGCGAATCCAAATACCGGCCGGTCAGGTGCTTGCCGCGGCGCGTCCCTCCCTCGTCAAA
>CAZPWD010000302.1:0-2683 GCA_964590025.1 uncultured Nitrospira sp.
AAGGGAGTCCGGGAACTCCTGCCGGGCCATGTGCTCATCGTGCGAAACGGGACGGTTGAAACCAAACGGTATTGGGAGGTGTACTACCATTTGGACTTCGATCACACCGCGAAGTATTTTGAAGACAAGATTCGATCCTCGATGCAGGAGTCTGTAGGGCTCCACCTTCGCAGTGACGTGCCGGTGGGCGCCTGTGTGAGCGGAGGGTTCGATTCGAGCATCGTCGCATCCCTCGCCTCAGAGCGACAGACTCAAGAGTTCGTCGGGTTCACCGGTAAATTTTCTATGGGCGAGACCTACGATGAGAGCCGGTACGCCCGTGACCTGGCGCGGTTCAAGTCCTTCATGCTCCATGAAGTCGATATCACGGATCAGGATTTCGTCCAGTACATTGAACAGATCATCTATCATCTCGATTTCCCCGTGGCCGGACCCGGGTCATTTCCCCAATTTATGGTCTCTCAGCTCGCCGCCAAACACCGCAAGGTGGTCCTCGGGGGGCAGGGTGGCGACGAAATCTTCGGAGGGTATGCACGATATTTGGTCGCCTATTTCGAGCAATGCATCAAAGCCGCCATTGACGGCACGATGCACTCAGGGAATTTTATCGTGACCTACGAGTCGATTATTCCCAACCTCACTGCGTTGCGAAACTACAAGCCGATGCTGCAACAGTTTTGGCGCGAAGGATTGTTCGAGGATCTCGACAAACGGTACTTCCGGCTGGTGAATCGCGTGGCACTGCATGCGGACGAGGTCAGATGGGAATTGCTCGGCGAATACTCGCCCTTCGAAACCTTCCGCAGCATCTTCCGTGGCAGCAACGTGCAGAAAGAATCCTACTTTGACTGCATGACCCATTTTGATTTTAAAACGCTGCTTCCGGCACTCCTCCATGTGGAGGACCGCATGAGCATGGCGCACGGACTCGAATCGCGGGTTCCTTTCTTGGATCGGCCATTGGTAGAGTTGGCTGCGACCATTCCGTCCAACATCAAGTTTAAGGACGGGAACATGAAGCATCTCCTGAGAAGTGCTCTGAGCTCTGTGTTGCCCGAATCGATCGTCAATCGGACGGACAAGATGGGGTTTCCTGTCCCACTGCAAGAATGGGTGGGGGAGAAAGGGAAAGTCCGGGAGTTCGTGACGGACATTCTATCTTCACAGAACGCCTTGGATCGACCGTTGGTGAACAACCGGACGGTCTTGGCTGGATTGGGGCGCGAGTTGAAATTTGGTCGAAAACTCTGGGGATTCTTGTGTCTAGAATTGTGGCACAGGGCGTTTCACGATCGCGCAGCGCATTATAAGAATTTGATATCGAACGAGGAGGCAATGACATGAAGGTGCTTATTACGGGTGGCGCGGGTTTCATCGGCTCTCATCTGGCGGACCATTTATTGACGAACGGGCATGACGTCTGTGTCATCGACAATTACGCGACGGGACGCCGGGACAATCTGGTTCCCCGGCCGAATTTGAAAGTGATTGAGGGAACGATTGCCGATGCCGGACTCGTTGACAGGGCGTTTAATGAGTTTGCCCCGGCGGTCGTCGTCCATGCCGCTGCTTCGTATAAGGATCCGGATAACTGGCTGGAGGATGCGCTGACGAATGTGGTGGGAACGGCGAATGTGGTCAAGTCCGCAAAACGTGCCAAAGTGACCCGGTTGATTTATTTTCAGACGGCCCTCTGCTATGGCCTGCGTCCATTGGAGCAGCCGATTACGCTGGACCATCCCATCCGGTCGGAGGGCAGCAGTTACGCCATCAGCAAGACGGCGGGCGAACAGTATGTGATGCTGGGCGGGCTCAATTGGATCTCGTTCAGGTTGGCCAACGCCTACGGGCCGCGCAACCTCAGCGGACCCTTGCCGACGTTCTATCACCGGTTGACTAGTAATAAGGCCTGTTTCGTAATGGATACACGCCGGGATTTCGTCTTTATTGATGACCTGGTCGAAGTTGTGCTTATGGCCATAGAGGGGAAAGGGCAAAGCGGTGCCTATCACATCTCTTCCGGCTCCGACTACGCCATCAAGGATCTATTCAACGCCACGGTCCAGGCGCTCGGGATCAAGCTGGAGCGTGAAGTCGAGGTTCGACCGCGCAATCCGGACGATGCCTTCACGATCTTGCTGGACCCTTCGAAGACGTTGCGCGATTTTGCCGGCTGGAAAGTCCGGACGCCGCTGGAAAAGGGAGTGGCCTCCGCGCTGGACTATTACAAGCGGTTCGGCATTACGCAGACATTTACCCATCTCAAGGCCCTCGACGATAAGAAGTAAGAACTGGTCGGCGCTTGAGGATGCCGTATGAATGAATTTCAAGGTCGGACATGCCTGGTCATTGGTGGGGCTGGCTTCGTCGGTAGCAATCTGGTTCGGATGCTGCTGGCCGACGGGTCTGCCGCGGTCACGGTGGTTGATAACTTATTGTCGGCCGAACGCAGCAACGTGCCGGAGGACCCCTGCGTCACGTTCGTCGAAGGCTCGATAGCCGATGATACAATTCTCGGTACGGTAGGCGACGAGTATGATTATGTGTTTCATCTCGCCACCTACCATGGGAATCAAAGTTCCATCGCCAATCCATTAGAAGATCACGATAATAACTTGATTACTACGTTGAAACTCTATGAGCGCATCAAGAGTTTTCGACGACTGAAGAAAGTCGTGTATGC
>CAZPWD010000303.1:0-2643 GCA_964590025.1 uncultured Nitrospira sp.
GCTCATGCTGCCGTCCCTCACCGTTGCCTTCATCGCCGGGCTCCTCGTCGGATCACAGATTCCCTATTTCCCCCTGTCCATCTCGTTCCTACTCCTCCTCACTGCGCTCGGTACCTTCGTCCTCGAACGACTCAATCGGTTCTCCGTCCGCCAGGCGAGTTGGCTCTACGGAGCCCTCTTAGTGGGAGTCGTCTATTGGGCGGTGGCTGTCAACCTGGCTGCCCATGACCCGATGGTCGAGCACTCGTCCGATACGGCGATCGAGGTGACCGGTCGTATCGTGGCACCAGTGCAACAGGCGCCAGATCGACTGGTCATGATCATCAGGTCAGATGATCCAATTGATGCGACGGGAGTGACCAGACGTGTTCGTCTGACCTGGCGCACACCGGAGCGAATATTTTTCCAAGGCGATCGGGTCGGCTTTCGGGCGATGATGCGCCGTCCCGGCGGGTCATTGAACCCTGGTGGATTCGACTATGCGGTCTATCTTGAGCGGCAAGGGATTGATGCGATTGCCACGGTGACCGGAGCCGAGGCGGTGCAGTTTCTTGAGTCTGGGCGTGCGCACGTCTGGTGGGCGATCTGGAATCAATTCGATCGGTGGAGGGGCAGTATCCGTCTCGCCGCGCTGCAAACCCTTCCCCAGCCTGCACTGGGGCTCTATGCGGGCATCATCATCGGTGATCGAGGGTATTTGGATCCAGATCTGCGTGATCAGTTCATGGTGACCGGAACGGTCCATCTCCTTTCTATTTCAGGGAGCCACTTGGGTCTCGTCGCGCTGCTCATCTTCGCGGTCGTCAGATGGGCGATGATTCTGTTGCCTGCGGATTGGCTTCTTGCACTGTCTCGGAGAATCACGCCGACACGCATTGCCGCTGTCTGTACGATCCTTCCTGTCGCAGGCTACGCCTGCCTGGCTGGGGCGGAACTGGCTACGATGCGGTCGTTGCTGATGGTGACTGTGGGGCTGAGTGCGATCTGGCTCGGGCAGGAGCGCCGTCTGTTCAATGCCCTCTCTGCCGCCGCGGTGGGGATTTTGCTGCACGATCCTCAGGCGCTGTTCGATATCTCCTTTCAGCTCTCCTTTTTGTCCGTCATCGCCATTGCCGGGTGGTTCTCCTGGCCGTCCGCAGCTGAAGTGGAGGAGCTGCCGAACGAGCCTTCGTTCCTGAGAACCTGCGTTCGATGGGGGAGAGACTCTGTGGTCCTGAGCGGGGTGGTCACAGTGGTGACCATTCCTCTTGTTGCGTACTATTTCAATCAATTGCCCTGGCTTGGTCTTTTCACTAATGTGGTGGCCGTTCCCGTGGTGGGGATTCTGCTGGTTCCGATTGGGCTTGGTGCCGGAATCTGGCAGATCCTGGTTGGGGGAACCATGCTGCCTCTGGCTTCGCTGAATCAGTGGCTCCTCGAACACTTTGTGGCTGCGATCCGTCTGGTGTCTATGCTACCGGGAGGGGAATGGCATGTCGCGGCCCCTTCGGCTCTCACCATGTTGTTGTTTTATGCCTGTCTCGTATTACTGTGGCAGCGAGTGGGCAGCGCGGTGCTCCGGTTGGCAGCAGGGGCCGGAGTACTATTGGTATTGCTGTGGTGGGCTTGGTCCCCACGGATGTTCCTTGATGGGGATCACTTCCGAGTCACGTTTCTGGACGTCGGGCAAGGTGATAGCGCGGTTGTGGAGCTGCCTGATGGGCAGGTGGTGTTGATCGACGGAGGGGCGACGTATGAGCGATTCGACATGGGCCGTGGGGTGGTGGCTCCGTTTCTCTGGAATCGGGGGATTCGCACCATCGACCAGGTGATTGGCACGCATCCTCAACTTGATCATGTCGGAGGCCTCGCCTGGGTGGTCAGACATTTTCTCGTGAAGAACTACTGGGGGTCGGGAGAAACCCGCGAAGAACTGTTCTATCGACGACTGCAGCAGTCATTGACTTCTCAAGGGCTACAAGAAGGGGTGGCAAGCGAAGGACAGGAGATCGTGTCATCCGGCCCCTGTCGGCTGGTGGTCCTCAACCCACCAGCCGACGAACGTCTTGATGTGCCGCTCCACGATAGCCATGTGGGTGGGCATGTGTTGAATAATCGTTCAGTGGTGACGCGTCTGACCTGTGGCAACCATACGATGCTCTTCGCTGCGGATGTCGAGCGAGATGGCTTGTCGCGGATGACGCGCTCACCGTCTCACGGTCCGATCGAGGTCCTCAAGGTGCCTCATCACGGGGCGGTGAGTTCGTTGAATCGTGACTGGTTGGCATCGTTGCGTCCCCAGTATGCCGTATTTTCGGCAGGCCGTCATAATCCCTACAGGCACCCGGCCGTTGCCGTTCTCGATGCGTATGGGTCGGAAGGTAGCACGGTGTTGCGAACCGACCGTG
The DNA here is from genome assembly GCA_964590025.1 of uncultured Nitrospira sp. GTDB lineage: Bacteria > Nitrospirota > Nitrospiria > Nitrospirales > Nitrospiraceae > Palsa-1315. The sequence goes on from CAZPWD010000303.1 coordinate 2,388, forward strand.
ACGGCGGGGTGTGGTTTACCGGAGCAGTCTCCGACGCGACGCTTCACCTGCATCGAACGAGCGAGTTGGTGTGGCAGCCGACGAACAGAGCTTCGTGCCTGTGGGCCTGCGAACAGGCAAACTGGGAGCGGATTTGGAAACAATGGCGTGACCCTCATTGACCACCGTTTGGGCAGTACATCTAGGCAAGCCCGTTCTGTCTGGTTCATCTGGTTAGTTTCGTTCAACCAAAAAACCAGACAAACCAGATAGACCA
>CAZPWD010000304.1:0-2639 GCA_964590025.1 uncultured Nitrospira sp.
GGCAGGATTTTCTGTGCGCAACGATTACTGCACTCTGTTGCCATCTGTCATTGTGGTTGAGTGACTGACAATTAGGAAATTAGGAAAGGGGCTGTCATGCCGTTTCGGGAAGCAGGTGCCGAAGGGAATGAAGTCACGACGTCATCGGGATTGCAGTATGTCGATCTCACGATCGGAACCGGTGCGACGGCAGAGGCGGGACAGACCGTCACCGTGCATTACACGGGCTGGCTAGAAAATGGGAACAAATTCGACAGTTCCGTGGACCGAGGCCAGCCTTTCTCGTTTCCTCTGGGCGCTGGACGAGTCATCAAGGGATGGGACGAGGGCGTCAAAGGCATGAAAGTGGGAGGAAAGCGAAAGCTGACCATTCCTTCCAAGCTCGGTTATGGCGCACAGGGGGCGGGTGGTGTGATTCCTCCACACGCGACGTTGGTCTTCGACGTCGAACTCCTTGGCCTGTGAGCCACGTCATGCAGCGCACGCCACTAATCACGCACCATCAAGCCTGCGGAGCCAAACTCGTCGATTTCGCCGGATGGGAGATGCCCATCCAATACAGCGGTGTCGTGGACGAGTACCATACCGTCCGTTCCCATGTCGGGCTCTTCGATGTGAGCCATATGGGGCGTGCGCGAATCGCCGGAACTGGTGCAGTCTCCTTCCTCCAACGAGTTACCACCAACGATGTCGGCAAACTCGCCGTTTCTCAAGCCCAGTATTCCATGGTCTGCAACGAAAACGGCGGTATAAAAGACGACATCTTCGTCTATCGACTCACCTCGGACGAGTTCCTATTGTGCGTGAATGCCTCGAATCGCGAGAAGATCCTGTCGTGGCTACAATCCCAGCTTGCCCAGGACAAGACGGTTCGTCTCGAAGACCGGTCAGTCGAATTGTCCCAGGTCGCCGTTCAAGGTCCCAAATCTCGCGAGCTGCTCATGAGTCTTGGCGGGACGGCGCTCGAAGGACTCAAGCTCCATCATACGTGTGAATGCACGATCGGCGGCCTTTCTTGCTTGTTGGCCCGGACCGGCTACACCGGTGAACTGGGCTATGAGGTTTACATCGACGCAGACGAAGTCGGCCGCTTCTGGGACCTACTCGTCGACAAGGGACAGGCGTGGGGACTCAAGCCGGCGGGACTCGGCGCGAGGGATCTCCTCCGATTGGAAATGGGCTATCTGCTCTATGGCAACGACATGGACGAAGACACGACGCCTCTCGAAGCCAATGCGGACTGGACCGTCAGTTTCCAGAAGGGCGGGTTCATCGGCAGCCAAGCGCTCCTGGCGCAGAAACAGACCGGAGTCGCTCGCCGGTTCGTCGCCTTCGAACTCGTTGAAAAAGCTGTGCCTCGCCACGGATTCAGAATCCTCGACCCGGCGACCTTCCGCCCCATCGGCGATGTCACCAGCGGCAATCTCTCGCCGCTTCTCCAGAAGGGCATCGGGTTGGGCTATGTGCCTGCGCGGTTTGCGGAGCCCGGCACTTCCATCCTGATCGAAATCCGTAGCAAGAGCGTCCCCGCACACATTGTCAAGCCGCCGTTCTATAAGAAACCCAAGAGCATATAGCGTATGGCTCATGGCTGATAGCGTGGGAAAGACAAGATGAACCCCTTTTCCGTTTGTGCTATACGCTATACGCCATCAGCCATAAGCTCTTCATGACCAAGAACATTTACACAGGCATCGTCGTGAACTTGAATGTCGACACCGTCACGCTGCCCAATGGCCTCACGGTCGACTTGGAAGTTGTGCGCCATCCCGGAGCGGCCGCGGTGGTGCCGCTGAAAGATGATGGCACAGTCATCTTGATTCGGCAGTTCCGCCACGCGGCAGGAGGGTTCATCTACGAAATCCCTGCGGGGAAACTTCATCCTGGTGAAAACCCCACAGCCTGCGCGACACGCGAACTTGAAGAAGAAATCGGATACCGAGCCGGCAGACTTGAGCTCCTCTCCAGTATCTTCACCGCGCCGGGGTTCACCGACGAAGTGATCCACATCTACAAGGCGACCGGCTTGACGACGGGTCGGCAACAGCTCGATCGTGATGAGGTCCTCGAAGTGATCGAGATGCCTCTACTGGAAGCGATGAGGATGATTGAGACCGGAGCGATCAGAGATGCGAAGTCAATCGTGGGATTGCAAGCGGTGTATCTTCGAGGAAGGAACCAGTAGGAAGCCGCCTGAGGAGTCTCCCACCAAGAGCGGGAGACTCCTCAGGCCAGCTAGCCTCGCCAAGAAAACTGGAATTACTTCTTCTCGGCCTTCTTCTCTTCCTTGGGCTTTGTCTCGGCCTTCTTGTCCTTGTCGTCCGCATTGAGCATCTGAACGAGCTTCGGGGCATCCTTCTTGTCCTTCTTGTCCTTCGGCGCATCCTCGGCGAATGCCGGAGCGCTGAACGTCACTGCCACTGCCACCGCCATGATTGCCATCAAGATGCGCTTCATAATATGTTACCCCCTTTTAGTGTTTGAAGATTGTGCCTTTCATCGGCACTTCCGGGAGTATTCAGCAAGCTTGGTGCCTGGCTCTTGATGGCTATGCCTCATTATACTTATCAATCGGTTATGTACTTTCACCAACCTGCATCTGAAGGGCTGGTCCTTCGGTTTTCTGTGGCAGAATGGCT
>CAZPWD010000305.1:0-2630 GCA_964590025.1 uncultured Nitrospira sp.
GGGCCGGCTGGTATTCTGTTTGTACACGCATGTTGCAACCCAGTCCCCTGAGACGACGGATCTTCGGTTTGGAGAATGAGTACGGTCTCATTTTTTCTCCGAACGGACGAGTCTATCTGCCGATGGAGAAGGTGCTGGGGTATATTTTTGAAGGTCTCATTCCAAACAGCTGGCCCTCCAACGCCTTCCTGGTAAACGGGGCTCGGTTTTATCAAGACACCGGCTGCCATCCTGAGTATTCCACCCCCGAGTGTGACAACATTCTTGATCTCGTCATCCATGATAAAGCCGGTGAGCGACTGCTTGAAGCCTGTCTGCCGGCTGCTGAAGAACGATTGCGGGAAGAAGGTCTGTCCGGGGAAATCTACATTTTCAAGAACAATACGGACTCGCTCGGCAATACCTACGGGTGCCATGAAAACTTCCTCATGCGCCGAGACGTCGATTTTTGGAAAGTCACGGAGCAACTCATTCCCTTCTTCGTCACGCGGCAGATCTATAGCGGAGCGGGGAAGGTATTAAAAGTATCCGGCAAACCTCAGTACTTCATCTCTCAGCGCGCGCAACACATTCACGAGAAGACTTCCTCCTCGACCACCTCCTCGCGCAGCATCATCAATACCAGAGACGAGCCGCACTCCGATGCGGAACGTTATCGGCGGCTCCATATCATCGTCGGGGATTCCAACATGTCGGAGTTCGTGACCTATTTGAAGGTCGGCACAGCGACGCTGGTGCTGTCCATGATCGAGGAAGGGTACACAGTTCAAGGGATAGAGTTCGAGGACCCCGTAAAGGCCATTCGGGAGGTTTCTCGCGATCCCACCTTGAAGCGCAAGATTAAGCTGGACGATGGTCGTCAGATGACGGCGGTCGAAGTTCAGCGAGTTTATCTGGATCGAGCGCAGGCATATTTGGCTCAACAGGAGCACGATCCGATCCTCGACGATGTGTGGCAACGATGGGCCATGGTGCTGGATAAGCTTGAAGAAGATCCGATGCAGCTCGTGCGCGAAATCGATTGGGTGACCAAACGCCATCTTATCCAGTCCTATATCGACAAGAAGGGTTGCAGCTGGGACGATCCACGGGTGTTCCTGCTCGACCTCCAATTTCATGACGTCAAACGGACGCGCGGGTTGTACTATCTTATGGAGTCCCGGGGGCTGATCGAACGGGTGGTGGAGGAGGAAGCGGTGCAACGGGCCATGTCGACTCCGCCACAGACCACGAGGGCGAAGGTGCGCGGAGATTTCATTCGGTTTGCCCGCGCGAAGAATCGGTCCTATACGGTCGACTGGACCTATCTGAAACTCAATGGTTACTGGGAAGAAACGATTCTCTGTATGGATCCCTTCAGCGCCGTGAATCGGCGTGTGGATGAGTTGCTCTCGCAGGTGGCGGGGCTACGGTTCTACCGATGATGATGACGGCTCTCAACCAGACGCATGTGCGGATCTCCCGGCTGGACCGAACGCTGATTACGGCCGTCGTGTTGCTGTCCAGCGTCTTTCCCGTCGAGTTGTTTTCCAATACCCCTCCTGCGGCGAAGGGCCTCGATGGGCAATATAGCGGCAAGCAGGGGCAGGTGCTGGTGGTCACGGTGAAGGGCGAAGAACAGGCGACGGAGGTGAAGGGGACGTTTCTGAGTCGAACGATTCCATTTTTCCGGGAATTCAGGCCTGGGGAGCCGGCCGGCTATATAGGGTTGCTCGGAATCGACATGCAGGACGATCCGGGGACCTATGAACTTGCCGTCGAAGTGAAGCAGGGCGAACAGGCGAAGCAGTTGAGCTTTAATGTTCTGGTGGCCAAAGAGAAGTTTGCCGTCGAGCATCTGACGCTGCCGAAAGAGAAGGTCGATCTGGATGAGAAAAGCGTAGCGCGTTGGAAAGCCGAGCAACAATCAGTACAGCAGGCGCTCGCAGAGAACTCGCGTCTGAAGTTATGGCACAGCAACTTCATAGAACCAGTGAGTGGCAAGCGCACCGGCATCTTCGGCAGCGTGCGGATCATGAACGGCCAGCCGCGCAATCCACACAATGGGGAGGATATCGGCGCGCCGATGGGGGCCGATGTGGCCGCCAGCAATGACGGCGTGGTGCGATTAACCGTGGATCACGTCTTTTCCGGCAGGGGCATATTTGTCGACCACGGCCTGGGGTTCTACACGATGTATTTCCACCTGTCGGAGATCTTGGTCAAAGACGGAGACTTGGTCACAGCGGGGCAAATCATTGGCAAGGTAGGGGCAACCGGCCGCGCCACCGGTCCGCATCTCCATTGGGGCGTCAAACTCAACGGCGCCCGAGTGAACCCCTATTCGCTGCTCGATTTACCCTTCAAGAGCGGTGTAGTTCCTGCCAATAGCGTCTCGACTCCCACACCTGAAACGACGTCTATACCTAATGAGGTTCCAGTCAAGCAGTAGGGAGGTAGGTAGGACTGGTGGGTCCTGCCTGCTCACGCGCTCCAGCTCGACCGCACTAAACCTCCCATCTGCTCGCCTGCGCAACTTGTTCCGTTCAGAGCTGCGCTCGAACGGAACTTCGAACAGTGCTCGTCGTCGCTTATGCGACCGCATCTGCTCGGCAAGTGCGGTTCCCGAGCCTCCGCGCCATTCGCGACGC
>CAZPWD010000306.1:0-2586 GCA_964590025.1 uncultured Nitrospira sp.
GCTGTCGCCCTGGAGCAGCGCGTGTTCCATGGTCCCCATCTCCATAAGTTCTTCCGCGGTCCTCCGAATCTGATTCCACACCGTCAGTTCTTTCGCTCGCCGCTTGGCTGCGGAAGCCGAGTGGATGTTGATCCATTTTCCCAACGTCGCCCGGAGGTGTCGCCGTGAGACCATCTATTGCTCCCTATAAAAGGTGGTTCGTTCCTATCGCCGTCTTCTCCGTCGTGGTGCTTTCACCCTGGTCCGTTCGTGCAACGGAAGATCGTGGACTGGTCACACCCGAGAAGACTGTCCCTAGCTCGCAGGGTGAGGCTCGCATCGACCTTCCGGGTCTTATTAGGGAACTGGAAGGTACCAATCCTGAAATCAAAGCGGCCCGTCAACGCTGGGAGGCGGCCAAGGCCGTCGTGCCTCAAGTCCAGACGCTTCCCGATCCGAGACTCCAGTTCGGGTATCAGCGCATGCCGATGACCGACCCGCTTCAGGGCGCGATGTATGGATTCGGCCAGGAGATTCCGTTCCCCGGCAAGCTGAGCCTCAAAGGGGATATCGCTCAGCGGGACGCGGAGCGGCTGGAGCAAGAATACAACGCGACTCGGCTCCGGTTGGTCGCAGTGCTGAAGGAAACCTACTTCAACCTACACTTTGTCCACAAGAGTACCGAGATCGTGGAAAAGAACAAGACGCTCTTGATGCAGTTCGAGAAGACGGCCAAAGCCCGCTACAGCGTGGGACAAGCGGCCCAACAAGATGTGTTCCGTGCTCAGGTCGAGATCTCGCGGGTTCTGGATCGGTTAGCGGTCTTAGATCAGCAAAAGGAGAGTCTGCATGCCGCGATCAATCGTCTCGTGAATCGTCCACCGTCCGGACCATTGGGAACACCGGAGGAAATTCAAACCACGATTTTGACGATCCCGTTACAGGAACTCAGCCGCCGCGCCGACGAGTTCTCCCCCGCGTTGCAGGCGACGGCGAAGAGCATTGATCGCTCGGAGCGGTCCGTTTCGCTGGCCAAACGGCAATATTACCCGGATTTTGATGTGACGGCCTTGGGACTTCGGAACGATCGGACCAACGACAACGGTTACCAGGTGATGGTGGGGATCACGATCCCGCTGTTCTACGAAACGAAGCAGAAGCAAGGCGTGCGAGAGGCGCGAGCCAGCTTGGAGGGAGCGCGTGAGGATTTTGCAGCGACTCGCCAGGACCTGTTGTTCCAGGTGAAAGATGGATTCGTGCAGGCCCAGCGCGCAGAGCGGCTGATTACGATCTTGCGCGACGCCATCATTCCGCAGGCCACCATGGCGCTCCAGGCCTCCCAGGCCGGCTACGGGGTCGGCAAGGTCGATTTCCTCACGTTGTTGAACAGTCTCCTCACGTTGCAGGAGAGTGAATTGGAATTGCACGGTGAAATGGCCGCGCACGAAAAGGCGATGGCGAGACTGGAGGAAGTCACGGGCGGCCCGCTGACGATTACCGGGTCCATCCCTCCCGGCGATGGAGCGCGGACGTTGGACAGCGGAGAACGGAACACGGAAGGAGTGCTTCGCCGATGACGAGGCGAACAATTACCACTGGCGTCGGGCTCGCTGCGGCTGTGGGACTCGCCGCGGCATTCTTGGTTGCGACCCGAGAGCCAGTGCCATCGCCGGCTGGTCCACCGAAAGAATCTGGAGCCGTCATGTCCGGCATGGAGAAACCCGTCGAGATGCCGATGCCTGCCCATAACGGCCAAGAAGAGAACGCCAAGCAGGAGATGCCAGCCGCCGGCATCAACACGATGACGATTGCCCCTGAACGGCTGCAAACGATCGGCGTGAAGTTCGAAGAAGCGGCTCGCCGTCCGCTCGACAAGATGATCCGCACAGTGGGGCGCGTCGAGATCGACGAGCGGCTCATCGCCCGCGTGAACATCAAGTTCGAGGGGTGGATCGATACGTTACTGGTCAGCGCGATCGGCGACCATGTGAAAAAAGGGCAGAAGCTCTTCACCATCTACAGTCCCGATCTGGTCGCCACGCAGGAGGAGTACCTGCTGGCCCTGCAAGGGGTCAGGGAACTGGGCGCGAGCGAATTTCCGGAGGTGGCGCGGGGCGCCAAGAGCCTACTGGAGGCGACCAAGCGCCGGTTCCAGCTCTGGGACATCACGGAGAATCACATCCGGGATCTGGAGAGCACCGGCAAGGTGCTGAAGACGCTCCCGATGCATTCTCCCATCACCGGCACCGTGATCCGGATGGAGGCGCGCACGGGCACTTACGTGACGCCCGGCACGGAGCTCTACATGATCGCCGATCTCTCCCATATCTGGATCCTGGCGGACATCTACGAGTACGAGCTGCCCTTCATCAGTGTCGGGCAGGAGGCCAAGGTGACGCTCACCTACGATCCGCGCACCGTGCTCACGGCACGCGCCAGCTTCATTTATCCGACGCTGGATCCGCAGACCAGGACCGCCAAAGTGCGGTTCACGCTGGAGAACCTTCACGAAAAACTCAAGCCGGACATGTACGCCAACGTGGAACTGAAGATTCCGCTCGGAACAAGGCTGGCCATTCCGAGAGACGCGATTCTCGAATCGGGAGA
>CAZPWD010000307.1:0-2586 GCA_964590025.1 uncultured Nitrospira sp.
TGGGAGGGCTGGCTAGTCTCTGGCTGCCGCTCGGTGCCGCTGCCTCGAACTGTCAGGTGGAGACGTCTGCTTCAGGGCCTGGAGTGGCATTGACGCGCCATCTGGGCGCCGACTGCACGGAGCAAGAGCGAGAGACGCGAGCGGTGGATGCGGCGCAGCTGCTGCAGGCATTCAGGGAAGGGAAGGGGATTGATCTCTCAGGGGTGGTCGTTCGCGGGGATCTGTCTCTGGATACGTTGCCCGTGGGTCCGTTGCCGCCCGAGCTTGATGGGATGAAGGAGCTGCAGGGACGCGAGGTGCGCGTGATTCCCGGCTCCATGATGATCGTCAATTCGGTGGTGCGCGGAGCGATCAGGCACGGATCGACACAAGGGCTGCTGGTGGTGAAGGGGCCTGTGACGTTCAGCGGGACCAGGTTTGAGCAGCTGGTGGATCTCTCACGGGCCCTGTTCATTCAGCCGGTGACGTTGTCAGGCGCGCGGTTCTTGCAGGAGAGCTATTTTGTGCAGGGCCGGTTTCTGCGCGACCTGTTTGCTGAGAAAACGGCGTTTGGCCCGCATACGAGATTTCACCGATCTGTCTTCCAGGGGCCGGTCACATTCCAGCAGTCGGAGTTCAACGGGCTGGCGGAGTTTTTGGAGGTGGTCTTCGAGAAGGATGTCAATCTGTCGCGCACCTATTTCAAATTGGGCACCGGGTTTTCCGGGAGCCGCTTTCAAGGCCTGGCGGATTTCTCTGAAGTATCGTTCGACCGCGAGGCGTTTTTTACCTTTACCCTGTTCGACGGGGACGCGTACTTTCGCCGGGCCACGTTCCGATCGACGGCGGATTTTTCCGATGCGTCGTTCAAGGGACGAGACGACTTCTCCAAAGCCTTTTTCGAAAAGGGTCCACAGTTCACCAGAACGGCCAGATCGGCGACCGGACAGGCACCCCTGGGGCTCGAAAATCAGACAGGACAGTATGCGATCATCCTCTCCCTTCTGGTGTTCAGCGCCCTGCTGATCGTCTACCTGATTCGGCGGCGGTGACGAGGAGACATCCCCCTCGCACACCACTACTAATAGACGGAGGCTTGCCCCGCCTCCCCCAAGTCTGGTATAAATCCCCTTATGGATGACCACTACGACGCCACGGAACAAACCGAACTGCCCTATCAAGTTCGCATCGAGAACTTTGAAGGGCCCCTAGATCTCTTGCTCCATCTCATTAAGAAGAGCGAGATCAACATCTACGACATTCCCATCCACCTGATTGCCCAGCAATACCTCACCTATATTGAGGCGATGGAAGACCTGAATCTGACTGTCGTGGGGGAATTTCTCGTGATGGCGGCGACCTTGCTCCAGATCAAATCCAAGATGCTGCTTCCCGCCGATGAGACGGCCGCTGATGAGGAAGACGGACCCGATCCCCGTGAGGAATTGGTGCGGCGGCTGCTCGAGTACAAGAAATTCAAAGACGCTGCCCGTCAGTTGGATGAACACGAGCGGTTATGGCGGGAGATTTACAGTCGTGAACAGAGTCCGGCGGTCGAACTGAAATCGGACGAGACACTGCTGGACAATGTCAGCCTGTTCGATTTAGTGGATGTGTTGCAGGGAATCCTCGCTCGCAATCCCGGCAAGAAGTTCATGGAGATTTTGCCCGACAACTTGACGGTTCGGGAGCGGATGAACGCGATTTTGGAAATCTTGGAGGGGCAGGAGTCGGTGAATTTTGTCGAGCTTTTCGAGCCGTCCTGCCATCGTCTTGTCATCATTGTCACTTTTTTGGCGTTGCTGGAACTCATACGCCTTCGAACGGCTCGGGTGTTCCAGGCAGAACATTTTGGACCGATTCTCGTGTCGCGCGGCTTCTCACTCGTACCAGACCCGGCAGAATTGGATGACGCTGAATGGAGGGGAGCATGAGCCCAACTGTGGAACAAGAAACAGACGAGTTAGCTCTGGCGGAGACAGCGCCGGTTAGTGAGGGTAATGGGGTGTCAGGCGATGCGGCAAAAGAAGCCGGCGTCGAGGCGGTGAACAGCCAGACGGAGGCCATCGACGCGCGGGAACTCAAAGCCATTCTCGAAGCGGTCTTATTCGTGTCGCCAGAACCGGTGCCGCTCCCTCGGCTCATGTCTATCTTGGGGACGGTCTCAAAAGCCGAAGTGGTTCAGGCGCTGGGAATTCTCACGCACGATTTAGATCAGGATGGGCGAGGCATTCAGCTTGTGCAGGTCGCAGGAGGGTATCGGCTGGTGACGAAGCAGGAGTATGGGCCCTGGCTGAAACGGATGGATAGAGCCAAGGCGGCGCAAAAGCTCTCTCGCTCCGCGCTCGAGTCCCTCGCCATTATTGCCTACAAACAGCCGCTCGTGCGGTCCGAGATCGAAGAGATTCGCGGCGTTGAAACGTCCGGTGTCCTGCGCACGTTGTGTGAGCGCAAGCTGGTGCGGATCGTCGGGCGAAAAGACGTGCCAGGGCGGCCGATCATGTATGGGACGACCAAGTTCTTCCTCGAGCATTTCGGACTACAAGATTTGAGCCAGCTCCCGCCGTTGCGTGAATTCAAAGAACTCGGCGAGTCCGAGCAGGCCCT
>CAZPWD010000308.1:0-2528 GCA_964590025.1 uncultured Nitrospira sp.
GCTTGGGAAACCTGCTGAAGAGATCATGAAGGTGGCCTCCAAACAGCATGCCGATCTGATCGTGATGGGGGCCAAAGGGCTGGCCGCCATTGATCGGTTTCTCCTCGGGAGCGTTTCGACGCGGGTGGTGCAGCACAGTTCCTGCTCGGTCCTCGTGGTGAGATAGCATCGCGGGGATATTTGTCTATTCCGTTTCCTCTGCTGCCGATTCACATTTTGTGGATCAACCTCGTCACCGACGGGTTGCCGGGGCTGGCGCTTGCGGTTGAACCGGAAGAAAAAGGTCTCATGGAGCGGCCGCCCAGACCGCCGCGCGAAAGCGTCTTTGCGCAAGGAATGTGGCAGGACATTCTCTGGTTGGGCCTGCTCATGGGGGGCGTGGCACTCGTGACCCAGGCCTGGGCTTATCGCACGGGACATGCCCATTGGCAGACGATGGTCTTCACCGTCCTGACGCTGTCGCAGATGGGCAACGTGCTTGCGCTTCGATCCGAGCGTGCCTCGTTCTTCCAACTCGTCCCCTGGTCCAATCGCCCTCTCCTGGCTGCGGTGGTATTGACCGTGGCGCTGCAGATGGCGACGATCTATATCCCGGCGTTCAATCCGATCTTCAAGACTGAGCCGCTCGATCTCGACGAACTGCTGCCGTGTCTGGCGCTCTCGTCTATCGTGTTTGTCGGGGTGGAGATTGAGAAGTGGTTCATCCGGCAAGGCTGGTTGCGTCGGGATTCCCTGAATACGGAGCGGTCTTCTCCGTGATCGGAATCGTTTCGTGCCTCGGTCTCTAACCGTTCCAGCACCCTATCCCCTGGCGCATACTTCCGATACCACCAGCACCAACCCTCTTTGACTAGCTCCGGAATTAGCATGTAGCTAATCAGGCGAAACTATGTCGACGACGGAGGGGCCGATCCTGTCATCGCCTTAGCCAGAACGCTAATTTTTATCCACAGAAAGATAAATTTTGACCCGCCCATCCTTCTTGGTGTCAATTAAGTAAACTCTGATAGCCGAGTTATTTCCAGGTTTATATGCGGAAAACTTGTCTGTCTTGGTGTAAGACTCTGTGTCAGTGTCCTCGTCAAGATCCGTTCCGATCCAACCATGAGGCAAGCTGTTGCGCAATCGATTAACTATATCCTCTGCCGATTTGTCGGCTTCTGACCTGTCTGCAAATCTGAACATGCAACTCCACCTAGCTCCACTATGATCGTCTTTGTCCCTCACCAGGCACTGCTTGGCCCCGGGAAAGGTAACTTTTGACTGCCAGGTTGTACCGGTATCAGCATCGACAGCTTTATGTCCTGTTCTTAAAGTTTTGAAGTCTCCAGAGGATGCCGTTAGAACGGCTTGAGTCACTTCACGGTCGTCTTTCCCAGCGGAGCCATCTGCAACTTGGTGGTTGTCGGACGGACAATCATGGCCTGTGCAAGAAATCCGGTAAATCGTCTGGGTCCACTTTAGCCTTAACCCAAATGCTTCATAGGCGATCTCATATTCGCCAGCACTTCCTCCTGATGCTCTCGCGCTTAGATATGCGTTCCCTATCCAGAGAAAGCGCATGTCTTCGTAGGGGAAAGGATCATTCACGGTTAGCATCAGGTCGCCGGAGCTATCATCATAGCCAACTAAGAGGGCCATATGTTGAGGTGTTCCATCTACCTTGAACCCAGGCGGTGAAATTCCAACAATAATAGGACGGCCCTGATCTAGCTCGTTTTTCACTTCGGCCTCAGAAAGGCTTCCGCTCTTCGATTGAACTGTAAGCGCGATATCTCCAGCCGTACCGCCCCGCGTAGCCATTAAAGGATACTGTTCAAGCATGTTAACCATAGTAGCTTCATCACCAGCCGAGAGATCACATTGAACGCAATTCGGTATCCCCACGCAAAGGTTTCTACCCTGCACGATCCCACACTGATAGTCTGTCCGATGAGCAGCGGGAACGTAATAGTATTTGAAGACCATCTCTCCAACGGCTGCCCAACACCAACTAGGGCGTTCCTGAAACACCGGAGGAATATGTAATTTAACCTTCGCTGCCATGGTCAGGTTGACTGGTACCAGCAGAACAAGAAATAGCCCGACTCCGAATGCCGCCATTCTATTTTTCACTGGTTTCCCCTCCTTCATTCTTGATATTTCTTGAGCAAGTCCCGAACTTCCTCCTCAACCAACTCATTGACCCAGCCTCCTTGTGAGTGCGTCGTCCCCTTCCCTACCCGCTCCCCATCTCAATGATCGCAACCATCTCATCTAGCAGATTCAATGAATGGTGATAGCTCAATCCAGTTCGAGCTTGCGCCCATTTCATCGCCTTTTGGCACATTGGGGAAGGTGGGTTGTCTTGTGTCATACGCTCCCACTTGTTTTAATCCAAGAGTTTTTCAACGTTCTGAGGGTGCTACGGCCATCGGATGCTTACCTATCAGATGGAAAGAACTGAAGACCTTATCTGCCTCATATTGTCCGTTTTCTTGCTTAGCCTCACTGTCTAGCGGACTGAACATTGTGAAGTTTATTAGCAG
>CAZPWD010000309.1:0-2522 GCA_964590025.1 uncultured Nitrospira sp.
ATCTGGTTGATTTGGTTCATCTGGTTAGTTTCGTTCAACCAAAAAACCAGACAAACCAGACAGACTAGACAAACCAAACAACGGTCTTCTTATGCTGGCGGACTTTTTCAGCATCCTGCTAAAGCGCTCCCTCGGGGATTTGATCCAATTTATAGAAATCAATCGGGTCCACTCGGCGCTGAGTCGCTTGGGTCGGCTCGCTGCCCTTGGTAAAGATTTCGACGGTACTAGGCAATCCCTCCTCGCCCTCAAGCAACCCCGTCGCCGGATCGACTTTGACGAACGTGACGCCTTCCGGAATGGTAAAGGCCATGACAGGTAGCGGCTTGAGCGCTTCCTGCATGAAGTTGATCCAAATAGGCAGCGCGGCATGCGCCCCCGATTCCGTCTCGCCGAGTGAACGTCGATCGTCAAACCCGACGTAGATGCCCGTGACCAAGTTCGGCGCACCGCCGATAAACCACGCATTGATAAACTCGTCCGTGGTTCCGGTTTTCCCCGCAATCGGCCGCCCGATCACTTTGGCCGCCTGACCGGTCCCCTTTTGGATCACGTCTTCCATCATGTTCGTGATCAAGTACGCCGTTTCTCGGGAGATCACCGGCAGTGCTTGCGGTTCCGCCTGTTCAATCACCTTCCCCGCGTTGTCCTTCACAAACAGGATCGCATATGGTTCCGCACGGCTCCCCTGGTTGAGCAACACGCTATAAGCAGAGGTCAGTTCCATCAGCCCGACGGAAGATGAGCCCAGCCCCAGCGACAGATCTGCCGCCAGCGGACTGGCGATGCCGACCGTTTTCGCAAACTCAATGACATTCTTTACGCCAACCTTATCCAGCAGCCGGACTGTCGCCAGGTTGTGCGAGTGGGCCAGGGCATCCCGCAAACTCACCATGCCATGGATTTTCCTTCCATAGTTCTCCGGCTTCCACGTTTTCTCTTCCAGTTCCTGCTCGTAGACAACCGGCGCATCGAGGATCACCGACGCGGGGCTCATCCCCTGACTCATGGCCGTCGCGTAGATGATCGGCTTGAAGGCAGACCCGGGCTGGCGGTGGGCCTGCACAGCCCGATTGTACTCGCTGCGACTGAAATCGTAGCCTCCGACCATGGCCCGAATAGCGCCCTTGCCCGGCTCCAGCGCAATCAACCCTCCATCGACGAGGGGAGTCTGTTCCAGTTGCACATGGACGATGCCACGATCCAGCTTCGTCACCATCACCTCGATGACATCACCGGGCTTCAGCACTTGCTTGAGATTCAGATTGACGACGACATCTTTCGCCGTATCCGACCCAGTCAGACGGCGCTTCGCCCATGCCATATCGTCAAAGGCGAGCTTGGCCACCGTCGTGCCGATCTGCACCAGATAATGGTCCTTCGCCACTTTGGTGACGAACCCCTCGCGATAGTCTCCCACCTTCACCGCCTGATCAGTCGCCGCTGCAACAATGGGCGGGGTCGGCGCAGTCACATCTACCGTTCGGAGCGGGCCACGCCATCCTTGACGCTTATCCAATTCGCGCATGCCGGCCGCAAAGGCCGCTTCAGCAGCCTTCTGCATCTCCATGTTCAATGTCGTAAAGACCTTGAGCCCGCCCTTGTACACCATCGCTTCGCCATACTTAGCGACCAGCAACTGTCGGACATACTCCACAAAGTAGGGCGCAGCCTGTTCGGCACCAGGACGACGGAAATTGAGTATCTCCGCTGCAGCCTGTTCGCGTTCTGCCGTAGTGAGGAACCTAGCCTCTTCCATGCGCGCCAGTACATGCTCCTGTCGATTTTTTGCGCGATCATAGGCCTTGAAGGGCGAATAATGGTTCGGCGATTTCGGGAGACCCGCCAGAAATGCTGATTCTCCAATCGTGAGGGCGGAGAGGTCTTTTCCAAAATACGTTTGAGCCGCCGAGGCGACACCATAGGCGCCTTGTCCGAAGTAAATCTGATTCAAGTACAGTTCGAGAATTTGCTCTTTCGTCAGGACCAATTCCATCTTGTAGGCCAGAATTAACTCGCGGACTTTGCGGTCGAAGGTGCGTTCGGACGAGAGGAACAGCGACCGTGCCAACTGCTGGGTAATGGTGCTGGCCCCTTCGATCTTGCCCCCTCGGCGCACATTCGTCCAAGCCGCACGGAGCATGCCGATGTAGTCGAGGCCGGGATGCTCGAAGAACCGGACATCCTCGACCGCGATGACCGCACGTCGCAAGCGTTCAGGAATTTCTGCCACCGGGGTCAGGATGCGACGCTCGATGAAAAATTGACCGATAAGCCGCTGATCAATCGAATAGACCTGAGTCACCAGGCTTGGCTGATACGTCCCCAACTGCTCCAAGGCGGGAAGGTCTTTCGAGAGGTGCCAAAGCAACCCGCCCACTATCAGTCCCCCTATCAAGACTGCCGCCCCCAGGCCTAGGAGCGAGATCTGCCACCAGCGCCATGAGCGACGAGGTGGTGGTTGGCGAAGCGGATCCTGTAAATGTATCGGTTGATCCATCATGGTTACGCGGGGTTACCCT
>CAZPWD010000310.1:0-2487 GCA_964590025.1 uncultured Nitrospira sp.
CAGACGGCGGAGCCAGTCCCCTGGGCTCCGCGCGCCGGTCTCGCGACGCGGCTCAACGATTTCGCGACGAACCGTCATGAATATTGCGGGCTAGGCAGAAGAACGCGGGGGCACCAAAAGGTTGGGAGCAGAACCGAAATCATATTGAGCAGATCTTGATATCACGGCAAGGGATCGCCGGCGCTCATTGATACCGTCGAGCCGACCGCCACGAATCCCCTCAGTTAGGCCGTCGCTTTGAGCGCGTGACGGAGCCGCGGCATGGCTGCTTCGTTTCCGAGTAACCGCAAGGCTCCCGCCTGTTGGATCATCCGATGTCGCTGAATGAGCGGATCGACTATGTTCCCGCAGGACACACATCGCCATCCTTTCATCCACATCGGAATACTGCTCTCCTGTATGTCGATCAAGTTATCGACAACCATGAGACCGTCACACCTGGTGCACTCCATGGGAACCTCCTCTATTACCGCTGGAGCCCACGACCACGACGCCACACGCACTCCCCTTCTAAGCTTAGCAGACGTATGACCAGCCGCTTAGCTGTCAGAGGTAGCAATCGCAATGCCACGGGTGTTACTGCGACTGCTTGCGTGTTTTAGCGGTGAATCGTAGAGTGGGGCCGAACAACATTCGGCCTATACCGCTTATACGTGTGACACATATTGGTCCCATGCGGCAAAAAGGGCCTGGCCTACGAGCCGATTCCCTGAGTGGGGGAATTCCCTCATTCATTGTAAATCTAGGTCGCGCTCCTCAAACACAGCGGCCGATCGTAGGCAAATCGTGGCACTGACTGAGGCGGAAATTGCGAAGGTAACGGGCGAACTTACTCCTGCCTTGGCCGGAGGCTGGATACAAAAAATTTACCAGCCGACGGCCCGCACCATTCTGCTGGAGATTCGCGCTCCAGGACAGACACACCGACTTCTCATCTCGTGTCACCAGGAATCCGCCCGTCTTCACTTCACCACGGCAGCCTTTCAAAATCCACCGACACCTCCACCCTTCTGTCAATTTCTCCGCGCCCATCTGCAAGGGGCACGAATCGACCAGGTCGAACAGATTCAAGGAGACCGGATCGTCCAGCTTGCACTGACCGCCAAGGAAGGTCCCTGCAGATTGGTCGCGGAGCTGACAGGGAAAACATCGAATCTCCTCGTGCTTGACGCGGCAGGCCGTATCCGACGAGACCTGAATGGGGTAAAGGATCGTGTGGGACAGCTGTACGTTCCTCCCGCTCACCAGCAACGAGAACGAGGTGCCGCCGGCCACGCGCGATTCAGCCAGGACATCCCAGAATCACCATTTCCTCTGTCGGCTGCCGTCGAAGCCTATTACCACAGGGCAGAAGCCGCTTCCGTCGTCGAGACCGTACGGAACGCCCGGGCAGGGATACTCAGAAAATCCATCAAAAAGCTCCGCCGCCGCATTGAGGCATGGCAGGAAGACCTCGCAAAGGCAGAGAAATACAAGGCCTACGCCCGCTATGGCGAACTCATCAAGGCGAACCTCGGGACCATCCGCAAGGGCCAGACCGATGTAACCCTGGTAGATTATTTCGATGAGGAGCTTCCCAACCTGACGATCCCGCTCGACCAGACCAAAACTCCCCAGGGCAATATGGACGACTACTTCCGAAAGCATCGGAAGCACCTGGCTGCAGAGCGGGAGCTGCACCCACGCATCAAGGAAGGGCAGAAGGAATTGGAGACTCTCCGCCGAGAATTAACTGCTATCGAACAGGGAACCTGGCAGCCACCCGATAAACCCCAGCTTATAGTGCGCGCACGAACCCTCTCGCGGACAGGAGGAAGGAAGGGCCGTCAGGAACAACGTCAAGGTTTGTTCCGTCGCTTCACCTCATCAGATGGTTTGGCGATTTATGTCGGAAGAAACGCGCGAGAGAACGACGAGCTGACGTTCGGCCTCGCCAAGAGCGACGACCTCTGGCTGCATGCCCGCGGCACGCCTGGCTCACACGTCGTGGTGCGCTTGGGAAAAGGGAACGATCCGCCGCCCGAGACGATACGAGACGCCGCCACGCTTGCGCTGCTCTATAGCGATTTGAAGAAAAGCGGGAAAGGCGACGTCATCTACACGAGACGCAAGTGGGTCAAGAAAGCGAAGGGGCAAGCACCGGGCGCCGTGACGGTGTCTCAGGAAAAGTCCATGTTTGTGGCACTCGACAAGACGCGGCTCGCCAGATTGAAGGAGCGATCTGAAGCGGTGTGAGCCCGTCAGGAGAAGGCCGCCACCTTCACAGTGACACCGGCGTTCCTCATGATGCCGACAGGAATGCCGCCGGGCACGACATCGTCCTGAGATACTCGTTCCGATCATCGCCTGTATCTTTAATAGGCTGTGGGAAAACTGTGTTAGCACGCGAGAACTTCGATGGTCCGCACGTGTGACACAACAGGAGAACGCTCTCGCAGGATGCTCAAACAGGCTGTCCAGCAAGGCCGCAGCGAGTGAAGGCCCGAG
>CAZPWD010000311.1:0-2457 GCA_964590025.1 uncultured Nitrospira sp.
AGGCGTCCAGCAAACCCTGCAGATCAAGTTTCAACTGCTCGGCGACGTCCTTGATCACCGCATCGGAGCGAGAGAGGACTGGACGCCCCAGAAGACGTTGTACCCCGCGCAGCAATGGAAGGATCGAGGTGATCGAGAGCGGCAGCAAAATCATCGTGGCGTCGTCGCTTCCGCCCCCTTCGACATACCGTTGACGCAGACGTAATACATTACTTGTAAGGCCCTGGACCACGGCCTCTCTCAGTCGATCGGTCTTCACGTGAAAACCGATGAAGGGATCGTGCCCGCCTAGGACGCGATGCTGTTCCTGGATTTCCAGAAACTCAAGTGGGAAGACCGCTGCCGACATGTGCAGCTCCTCTTCCGTCAGAAAGAGCGGGACCACAATCTGTTCCTTGCTCCATTGACGGTGCAACGCACTGTACTGTTTGAGGACAGCACTGTCGTACGACGACACCAGGAGGAGGATATTCAGATTGGACCGCCCCGGAAGAAATTCACCCCGGACGGCACTGCCGTAGAGCAGCATGCCTTCCAGCTGCTCCCCGAACACACCCTTGACCTCCTTCACGTAGGTCTGCAGCAGCTTCTGTGTGTCGTCCGGCAATCCCTCAATCAGACGTTCAGTCGTACCCATGAATCCTCATGAAGACATCGGATGTGGTGATCTCTCATTCGCACGTAAATCTGGGAGAAACCCCGCGGCAATCACGCGATCGATCAGATTAAATGGCGGCATCGTCCGCAACCCTGCCGTGGTCGACAGGACCTGATAGCGAAGCCGTGCGTTCCGATCCAGCGTCTGAAACACGCGATCGCGCAGGAAGGCCACCACTGGATTCCCCGTATTCCAATAGAACACTTGCTGGTCGGCCAATCGTTGCAGCATGGTGACCTGTGGCCGTCTAACTCGCTCAAACGCTTTCAGCCTGGCGGCGGAATAGTCCTTATCAGCAAGACAGCCTGGCAACAGATCGGACAGCGCCATGGCATCGACCATGGCCTGCATGCGCCCCTGCGACGCATGGGGATTCATCGCATGGGCGGCATCGCCGATCAGGACGGCTCCGTCTGCGACCCAGGTCGGCGTTCGCACCCGCCCGGTCGGCATATAGGCCGTCTGGCTCCAATCGCTCAGACGCCGAAACAGCCCGGCAAACTGCGGCGCGATCTGGCTCCACGTCTGCTGTAGCGCAGGCATACCCCGCTGCTTCACGGCCTCCATCGAACCCTTGGGGATCATGTAGAAGAGATAGACCTTGTTCCCCGTCGCTGGAAACACCCCCAAAATGGTCCTGTGTCCGACGTAGTAGAACGATTCCGATACCGGCTCCTCCGATTCGAGAATCGCAATCAGATACCCGTCAGGATAGAGATACACATCGGCGGGAATCTTCAATGCCTCACGCACTTTCGAAAAGGCGCCATCGGCACCGACGACAATCTTGGCGCGGATCGTGTTCGCGCCTTCCGGGCCTTGCGTGGACAATCCCACTACCCGATCGCCCTCGCGCACCAGTCCTGTGAAGGAGGTCCCGTAGCGGAGCGTCACGCTCTTCTGCTGCTGCACCGCCGCGACAATGGCGTGGTGGACCACGTTCGGGAGCGTCACAATGGCGCGATTGTAGGGCGCCGGCAGATCGCCATAGTCAATGCTACAGAGGCGCGTCCCTCCGGCCCGGTAAAAATGAAAGAGCCGCACGGACCTCGTGGCATTGGCCGGCAACGATGGCAACACGCCCAAGCGATCGAGTACTTGTTGTCCGTTCGGTTGGAGAATTTCTCCCCGCAAGCCTTGGGGTGGACCAGCGGCCTGATCCAACACGACGGTGCTGATCCCTTGCTTCGCCAGCGCCAGGGCTAAGACGGCTCCGCCGCCCCCTGCCCCCACCACCGCGACGTCGGTCTGTTCGTTCGAGACTGCCATGCCGCTCAGTGCGTGTCCCACGCCCGATATCGAGTGTGGTCGTTCCACATCGCCAGGAACTTCTCCCGTGCCTTGACGGTGATCGCGTGATCGGTAATGACATCGAGACGCTCATCGTTATAGCGATTGCCGCTCGTCGTGTGGTTCATCGAGCCGGTGGTGTTCACTTCATCGTCGATCACAACCTGTTTCAGGTGCATCAGCCCATCGTGCTCGTTCACGAGAATAGGAATGCCGGCCAAATGCAGCGTATGGAGCGCCGTGCGCTGTTTGACGTCCTCAGTGCGCTGCAGATCGGTGATCAGGCGCACATCGACTCCCCGCTTCTTCGCCGCGACCATCGCCTCTACCGCACGGGGAGAGGTCAACCCATAGACCGCCACATAGAGGTAGCGTGTCGCATGTCGATAGAGCGTAGTCAGGCGATCGAGTGGCGCGTCGTCTGGCCCGTAGTAGACCTCCACCGTCGCGCTCCACCCGGCCCCGACTGGAACCGAGAGCATCAGCACGACGAGATAGAGCGACCGCAC
>CAZPWD010000312.1:0-2447 GCA_964590025.1 uncultured Nitrospira sp.
CTTCACACGGAAGAGGCCACTGGTTCGATACCAGTATCGCCTACCATATTTCCCACCTCCCTCTTCCCGATCCATACCCCCTGGCCTAGCAGGATGCTGAAAAAGTCCGCCAGCGGCGTTCTCGCTTCGCTTAGAGGCTCCCCGTACCGAACAGAGTACGCATCGCCTCTTCGCTTGCTGCGGCCTTGCTGGACGGCCTTTTTGAGCATCCTGCGGGGGTGTTCTCCCCTTGCCCCAGACATGCAGGCCATCGAATCTCTGCTGTGCCACAATAGGTTTTCCGCAGGCTGCTAAACTGGCGGTTTTCATGCTATTGCCTGAACCGCTCCAATTCTGGACAGAATCCTGCCGGTCGGCTACACTTCAGTCTATCGAGAGATCGTCGACCCTGAACCGTATAAGACAAGTGAGGTCATCTATGCGGACTACAGCTCTTGCCGTGGGAATTCTCCTCCTGGCCACCGCAGTCGGTTGTGCCGGAAACAGCCAGCAACAGACGTTGGCCGATGCAGATGGAGGCTATACCGCCCCAGCCAGCATTTACAGTGTGATGGACCCCACATCCTTGGTCTACACCGATGTGGCTGCCGGAGGAGCCCCTAACGATAACCCTTGGCGCTGGACCGGTTTTCTCTTGCACCCTGTCGGGGTCGCGATAGATTACGGCCTGAACCGACCGCTGTACATGCTCACCAGCCAGATGCCGTACCTTTTCGGGTACACGTCTGAGGATTCGATGCTGGATAGCCAACGGCGATAATTCTTCGTGCACATCGTTCTCAGATTCAACGCCCGCTTTCCTCACGAGAGCGGGCGTTGTCTTGTCACCCCGTTGGCAAACCCTTTCACGTTTCGTGTATGCTCCCTTCGTGAGTCGGAATCCACGTGACACGCAAGCACCTCGTGCTGTGCCCTTTCGACTGTGGGTGGTCTGCGGGCTAGGACTGAGCCTGTTGCTGAACGCCTGCGAAACTCCGGCTCGAAAACCGATCCTCCCACCGTCTGAAAGCGATCTAGTCCTCCTGAAGTCCAGGACCCTCTGCACTTCGAAGTCCGACTTCCTCAAGACACATCCTGCCTCTACCCTCAAACCACAAGACTGGGGCGCCGGACAAGAGTTGGTTCTCCCTGCCGACCGAAGCCCATCACATGGCGACGAGTCCTACTTTTTCGATGAAGATGGTATGCTGGTTGGAACCGTTTTTACCTTTCCGTCCGGGCTTGACTTAAATCCCTACCCAGTCCTCCGCCACACCTTAACGCTGCTGAAGCCGGCATTGGAGTTCTATCTCAACGTGGCGAATCTGTCCTCAAAGACGAGCATGGATTCCAGCGCCCTGTATGAAACCGGCGACGAAAAAACGACGACACAGTATTTGGTCCTTGGCGCGCGCGAGCAGCCGGCGTTGCTCCAGGCTTCTGTGACGATCGACCCCTATGTACGACTGTTCTCACCCTATCGACGCGAGTTCTTGGAACGGTTGCGCAATCCAAGGGGCCAGAAGCCAGGGCAACAGCTCGACAGTCAAGGCGCGGAGGACAAGGAACCCTTCCTCTCGCTCCAGCAATTCGCGCGCGGCCAAACCGCGCAGCTCTCCTACTGCGGGACCCAGAACTACGATACGGCAGCCACTGCCTACCAGAAAGCGATCGCAAGCGGCTTTACGAATAAAGTGTGGCTGGCAGAAGCTCACCACAAGCTGGGCCTGGCATGGGAAGGGAAGGGACAGCACGAGCAGGCCAAGACTGAGATGCTTCAATCGTTGACCATCAGACCCAACACTCCGGAAATTCTGAACAACCTCGGTACCGTGTATACCAAGCTGGGAGACAAGGCGAACGCGCTCGCCTCATTCGAAAAAGCTGTCACGCTCCGCCCCAACTATGCCATTGCCCGCTTTAACTTGGCTGAGGCCTACGAGCCCACAAATCCTAAACGGGCCCTTTCAGAGTACGAGACCTATCTCGCGCTGGTCGAGGGTATCCCCGATGAAGCCGGTCGCATCGCTCTCGTCCAACTACGCATCAAGGCGTTAAAACACTAACCTGCCCATATCGATCTTTCCGTTCCCCTCACAAGCTCTCGAATATGTGTTTTCATTAGGCACCCGCCAGATTTCGTTGTAGGCTCGCCCCATCACTCTGCTTAGAAGAATGGGAGAGCGACATGGAGCAACCTAACTGGGCTGGTGTGCGAGGAATCGTCTTGGCAGTCACGGCTCTGCTTCTCCTTCCGCTACAGGCTCAAGCTGAGAGGAATTGGGAATTCTCTGTGAGCGCGTTCGGAGGCAAAGCCTTGCACTCGAGCGAAAGCGTAAAGATTAGCCAGGGGCCGGTCATCCAAGGTGGTGTGGTCATTGGCACCTACACTGATGCGACCGCGAATGACGTTAATCTCAATGACGCGCCGACATTTGGAGGAAAACTTACAGCTTGGCATCTTCCCC
>CAZPWD010000313.1:0-2439 GCA_964590025.1 uncultured Nitrospira sp.
GTTTGAACTCGAGGAGGTTCCCGGAGGGATCTTCGAGAAAGAACGTGTGGTGCTCGATGCTGGTGCCGGGGAACCGGACGCGGGGCTGTTGATAAAAGGGCAATCTTTTCGCCTGGGCCTGCTCCAAGAACTGTTGCCACGAGTCTTTCGACAAGAATACCAAACCGAAATGGTGGGGATAAATGCCTTGTTGCGGTGGCAGGGGTTCCGTAGTCAGATGCGCCACGAGTTGATGCCCCGCGAGTCCGAACGTGACGGCATGGCTCGACTCCCGACCCAACGTACAACCAAGTCCATCGACATAGAAACGTTTCGCCGCCGCTATATCATGCGTGGGAAAAGCCAGGTGAAAAAGCGCGTCCTTCATGGAAATTGTCCTCGAACGGTCGGCTGGCCGGTCCCGTTCCACCAGCCGGCAGCCATATAGGGTGTGACATGCCTGATGGCAAATCGCCCGTCCGGCGAGAGGACTAAGGCCCCAGCCGACCCACGGATCTGAGACACCAGCATGCGCAACACCTGTTGAGCGGCGACCGCAGGACTCTTCCCCATAGCCAAACGATCGCAGATACTCTTGGCGATTACAAGGCGGATGATGCCTTCGCCCTTTCCCGTCATCGACACGGCACCGCTCTGATTGTCTGCATAGACTCCACAGCCGATGAGCGGGCTGTCGCCAACACGCCCTGGCAACATCGAATCGATGCCCCCGGTAGAGGCCCCTGCCGCCACCGTCCCTGACCGATCCAGGGCGACGGCGCCGACGGTCCCGTACTGGTCCTTTTGTGTCCGCTTAGATTTCAGCATCGCTCGATAGAGATGCATCGTCTGCGCTGCGACCGTTGAGGCACGAGGAGACCGACCGGAACTCCGGCGAGGCGATCGCGCCTTCGGTAGCTGTTCAAGTTGACCGTACTGCGCAAACCGCGTGGCCGGAGGTCCCACGAGCAAGACATGATTCGTGTTTTCCATGACCAATCTGGCCGCCGTAATCGGATGCACGATTCCTTCGATTGAGGCGACGGCTCCGGCTTTGAGGTGGGCCCCTTCCATGATCGCGGCATCCATTCGCTGCACCCCGTCCAGCTGGCGATTCGCTCCTCGTCCCGCATTGAACAGCCCCGATTGCTCCAGGAGGCCGATCGTACATTCGACGGAGGCCACCGCAGGATCTCCTCGCGCGATGATACCGTAGCCGGCTGCGAGCGCATCGGCCAGGCAAGTGACCTGCGCCGGCGTCAAACGCCGGGAACCGGCGCCTCCGTGGGCAAGAATGAGAGGACGGGAACTGGTCAATTGAGGAGAAGCTTCCGAGCCTGCCGGTACGTTGGATCTTTCATGCGGTCCAGATCGGACCGCACGAACCCCAGGCCGGTGACGCAGAGCTCGAAGTTGTCGGAGAGTTTCCGGAACAGAGGAGGCGCTTCCCCTGATAGGCTGTCAGCCATTTGCGCGACAATCCCGTAGGAGCGCTTTCCCGTCTTCATATAGTCCACGAGGAAATCCTTGTGGTAGATCAATCCGGCTGTCTTGAGGCGGCGCAGATATTCCGGAAACAGTCCCGCCATGAAGAGTGTGAAATCACCTATATGCTGATGCACGTCCCGTTCACGATCCATCGACTGCGCTTCGAGCAACACTTCCGACTCAAACAAGAGGTCCACCACCGTATCGACCGGTTGGTCTTGCTGATTTCTGATTTTATACAGTTGGTCGCTGTGGGTAAAGTCGACGAGCAGGTTAGAGACGTAGCTGGTGACGTTGAGGTCAGGCCAC
Source organism: uncultured Nitrospira sp. (assembly GCA_964590025.1). Classification (GTDB taxonomy): domain Bacteria; phylum Nitrospirota; class Nitrospiria; order Nitrospirales; family Nitrospiraceae; genus Palsa-1315. The sequence continues at coordinate 1,777 of CAZPWD010000313.1, forward strand.
CCGAGATGTTCCGTAAAGCTTTTCTCGGTCAGGGCGCCGAACAGCTGACGGAGCGGATGCCGTGGCGGAACTTGCGTTCCCATATCCACCTCTCACACATTCAGAAAACGTATGAACTAAGTATAGCAGACGGTACCGATGTGCCGATATCGGCGCCCATGATCCCTCTTTCGGTCTGCACGAGACAGACTTGAGTACAGATCGGAACTAGCTCGCACCGCGGCTGTCCAGCACAAAGGTCACCGGTCCATCGTTCAGCAACTCGACCTGCATGTGCGCGGCAAAGATCCCGGTTTCCACGTGAGTACCGTGGTCTCGTAGCTCTGCCACGACCTGCTCGTATAGTCGCTTTGCCTCATCCGGGGGCGCCGCCTCGTCAAAGCTCGGGCGACGGCCATTCGCCATCCTGCCCAGTAAGGTAAACTGGGAAACCAGCAAGACCGATCCCCCAATGTCTGCCAGCGAGCGATTCATCTTTCCCTGTTCATCGGAAAAGATCCGGAGCGTGCGAATCTTCTCGACAAGATACCGGCCATCCAACTCCCCATCACCTTTCGCCACGCCCAGCAAGACCAGGAGACCAGATTCGATCTGCCCCACGGTCTTGCCATCAACGTGAACTGACGCTCTGGTCACCCGCTGAATCACGGCCTTCATGGGTTA
>CAZPWD010000314.1:0-2423 GCA_964590025.1 uncultured Nitrospira sp.
CTAGGAACCTGTCCGACATTGGCTTCGTGACGAGGCAAAGGAGATACGGCGAAATGCGAGGCCGCAGGCTCGGAAAAACCGGAGGTGTATTCGCTGGAATACATTGAGGATTTTCCCGGGCCGAGCACGACGCAGATGGTCGCGGATCGTTCGCCGCAGTAGAATGGTCAATGTCGGACAGGCTCCTATGGGCAGAAATATACACCGAAGGCGGGAGACTTGTCGCGCGACTTTTCGAAATGTCAGGAAGAAGATAGGATAAGAGGCCAGACTTACGTTAAGGTTTTCCCCACAACTCTTCCAGCCGCTGGGCACGCCCGCAACTGTATTTGTAGAATTTGTAGCGGACGGGGTTCTTCTTGTAGAAGTCTTGGTGGTACTCCTCGGCATGATAGAACTGCGAGGCCATCACAATCTGCGTGACGATCGGCTCCGTGAATCGTTTTGATTGCTCGATGGCCTGCTTGGAGGTGTCCGACACACGTTTCTCTTCGTCGGTCTGAAAGAAAATGGCGGAGCGATACTGGCTGCCGTGGTCGCAGAACTGTGCGTTCGGTGTGATCGGATCGACGTTGCGCCAAAAGGCATCCAGTAACTTCTGGTAGCTCACTTTGGCTGGGTCATAGACCACTTCGACCGATTCCGCATGCCCCGTTCGTCCAGCGGACACCTCTTCATAGCTCGGATTGGCGACCGTACCCCCCATATACCCCGAGGTTGCAGACAGCACCCCCTCAACCTTTTCGAAGGCTTCTTCCATGCACCAGAAACAGCCCCCTGCGAAGTAGGCCTTGCCGATGGCCGCGTCCGCTGCAGCCTGGCTGGTCGACTGGAGGTTCCAAGCTCCGATTAGGAAAATGGCCACAGTAAGAACTGATAGAGCAGCTTGTCTTCTCATGAGACGGCCCTCCTCACTGACTCAGTCGAATAGCTTTGTGAAGCCTTACACGTCACATGCGAGACTTGCAAGAAAAGCGGGACGGGTGACGGTTCGAGGTCCGAAGTTCGAGGTTTTCGGAACTTCGAACCCAGAACTTCGAACTTCGTGTCGCGCCTGTCGCGCACATCTTGCTTGTCTCGCTCATGCTTCACATTCGAGACGCAGCAGGAATGAAGTCGGCATGGGCCCAGGCCTTCTTAAAACGATCCTCGGCCTCAGCCACCAGGTCGTCCTTCTGTTGGGCCCGGAGGCTCTGGATCAATCCGGTCAGCGCCCACCCGTTGTCCGGATGGCTCAGAAGGTCCGCGCGATAGACCGCTTCCGCTTCAGACGGGCGATCGGCCAGCAAGAGCACCGCCCCAAGATGGTGCCGCACGGACAACGGCCAGAGCGGCGGCTCCGAGAATGGAAGCGCCTCTTCCATTTTGATCGCCTCCTCGAACAGCCGGATGGCGTCATCATAGCGCTGGCGGCGCGCAGCGAGTTCTCCTGCCAGGACCCGCTCGGCAATCTTGAGAAGCGCCCGCTCGGTCTTTTCTTCCGTCGTGCGATCCCGGCGGATCTGCTTCGTGAGGCCGGCAAGGGCGACGTGTTCACCCTCAGCCCCGGGGAGCCGCCCGGTCGCAACAAGGGCGAGCCCTCGCCCCAGTCGCCACATCCCTTCCATCAATCGCAATCCCTTGGCTGGTGGAAGTTCCCTAAGCAACTCATCCCACCGGCCGAACCGAATCATCGAGAAGATCGGCGTCGGGAGGTAGAGTTCCTTCGAGCGGTCTTTGCGGGCTTCCTCCACGGTGATGGTCGCCGTCAAATCGCGAGCCGCTTTCATGGCTTCGACATTGCGCCCCTCCATCGCGAGGGAGGCCCAGAGAAAATGGAGATTGTGCGTGTAATACCCGTCTGCATACTCGCCGGTCTGGTTTCGGCTGGCCAAGTACTGTTGATCGATGTCGACTGCCTGCTGATTCCGTTCCACCGCTTCATGGTACTTCCCAAGCCGCATATAAATGTGGGCAGGCATATGGACGAGATGACCGGCCCCCGGCATTAGGCCAGGCAGCCGCTCCGCGCAGGGCAAGGCCCGTTCCAGTTGCGACGACGCCTCGACCGCGTGCAGGTAGTAGTGGCAGGCCCCCGGGTGATCCGGGTTCTGCGCGAGCACGGACTCGAGCGTGGTGACGATCTCGTCGGTGCCAGGCTGCGGTCCTCCATCCGGCTTCCATAAGTCCCAGGGCCGCAGATCCATCAACGCTTCCGCAAATAGCGTGGCTGCATCATCATCCTCGGGGAATCGCTGCGCCACCGATCGCATGGCCTTCGCATAGGCTTCATCGAGTCCCCTTCGCTTAGTCCCCTTCCGGCCCACGTACCGTGCGACCAACGCTTCAATGTAGGCCTTCTCCCCACGAGTAGTGTGGTCTACCAGTTGCCGAGCCTTCTGGACCATCTCGACGGCGCGACGTTCGTCTTTCTTCTCCATCGC
>CAZPWD010000315.1:0-2412 GCA_964590025.1 uncultured Nitrospira sp.
GGATTTGCAGTGGCCGCAGGAGCCGGTGATCTTGGTTTTCCAGTCTGTGGCTTTGTCGTCAAATCGGCAGAATGTTTTTCCGCCCTTGGAGATGGTCGTCCAGGGTTTGTCGGTTCCGGGGACATCAGCCACGAGGCAGCCTGTGGGAAAGGGGACGTGACAGCTCTGCGAGGCCTCTCCCTTCGCCATACCGAAACTACAAGACTGTTCTGTCGTGGCGTGTGAATCGTCCATGGGTTGCGCGTGAGCCGCTTCTAAAAGGCTCCACAGGCCGATGAGCATGAGTAACAGGAAGGACCAGCATTTCATCGTGCCGCATCGTAGCACAAACTGTGGGGCGTGAAGCGCGAGACATGCGAGAAAGGCGCGACGTGAACAGATTGGGCTTCCATCTTGTTTGACCCATCTCGCTCGTCCCGCCTGTCTCGCTCGCGACGATCGTTTTTCAGCATCCTGTTAGTACTCGCCTGAAGCTGGATGGGTCTATATACTTGCGCCATGTTGTGGCGTGCGATGATCGTTGCGGTCTTTCTATTACTTGGCTGGTCAGGGTGGGGCCGTGCGGCCGAGCCGGTCGTGCTGGATGTTCGAACGGAGCCCGCCGGCGGCGTGCGGGCGACGGCTAGCATTCTCTTTCCCGCGCCTGTTTCGGTGATACAGGCAATCCTCACCGATTATGCACATTGGCCGGAACTGTTTGAAGGACGGATGAGGGTCGCCGATTTGAAATTTCAGGATGGAGTCGCCACAACGGATTTACGGATCGAGCATGCGTTGTTGCCGGGGGAGCGTCGGCTGGTGACTGAATCGAGGATGTTACCAAACGGAGAGTTGGTGGCTGATCTCAAAGGCGGAGATTTCACACGCTATCATCGTCGATGGAAATTGACATCGGTCAATGGTGGCGCTCAGACCCGTGCCGACTTCGAACTCGTCTTCGAGATTGATTCGGTGGTGTCGGACTGGCTTGTCGCTTTTGCGACGCGGGGAGATCTGGAATCGCATTTTCGACTCGTGAGGGAAAAGGCGCTCGCGCAGGCGCAGCAGGAACTGCAACCGGTGCGATGAGTGAGGCCAAAGAGAACAATCCTGCAGGATGCTCAAAAAGACCGTCCTTGTTCTTCGTGAAAGGTGAAATGTAAAAGGTGAAAGGTTTCAGAGGAAGAGCCTTCGACACTCCTACGTTTCACTTTTAACCTTTCACGTCTCACGCTTAACAATCTTCGTATGCTGGCGGTCTTTTTCAGCATCCTGCTACTGAGGAAATGTGAATTGGGACAGCTCAGCCTTCTCGAGCCCCTGCTTCACCAGTGCGCCAATATCGAACATCCGTTCGACCTTCTGAATGTCATCGAGTCTGGTTTTCGTGCTGGGGTGCGGCGGGGTGAAGAGTGAGCAGCAGTCTTGATCAGGCTCAATCGATATGGCGAAGGTGCCGATACGCTGAGCCTGGTCGGTGATTTCCACCTTGTCCATGCCGATGAGCGGGCGCAGGAGCGGCAACTCTGCCGCCTCTTCAATGACCGTCAAGTTCTCCGGTGTTTGCGAGGCGACTTGCCCTAAGCTATCGCCCGTGACGAGCCCCCAACATTGCTCGCGTTTGGCTAATTCCTGCGCGATGCGGATCATGACGCGTCGGTAGAGCACCACGCGAAACGGGGCCGGCGCGTTCGCCACAATGTCTCGTTGAATCTCCCCGAACGGGATGACATAGAGCTTCGACGTGTATTGATGGGCCGTGAGGGTCTGCACGAGTTCGCGTACTTTCTCTTCCGAGGCACGGCTTACGAGCGGTCGGCCGGAGAAGTGGACGAAGAGGGCTCGGCATCCGCGCTTCATCATGCGATAGGCTGCGACCGGCGAATCGATCCCTCCGGAGATCAGGCAGGCGACTTTCCCGCTGACACCCACCGGCATTCCACCAGGCCCCTGAATCTTTTCGATCGCGTAGTAGACCTCTTTGGAGAGTAGTTCGAGATAGACTGTGAGGTCGGGATCTTTCAGGCTGACTTTTTTGCCGGTTCCTTCACGGATGGCAGTGCCGACGTCCCGCGCGACCTCCATGGAGGTCAGAGCCAGGCGTTTGTCGGCTCGTTTCGCCGATACGCGAAAGGTGGAAAAAGATTCCGATCGGAGCGCGTCGATGACCGCTTTGCTGAGCGCTCCCAGGTCTGGATGGGCCAGATCGAGGGGCAACCCATGGGCGAGCGAAAAGTTAGCGATCCCGAAGACTCGTGTGAGCCGTTCTTTGATGGTCTGGTCCGGAACCGTGTCAGGCAGGACCACGCGAATCCGGCTGCGAAGATTCTCGACGCGTCTGACACCGAGGTCCTTCAGTGTCCATTGGATATTGCGCACGAGCCGCTCCTCGAAGTATTCGCGGTTGCGGCCTTTGAGGGCGAGTTCGTGGTA
>CAZPWD010000316.1:0-2409 GCA_964590025.1 uncultured Nitrospira sp.
TCGGTTCCGTTTCCACGAGAGAGTTGGATGTTCAGAATCGTTACGTCCGGCTGAAACGCCACGATATATTCCGTGGCTCGACGTGCGTCTTCCGCGTAGCCCACGATCTCCGCACCGCGCACTTTGGATACCATCGCGACCAGTCGCTCCCGCACCACAGCGGAATCCTCGACCAGAAAGATCTTCATTGGTTCGCTCCTCTCCTTGCACGCCTGGCCTATCCGGACATTGTTCATAGGTCTTGCCGCATCCTCTGCAGACAGTCTATGGCATGCGACCTTCTTTGAAAGCAGGAAGGAGTCTGATTGTGCTGTGAGACCTCGTCCGGCTTCAAGATCTGTGTTCATCCGACACCCGCAAGGGATCGTCGGCGATGGAACTCTGGGGAGTCGGGAGCCGTTAACGCCTGATAAGCTTGGCTCACCGAACCGACCGGCAACACCTGTATGCGAGGCGGCGTCTTCCACTTGCTGTGAGCCGTTGCTGGCACGAGGACCATGTGTAGACCGGCCTGATGGGCTGCAGCCACCTTCAACGCTACTCCACCGACTGGTCCGATCCGGCCGTGGGAGGTGACGGTGCCTGTGATGACGCGATTGCGAGGAATCGATTCGCCCTTCGCCATCGCCCCTACCGTGAGACCGACCATGGCCGAGAGACTGTCCCCGTCGATGGTGAGGCCCGGTGTGGGCACGGACAGCCCGACGCTCCAGGAGTCGGTGGACAGGCCGAGCGCCAGAGCCGCGCGAGCGATCGCCTGCGCAATGGCCGCTTGCGTCTCCGGTGTGAACCGGCCCGGGCCGGTGCTGAAATGGACATCGAGACCCCCGGCATCATCCCGTATCGCGAACAACACCATGATTTTGTCGACCATGCCGGTGGGGTCCCCCCCCGTTGTGACGGTCAGCACCGGGATGTACTGCTCGCGCGGGCTGCCCTGAGCCCTGGCCACATCGACGAAGACCGTAAAGCACAAAACACTCAGCAGCAGAGCGATGCATCCCGTCATCGATAGAGAGCGGATCCCGCAGAGAGAGAGCTCCTTGCATTGTTTCCAATAGGTCCTTGCGCGACTCATGGCTTCCTCCTCTGGATACCGTGTTTCCTGTGCCCGCACGAACCTTAGCGCCAGCCTCTTCATTCAGACATAAGAGGCGGTCCGATTCTTGGGTCAGACGGAGGGGCCGTTGGTTGTCCGAATCTGTCTGACGGGCATAGGGGGAAGAAGAACGGAGGCGGTGGAAAGAGGAGGGTTACGAGTTCTGCCTCTTCTCTGTGACGGTTCTGAGGATGGCCGGGAGCTTTTCCATCTCGGATGATTTCTCCAGGAAAAACGCTGCGCCGCCGGCAAGGCAGCCCTGCCGGATCTGAGGGTCTGCGAGGCTCGTCAGCGCGATGACGGTGGAAGAAAGGCCGGCCTTTTTGATTGCACGCAACACATCGAGGCCGCTTCCTCCTGGGAGTTGTAGATCAAGAGTCACGACATCCGGTTGCCACCGGCTAAGGATGCTCAACGCCTGAGGGACATCAGCCGCTTCCTCGATGTTGGTAGAGAACGGCAGCAGGGCAAGCATGTCCCTGATCAGGCTGCGGATCAGGTCCGTATCGTCCACGATGAGAATGTCCACAGGTGGCCTCCTTCGGCGGGGGCGGTGAGCGGCGAATGTCTACGAGGCTCAGTGTAGCGGAGGTTCTTCTGAAAATCTGTCGGAGGGTCGTACTTCTCACATCAGATTGCGGCTCACGCCGATATCGGGGTTCGTCCTTCAGCAAGGCCGCGCCAGATCGCTCACATCAATCGAGGCTGCAAGGGAGCGAGGCGCTATTCGACAACCTGGTGGTGGAGAGCATAGCGCATGAGTTCGGCATTGTTCTTCATCTGCATTTTTTTGAGAATGCGGCTTCGATAGGTGCTGATGGTTTTCACGCTGAGCGACAATTCATCTGCGATCGCCGAGACCGTCTTCCCGGAGGCGAGGAGGCGAAACACTTCAAACTCTCGATCGGACAAGATTTGGTGCGGCACCTCCACGGCATTGGCATCCATGCTGGTGGCCAATGTCTCTGCTAAGGAGACGCTGACGTACTTCCCACCAGCCACGATTTTGCGGAGGGCCTTGACCAGTTCCGTCGGCGCGCTGTCTTTGGTCAGATACCCTGCCGCCCCGGCGCGGAGCGTTCGCATGGCGAACTGGTCTTCGGGATGCATGGTGTGAACGAGCACCGGCAACGTCGGCCGTTCCTGCTTCAGTTCGGCGAGCACCTCCAGGCCGCTCCGTCCGGGAAGACTGATGTCCAACACGACGACATCCCACGGATGTTTGCGAACCAAATCCAGCAGCTCGTGAGCCGTCGACGCCTCTGCGCCGATTTCCATATCGCTCTCGTCCGCCAAAATCTCTTTCAATC
>CAZPWD010000317.1:0-2382 GCA_964590025.1 uncultured Nitrospira sp.
GCCAGTCTCGCTCGGCTATCCTGCGGGAGTGTTATTCTGTTGTGTCACCCACGAACCTTCCCGAGTTTGCAGGCGGCAGCTTGCGGACCTTATCTTCAATTGATCACAATGACCAGCGGCTCACCGTGTAGGGATTCAGCCATCGGAAGGGACCTCGCCTGATGACACCGACAGCGCTGATTGAACAGGAACTTGCGGCAGCCCAGGCCGCGCAGCAGAACAGCAACGACGGGAAGGCCCGAGTCTGTGCACGACGCGCCGTGGCCCTCGCCACTGAGGCATGGTTGGCGCGGCTCCCTCTTCCACGATGGCGCGGGGATGCGATGGAATATCTCCGGCAGATTCAGCAGGACGCGTCCTTCCCTCTTCCTATCCGCCAGGCAGCCGAGCGATTGAGCACCTCGGTGACCCGTCAGCACGCAGCCCCCTTCACGACAGACCCCGTCGCCGACGCAAGACTCATCATCGCCCACCTGAGCAGCACCACTTCAGACAACGCGCCCCGATGACGACGACTCTGGTGGCCACTGAACGATAGCCGCCAGCAATGCTTCCTCCAAGCTCGCTCGTTTCTCTTTAAGAGGAAGCAGCGAGACTGTCCCTCACTGCGTGCATCCAACGAGGCCCCTCCAACTTCTCTATACCTCTCTTAAAGGGAGTGGCCGAGGCTGCCCTTTACTGCGCGCATCGAACGAGCACAGTTTTACCGTGCGCGTTCTGCGAGCAAGAAGGGCACCTGGCCGCTCCCTCCTCTACCAGCCCAACGCCCACCGGTGCCCATTCTTTTCCAGCAGCGCCTCCGCTTCGCTGGGTCCCCAGCTACCGGCGGTGTAGAAGTGGATGGATTTCTCGCCGGTCAACAACGGGTCATAGAGGCGCCAAGCCGTTTCGGTGAAATCCGCGCTGACGAAGAGGGTCTGATCGCCGATCATGACGTCGCGGAGCAGAGTCTCGTAGGCTTCGGGGAGCTGGCCAAAGGCCTGTTCATAGTCGAACTGCAGCGCGCGGTCGCTCAGTTGGAACGGCCTCCCCGGACTCTTCACGGAAAAACAGAGAGAGAACCCTTCACTGGGCTGGAGCGTGATCAGCAGCTTGTTGGACGGAATGCTGCCGGGTTCGAGGGACCGAAACACTTGGGTGGGGGCCTCACGAAAGGTCACCGCAATCTGGGTCAGTTTACGCGGGAAGCGTTTGCCCGTCCTGAGATAGAAGGGCACACCCTTCCATCGCCAATTGTGAATCTCCGCTTTCAGAGCGACATACGTCTCCGTGGTCGAATCCTTCGGGACCCCATGTTCCTCGCGATAGCCATGAATCGTCTGGCCGGCGATCTGCCAGGACGTGTACTGGCCAAAGACAATATCCTGAGGCGTGATCGGCGCAATGGAATGGAGCACTTTGAGTTTTTCGTTCTGGATCGCAGCGGCATCGAAGGACGCCGGCACTTCCATCGCAACGACGGTCATAAGTTGAGTCAGATGGTTCTGGACCATATCGCGGAGCGCCCCGGCCTGCTGGTAGTAGGCCCCGCGATGCTCGACGCCGAGATCTTCGGCAACGGTAATCTGAATGTTCTCGATGGTGTCGCGATTCCAGAGCGATTCAAAAATCGGGTTCGCGAAGCGGAACGCCAGAAGATTCTGCACCGTCTCTTTGCCGAGGTAATGATCGATGCGGTAGATCTGGGATTCCTCGATATAGCGATGCAGGGTCGTGTTCAGGTGCCGGGCTGAGTGAAAATCATGGCCAAATGGTTTTTCGAACACGACGCGGACCCACCCATGGTTCTTGAACAGTCCCGCCTGGTGCAGCCGTTCCATCGCGATGGGTACGGTGTCCGGTGGCAAGGCCAGGTAGAACACCCGGTTCTCCGGCATGTTGTGCGTGCGCTCCAACCGCCGGATGTACCAGGCCAACGCCTCATAATCTTGAGAACTCCCTTCATGCACGGTCTGGTAGTGAAGACACTCATCGCACCAGACGCGCAACTCTGTTTCATTGCGCCAGCCCGCTTGCTGCAGACCTTCGAAGGCCCAGAGCCGAAACCCCTCTTCACCCATCTCGGGCAAGGAGGCGCCGACGATCAGCGTGTTGCGAGTTTCCAGGATTCCCTGATCCCGCAAATGATACAGCGCGGGCAGGAGCTTCCGACGCGTCAGATCGCCGGTCCCACCGATGATGACAAAGACGTGGGGCTCAACCTGATGTTCCGACATCTGCAGGCTCCTCAGTGTGATCGGTCAATCGTCTATTGGCAGGACGCTGAAACAGTCCGCCAGCGGCGTTCTCGCATCGTTCAGACCCTCAACGTACCCCAGAGGGTACGCCTCGGCCCTTCACTCGCTGCGGCCTTGCTGGGCGGCCTGTTTGAGCATCCTGCGG
>CAZPWD010000318.1:0-2354 GCA_964590025.1 uncultured Nitrospira sp.
CATCAACGTGAACTGACGCTCTGGTCACCCGCTGAATCACGGCCTTCATGGGTTACGATCGTCCCAGTCGAAGCTCCGCCAGGGTTCCTTCGAGAGTGAGCAGTTTTCGTTTCGTGGGCAAGCCGCCTGAGAATCCGCCGAGCGACGTATCCTGCGCCACAATTCGATGGCAAGGAATCACGATCGGCATCGGATTCGCCCCCACGGCATTGCCAACGGCACGGGCATACTGTCTGCCTCCAACACGGACAGCCACCCATTGATAGGATCGAAGCCGACCGTAGGAGACACGTCGAAGGGTCCGCCAGACCTTCCGCTGAAAACTCGTTCCTCGAGAGAGGTCCAGCGACAGATCGAAGGACCTGCGCGTCCCGGCCAGATAGTCGGTCAGTTGTGCCCGCGCCTCTCGCAATCGTGAAGAGACCTGGGCGTCCTGTAGCGCAGCTGAGGCCGATTGCAACTCGGACAGCACGGCCTGGCGCGACGCCTTCGGCAACACCACCGCGTCGATCCCTTTCGTCGTTTCGGAAACCCCCATCCAACCCCATGGCGTGTGGAAAACGCAGGCCGTGAAGCGTGAGGCGTCAGGCGTGAGGCGTGAGGGTGAGGGTGAGGGTTGTCTCTTGCCCATCGTCTCAGGTCACTCCTCGCTTCAGTTTCCGTCTGACCATTCCCCATACCAGATCGAGTTCTTCTGACCGCAGCAAGGCGTGGACGCCCAGATAACCGCTCACGCTCAATCCGATGGCCACGCAGAGCATGACCGATTTCGCCGTCCATTCACCGGGCTGCGTCCAGACCTGCGCCGCTGCCACCCAGGCACAGACCACAACCAACGGCACAGATGCGAGCAGCACGCGCAGCGATGATCGTCCCACAGAGCCCCATTCCACGCCGCCCAACCGACGGTGCAGCACCGCGACCAAGATGCCTCCATTGACCATCGCCGCCAGGGCTGTGGCCAAAGCCAGGCCGGCCGCGCCAAGAGACGACATCAGCAGGAGAGAGAAGACGAGGTTGGCCGCGACGGCGATTGCCGCAGAGATGGCCGGCGTTCGCGTGTCCTGCAGCGAATAGAAGGCCGAGACAATGATGCGAACGCCTCCGAAGGCCCAGAGGCCGACGGAATAGCAGAGCACCGCCAGTGCGGTCTCGGCCGTATCGTGCGCCGTAAAGGTCCCGTGCTCAAAGAACAGATGGACAATCGGCTGCCGCAAGAGGATCAGGCCCAGCATCGCCGGCAGGATGATAAAGAGGATCATGCGAAGGCCGAATCCCAACGTCGTCCGCAATTCATCCAGCGCCCCGCGCGCGGCCTGCGCCGAGAGTGTCGGTAAAATGGCCGTGGCCAACGCCACACCAAAAATCCCGAGCGGAAACTGAATCAACCGCATGCCGTAGAAGAGATAGGTCGGCCCGCCCACAAAGAAGGAGGCGAGGATCGTGCTCACGGTAATGTTGATCTGCGTCACGGATAGACCAAGGAGCGACGGCACCATCAGTGCGCCGATCCGCCGCACGCCGGGATGGCTGGGCTTGAACCGGAATCCGAACAACATGCCGCGCAGACTCAGACCGGGCAACTGCATGGCGAACTGCGCCGCGCCTCCCGCCACGACCCCGATGGCCACACCGAGGATTGGCTCCGCCATCATTGGCGATAAAAAGAGTGCGCAGCCGATGATAAAAATATTAAAGAACACCGGCGAAAACGCCGGCGCCGCGAAGGCGCGCATGGAATTCAGGATGCCCATCGCCAGCGCGGCCAGGCTGATAAAGACCAGATACGGGAACATGATCTGGGTGAGCAGCGTCGTCATGCCCAGCTTCGCTGGATCGTCATGAAACCCTGGCGCCAGGAGCCAGACGATTCCAGACGCGGCGATAATACCCAGGATCGTGATACCTGTCACGATTGTGAGCAGCGTGGTGAAGACGGCGCTCGCCAGTTCCCTGGCATCTCGTTTCGACTTGAGCGTCTGATATTCCGTGAAGACCGGAATGAAGGCGGAAGACATCGACCCTTCCGCAAATAACTCACGAAGCAAGTTGGGGACACGATAGGCGACGAAGAAGGCATCTGCCGCAGGCGTCGCGCCAAAAATCCTCGCCAACACCATGTCGCGGACGAAGCCGAGAATCCGGCTGGAGAAGGTGGCCACGCCGACCAAGCCGGCCGCTTTGACCACCGAGCGAGTCTCATCCTGCGCATTCGCTGGAGCTGGGGATACCACAGTAGGATCGGACATGAATCAGGATTCTAGCGGAACAACGCCGGGCAGTCTATCAAGAGGACGGTTAGCCCGCATGATTCATGAAGGTTCGTCGCGAAAGCGTGCAGACGCGAAGCGAGA
>CAZPWD010000319.1:0-2348 GCA_964590025.1 uncultured Nitrospira sp.
GATGCTGAAAAAGTCGCTCTTCTCACCCGCCCGGCCCCGGCGCGCGGAGACGCGCCTTTTCCCAGGCGTCGTTCTCGCATCGCTCCCAAGAACCGTGAACCGTGAACCGTGAGACGTGAAAGGTGAAACGTAGGACTGCTGAGTGCTCTTTTTCCGAAACATTTCACGTTTGACGTTTCACGTCTCACGGATCGCTGGACGGCCTTTTTGAGCATCCTGCGGGCTCTGCAGGAGCCGGCTCGTCAGCGGCTCATTCATCTGAAAGTGATCAATCATGAAGGCAATGGTCCTGGCGCGCACAGCGGACGTGGGAACTGCCCCGCTACAGCTTCGCGAGCTTCCAATGCCGGAGCCAGGCCCTGGGGAGGTCTTGGTTTGCATCGCCGTCTGCGGGATCTGCCGGACGGATCTTCACGTCATCGAAGGCGAATTGGCCAACCCCTCGCTTCCTCTCATTCCCGGCCACCAAGCCGTCGGGGTCGTGAGTCAGGTTGGCGCCGGCGTGAGTGAGCGGACAGTCGGCGAGCGAGTCGGGATCGCGTGGCTGCAGCACACGTGCGGCGTCTGCGAATTTTGCACGAGCGGGCGCGAGAACTTGTGCGAGCGCGCCAGGTTTACCGGCTATCAGGTCGATGGCGGATACGCGGAGTATGCGCTCGTCCCGGCAGCATTTGCCTATCCGATTCCGCCGGTCTTCAGTGATCAAGAAGCGGCCCCCCTCCTCTGTGCCGGGATCATCGGCTACCGCGCGTTGCGCCTGAGTGGAATCCAGCCGGGCCAACGGCTCGGTCTCTATGGATTTGGAGCGTCCGCTCACATTGCCATCCAGATTGCTCGTCATTGGGGCTGTCAGGTCTATGTCAGCTCGTTGAAACCGGAGCATCAACGTCTCGCACGTGAATTGGGCGCCGCATGGGTGGGCGGGGCGACCGACAGGCCGCCGGACAAGCTTCACGGATCGATTATCTTTGCACCGGCCGGGGAATTGGTTCCGCCGGCCTTACGTTCATTGGAACGCGGCGGCACGCTCGCCCTCGCCGGTATTCACATGACGCCGATTCCCTCACTCGACTACGATCGCGAGGTCTTTGGAGAGAAGGTCATTCGAAGCGTCACAGCCAATACGAAGCAGGACGGCCTCGATCTTCTGCGCGAGGCGGCTGCGATTCCCATCAAACCCCACACCCTGTCGTTCCCCCTCGCCGATGCCAATCGCGCTCTGCAAGAATTGAAAGCCGGACGCTATTCGGGAGCCGGCGTGCTTGTCCTCTCGTAACCGATCCAGCAGGAAAGTGAACATAGCTCTATGGCAGCCAAGAGAATCAGTTAGTTATCGACAGTTTCTAAGTCCCGCGCAACGTTCTCAAGCTCACTGTTCAGCACTCATCGTTCTGCATTCTGCGCTTAGGGATCAAGAGTGCGTGAGCCCGTTCGCTGGTTTCTTTGACTAGGATGCCCATCTTCGAGTGGGAGGGTTCGAAGTCGATGGGGAGATCGTAATGACGGAGGCGTTCGCTGGCGGTGGGGCCGATCGATGCGACGACCATCTTTCTGCACGTTTCTTTGAACTGTGTGGTGGTGCCTTCCTGTTCGAGTAACTGCATGACATGATCGATCTGCGCCGCGTTGGTGATGAGCAGCACGTCGACTTGCCCAGCGACGATGGCGTCGAGGACCCTCCGAAGCGGAGCCATGTCCTCCGGCAGTGCCCACTTGTAAATCGGGACTGGCGTAACCTGGGCGCCGCGCTCCCGCAGTGCTGCAAGGAGATCTGGATTCGACACCCCGTATTCCTGTACTGCAATTCGGACTTCGATGAGCGAGCCTCGCTCATCGAGGACCTGCAGGATGTCCCGCCAGGTGTTGGGCTCAGGGACCGTGATGGACGGGGTGAGCCCAAGCTCCTTCAGTGCGGCGACCGGCTTCGGACCGCGGGCGACCACCGTGGTGCGGGCGATGGCCGTCTTGATGGACTCAAGCGGGTACTGAGTCTGGAGAATCTCAACCATTGTTCTGGTGCCGGCTCCAGTCAAGAGGATGACCATCTCGAAATGCCCGGCCAGGAGCCGCTTGCCGAACTCCAGGACCGCCGTATTGTCGGAAAGAGGAATCTCCCGCAAGGCCGGCGCGACGTGAGGCTGCCCCCCGTATCGCTCGATCAGTCGCGCCATTTCTGCGGCCATTCGCGATTCAAAGGCGGCGACGTTCAGACCATTGAAGCCAACGGTAGCCATTAGGTCTTCGAAGGAAAAAGTAAAAAGCCAAAGTGGACTATTTCTTCAAGATTGGGAGCGTGGGTATCGTACCATAATTAGCCAGAGAGGAAGCGCAGCCACCGGCCCGATTGA
>CAZPWD010000320.1:0-2327 GCA_964590025.1 uncultured Nitrospira sp.
CGCGCGTCACGACGCGACGGTCAAGGCGCTCCCCTTCTACCGTCGCGCCTAATCCCGCAGGGGTAGCCGCGCGAGACAGGCGAGAAAGGCGCGACTTGCAAGCCAACCGATTCCGGATGGTTCATCGAGCCCTACAAGTCGCGCCCTTCTCGCGCGTCCCGCCAACCTCGCCCGGCTATCCTGCGGATCGCTACTTTTCAGGGTTCCGGACCGCTGCCACAGCCGACGCAAAGGTCAGCAAGCTCTTCCGCTCGTCATCTTCAAGCGCGAGCAAGAGGTGGGCCTCCTCGGCATGCATCAGGCGAAGGCTCAGGAACGGTTCCTCACGGCGTTTCTCTTTATTGTCCCACATCGCATCGATCACTTGAACTTTGTCCAGCTGACCGACCGACACCACGTCGTAGCGAAAATACGCGTCGCCGATGACCATGTCGAACAGCACGTTGCCGGCGGTGAGCAACACTAGATTAAAGCGCCCCTGATCTTCGTAGCCCTCCGGCAAAAACTTATTGATGTGGCAGAGCGCGACTCTGCGATCCCCTAAGGCTGCGCGGATCTTCTCATTCAACGCCGGGTAATCGATTTGCATGGGCTTTTCATCAAGCCCCGTCGCCGCAGCAGCAGCATTTTGAGCCTTTTCAAAAATCTCATCCGCCGACATCAACCCTGCCATATGTGTAGTCCTTTCATCCGAACCGTGTTAACTCTCGTTATGCCAGGCCTTCACAGCTCCGGCGACGCCGACCCGACAGCACCATCAGGCGCCCAGCGCAGAAATCGGCTGCAACAGCATCACGCACCTCGTCGGAACCTCGATCACACGAACAACGAACTGTGTACCGTAACTGGCCACCCGTCCATATTTCAAGAGGACATTCGCAGAAGACGATGGTGGTTACTCTCCTTCGCCAGAATGCCCCGCTCGGAAGAGCGGGGATGAATGGCGAGGAGAGCCCTCCGAAGCTTTAGCGAAGGAGGGCTACGGGCTACGGAGAGTTCCGCATTCCTATTAGGATGACCCGCGCATGAGCGCGGGGAGCTTCACTTGGCGGGCACATGATGGGAAAACCGCGTGGCACCGGCTTCGTCGAGGACTGTGACGTCGAGTGAGGACTTGGTGACTCGAATGAGACCAAAATTGAAGTACCCACCTTCATTGATCAATGTGGTCGGGCGTAATCCCGCACTGGGCGGTGTCAGTGGACCAGGCGCGGCGGACAACGGACCAGCCAAAAACTCATAGAAGTCAGGAGTCCCGTCACCGTTCGGATCGTACACATTCGCTTGCACATAGTGGACATCGCCGGCCAGGAACACCACGTTCTTCACCTTCCGGCCGAGAATGGTATCAACAAGCACCTGCCGCTCCCGCTCAAATCCTGGACTGCTAGGCCCTCCGGCCCAGCCATCGTTCCCAGGGGCGCCGGAGCCTCCGCCTTTCGGAATGGACAGCGGCACCGTGGTCACAATCACTTTCCACGTTGCGGTTGACTCGGTGAGCCCGCTCAGCAACCATTGCAGCTGCCTCTCTCCCAACATCGTCTTCGCCGGGCCGTCCTGATCAGCATTGCGGCTCCGATACTGCCGCGTATCGAGGATGAACAGCTCAAGGTCCGCCCCGGCACGCACCGTTCGATAGAGTCGATGGGGATCGTCAGGCGCCACGCGGATCGGCCAATACTCGTGCAAGGCCTGACGCCCAACCGGCATCTGGCTATCAAAAGGCCCTGCAAAGTTATTCCGCACTTCATGATCATCCCAGATAACATAGACCGGAACGCTGTCGAGAAACCGCCGCAGTGCCTCCGCACTCCGTTGGTCGCGATGACGGGCACGGTACTCGGCCAGGGTCGTCGCCCGAAAGTCAGCGCCCGGCTCGTTCGGAGGCGACGGGCACAGGTTGTCGCCGTACATCGTATCGCCGAGAAACAGAAAAAAATCGAGCTGCTGGGCGCGCATCACATCGAAGATAGGGTAGCCGGCAGCGCCACGCCTGCAGCGCCCCTGGCCGCCCAGATCGCCGCTCCAGGCAAAGGTCACCGGGGCCGAATTCGCGGCATCCGGCAAGGTCGTGAACTCCCCGCGCGCCGCCAGGGTCAGCGTCTCTCCTTGCTCTTGGCCGACCAATACGTGATAGCGATAGCGCGTCGCAGAGGCGAGGCCATCCAGGGGAATCGTCAAGGTGTAGTCGCGGTCGGCACTGGTGACGAATACCGCCGTTCGAGCAGCCGGTGATCGGATCGTCGCCATCTTCGACATGAGTTCCCAAGCCGCAACCGAAGCCCATTCAATTTGCACCGCCTGGGACCCCTCGGTCCTGAGCCACA
>CAZPWD010000321.1:0-2326 GCA_964590025.1 uncultured Nitrospira sp.
GCTGGCGGACTTTTTCAGCATCCTGCTAGCGCGGAACGGCTACCGGCGTGAGTAACTGGTTTGCACATGATCGTCGAAGATATGGGCCAGTCGCTCCCTGTCCTCCGGACTGATCGAGGTGATCTTCGAGCCGAACTTTGGGGACCGCACGTATACGACCTGCAACCCACAGGTCAAGGTTCTCCCTTGCTCAAGCTCGATCACAAGTTGGAGCGCATCGCCGCTCTTCACGAACAAGCGGCTTTCAATCCGGACACCTGTCTCACTGACATCCAGAACCTTGCACGGTGCCGAGAGAGCCCCCCGCTGTAGACGGCCGCCCCGGCTTATCTCGATACGTGACCCTTTTCGCTTGAACCCCATCGGCTCCGGCCTCCTGTTTTCGACATCATAGCAAGCCGCCACACAACTCCAAAGGAAATTGCCTAATAGAGCTACAGCTTTCCCCCTACGAGGGCGCCCACCTGCTCCATGCGCTTGCGATTGACGCCCAGATCGCCGTAGCCGGTGCGGGAGGCTGAGCGGGAGTGAATAGTCTTGGTTTCATCGTCGAACAGAAATTCGACATCGTCAACGAAACGAAGCAACAGGCTGGTGGCCTCGTAGTGGAGGTAGGTCTCGTCTTCCTCGACGAGCTGCATGCGTGGCAAGGAACGGATGACTTCCTTCAACGCCTCCTTCGCCTCAGCACGAGACTTACGATAGCGAAATGGCGCGATGGCATGATCCTTATCCGGAGCCTGCGTCGAGACGCAATTGGGACTGCTCGGGCAAGGTGCCAGGGTACGAGGGTTCATGTGACTCCTGGTAATGATTCAACCGATGACGAGCCAGTACTGTTGCGTAACCAGATCTTAGAAATCAAGACCGCGTTAGGAGAATTGAGATGAAACCCAGCACGATGGTGCGATCGATGAAGGTGATGCCTCCTTCGACTCGAACCATCTCTTTCGGAAGGTGCTCTGCCTGCTTTGTATTAAGGGACACCTCTTCGCCTTGGTTGAGAAACATCCTCGTGTTGTAGACGACGCGGTCGCCTTTGTTCGCAGGCGTCCCTTCGTCTTCTCGTTCTTCTAGCAGCTTGAGTCCACTGAGCCGTTTCATCGCATTAGTACAAGAGCGTTCTGGATGTCGCCCCTGTCTCTCCCCCCTCTGCTACCACAACAGACACTCGCCCGACAACTCGACCGTCTTCGGTTTCGACATCCACCCGCCAGTTGCCAGGATCGAGCCGTTGCTTGAACGTATAGGCGCGGTAGCCGCCTTCCCGGCCGCCAGCAATCTTGATCGGAATCTTGTCGGCATGGGTGAAGGGCTTGTCGCTGTTCGTTCGGAAGTACCAATGGTGGTAGACGGTCGTGTTCAGCGCCACCGGCGCGAAGATGGCGGTGAAGCAATAGACCGGTTCATCAGATGGAAAAGGATTCTGCGAGCGCTTCCAGACCTGATACCATTCGCGATCGAAGCTGAGCACAAACCGGTCGTCCTGCTTCTGCACCTCGCGATACATGCCGCCGAACTTCATCGAGAGCGGCACGGGCGGAATCCAATTCAAGAAATAGAACCCGACCAGGAGGCCAATGAGGGCAATCGCTGGTCCTCCGACTAATACC
The DNA here is from genome assembly GCA_964590025.1 of uncultured Nitrospira sp. GTDB lineage: Bacteria > Nitrospirota > Nitrospiria > Nitrospirales > Nitrospiraceae > Palsa-1315. The sequence continues at coordinate 1,614 of CAZPWD010000321.1, forward strand.
GCTTCCTTCTGCGACCGTTCCGGATTGCGCTGATAGATCAACTGGACCACGCGCAGCGTCACTCCCACGCTCAGCGCGGCTCCGAGCAGGAACACCCAAGTTCCGATGGTCCCGACCATGACGGGCAGGAAGAACGTAAAGAAGCTGAAGCTGGCTAGGGCGTACAGCGCAACAAGCAGGCGCAGGTTCGAGAGGCGGTCGCGCAAGAACTCGTTGGCCATCAGCAACAGGACAAGCACGCCTAGGAAGACCCCGGTGCGTGTGAGCGTCGCACTGCGCGAGTAAAAGATGGCATAGGCGCTGAAGAGCCCACCCAGGAGAAACTGCATTGCCATCGGATAGTAGGGCCGGGCCTTGATCAGGAATCTGGCAAACGACGAGCCTTGAGGTTCGGTTGCGGCCGGCTCCACCGCGGCCACGCCAAGACGACCGGTGAGGACGATGAGAAAGCCGAGCGTCACGAGATAGAGGAGGAGAATCAGATTGTCTTGCAGGCGATCGATGCGCGTCAGCGTCAAGGTGTCGTAGGTAACGCCTGAGGCAAAGAACAAGGCCGACATGAACGGCTTTGCAATAACGGTCCTGACTGTGGAGGAAGAGAGCATGAACCGTAAAGTTTCAGGATATTCTTGGGATTGTCAAATGAAGGGGAAAAAGCGGACAGCTCAAATACTGTTGCGGCACGCGAGACCTTCGATAGTCCGCACGTATGA
>CAZPWD010000322.1:0-2312 GCA_964590025.1 uncultured Nitrospira sp.
GCTGGACAACACGGTGGAGTCTGCTAAGAGAATGGCGGGGATGCTGTAGGAGAGATGGGGTGCTCCCTTGCTCGCAGAACGCGCACGATAAAACTGTGCTCGTTCGATGCGCGCAGTAAAGGGCAGCCTCGGCCACTCCTCTAACGAGAGGTAAAGAGAATTGGCGCGCCAGGGTTGGGCGGGTGAGAAGTCTGGGCTTTTTGAGCATCTTGATGGAGTGTTTTGTTTTTCCCCCCAGATGTCCAGGCCATTGAAGGCTTGCTGTGCTGAAAGGGTTTTTCCGCAGCCTGCTAACGCTGACGAGGAGGAGTTCGTATGGTAATGCAATCGGTCGTAATGGCTCAGTTGTTCGGTGGTGGAGGGGGTTCGAGTTCCAGTACGTTCCTGTCGCTCATTCCGTTCGTGCTGATCTTCGTCATCTTCTATTTCTTGGTCATTTTGCCGCAACAAAAACGCTCGAAACAGCAGAAGGCGTTGCTGGAAGCTCTGAAGAAGGGTGACAAGGTGGTCACGGCGTCGGGTATCTGGGGCACCGTGACGAATCTCGGGAAGGAGACGGTGACGCTGCAGATCGCCGATAGTACGAAGATTCGAATGCAACGGGACCAGATCGCTCGATTACGCGGCGGCGACGACGAGGACAAGGATAAGGACTCGTAGTTCGCGAGTGACGGAGGGGTTACAGACAATATGAAAAAAGTGGGTGGGCGGTTAACATTGTTGATGTTGGTGGTGGTGCTGTCGGTGATCTTTTTTATCCCGTCCTATCAACCGTTCTATCAAGCGTTGCCTGGTTGGCTGAAGAAAGTGCTGCCGAACAAGGGTATTACCCTGGGCTTGGATCTCCAAGGCGGGATTCACCTCGTCATGGAAGTGGACGAAGATCGCGCGGTCGAGATTGCCGTCGATCGATCGGTCGTGTCCCTTCAAGATGTGTTGGTCGATAAGAAAATTCCCGTCGAGTCTGTGGCGCGGACGGGACCGACCCAGGTCACGATTCAGTTCCAAAACGCCGAACTCAAGGAGCAGATCCAGAAGCTGATCGATGACTATCCGACCTTCAGCGAGACACAGTCTGCCGGATCGGCCAACCGGCTGGTATGGGAGTTGCGGGAGATCGAGGTCAAGCGGATCAAGGACTCCGCGATCAACCAGGCACTGGAAACGATCCGAAACCGCATTGACCAGTTTGGCGTGGCAGAACCGATGGTGCAGCGGCAGGGGTTGAAGCAGATCGTCGTGCAATTGCCCGGTGTCAAAGAGCCCAAGCGCGCCAGGGATCTGATCAAAGAGACGGCGTTGCTCGAATTTAAGATGCTCGATGAGGACAACCAGGCGAAGCTCGATCTGCCAGCCCGTATTCCGAAAGATAAAGAAGCGGACGTGCTGAAGCAGGTGGAGGGAAAATTGCCGGAAGGCGATCAGATCCTCTTTGAACGGGCGTTCGAAAAAGATAGTGGACGCGAATATCGCATTCCCTATCTCGTGAAAAAGCGGGTCATGTTGACCGGCGATGTGTTGAGCGATGCACGGGTCTCGATCGGTCAATTCAATGATCCCTACGTGTCGATCGAATTTGACGCCAAGGGTGGTCGGGAATTCGAACGGATTACGGGCGACAACATCAAGAAACGAATGGCCGTCGTGCTCGACAACACGATCTACTCGGCACCGGTGATTCAGGACCGTATTACCGGAGGCCGCGCGCAAATCACTGGGACGTTCTCAACGCAAGAGGCGAACGACTTGGCCATCGTGCTCCGGGCCGGCGCCTTGCCGGCTCCGCTCAAGATCATTCAAGACCTCACGGTCGGACCGTCGCTGGGGAAGGATTCGATTGAGAAAGGTGTGCAGGCTACGCTGTTTGCCGGTGCCATGGTGGTGGTGTTCATGATCGTGTATTACAGGATGTCCGGGGTGATTGCGGACTGTGCCCTGGTGCTCAATCTGTTGTGTTTGATCGGAGCCCTTTCTGCGCTGAACGCAACGCTGACCTTGCCGGGGATCGCCGGAATTGTGCTCACGATCGGGATGGGCGTCGATTCGAACGTTCTGATATTCGAGCGTATTCGTGAAGAGCTGCGACTGGGGAAAGCGGTTCGGCTAGCGGTGGACGGAGGATATGACAAGGCGATTCTCACGATCGTCGACTCTCATGTGACTACCCTGATCACGGGGGTCGCGCTGTTCCTCTTCGGCACGGGGCCGATCAAAGGATTTGCCGTAACCTTGTGTCTCGGAATCGGGATCAATCTGTTTACGGCCCTGATCGGCACCAAGGTCATCTTCGACCTCTTGAATCAACGACACAA
>CAZPWD010000323.1:0-2309 GCA_964590025.1 uncultured Nitrospira sp.
AATGGCACAAGAAGATACCAATGTGATCGATCAACCCGAGGTGCTCAAGCCTCGGATGGTTACTATCGAGATTGCCGGCAAGAAGTACGAAGTGCCGGAGGGGATCACGATTATTAAGGCCTTGTGGTACTCGGGTCAGGAAGTCATCCGCGGGGCCGGCTGTCTTGGCGGGTTCTGCGGCGCCTGCGCGGCCTACTATCGGACCAAGGACGACCCTAAAGTGAGGACCTGCCTGGCCTGCCAAATGGCGGTGCAAGACGGCATGTCGATTACGATGATGCCGCCGTTTCCAGCCCGGAAGGCCACCTACGACATTCAGACGCTCAAAGATCCGAAACAAGACCTCTTCAATCTCTATCCTGAAGCCCCGCTCTGCCGGAACTGCAACGCCTGCACCGAAGCCTGCCCGCAGAAGATCGATGTGCGGGAGGGAGTCTGGAAGGCCGTGTTCGGCGACTTCAAAAGCGTGTCCGAGATGTTTATGGACTGTGTGATGTGCGGCATGTGCGTGCCAGTCTGCATTGCGGACATCGCCCCCAATCTCGTGGCCTTGTATGTGAGCCGGGCGCAGGGGGCTCATTTCACCGAAAAGCCTCTAGGCCTGGATACGCGCATCAAGGAAATCCAAGACGGCCGTTTCAACGACGAGTGGACCAAGATCCTCAAGATGACCGAAAAAGAACTGGCCGATCACTGCGCAACCGTGAAATAGCAGAATGAGCAGTCAGCCGTCAGCTCTCAGCCTCTGAAATTGAGGCAGAAGCTGAATGCTGAACGCTGATAGCTGAAAGCAAACTCATGGACATCCACGCCCTTCAACAGATCGTGCACCAGACGCGGGATGCTCGACGCAAGCAGACCTTTCCCAAATTCTCTCCCGCGGATCGCGACCAACTGATCCACAAATATCATCCTGATTTTCGTGAGCGAGCCTACCGGCCGCTCCGCTTCGGTCCCAATGAAGGGGATAAGACGGTTGTTGAGTTGGCGACATTACTGGAGGGGGATAGCCCGATTGCCGACGGGTTCGATCTGACGGCCGACTACACGACCGACGTCCTGGTGGTGGGCGGCGGCGGCGCCGGCTGTGCGGCGGCGCTCCATGCGCATGCGGCGGGTGCCAAGGTCATCCTGGCTACGAAGCTCCGTCTCGGCGACTCCAACAGCGTGATGGCTCAAGGGGGCATGCAGATTTCGGTAGCGCCCGAGGACTCGCCCGTCACCCACTTCGTGGATACGCTGAAGGGCGGCCACATGCAGAATGACCATCAGCTGCTCAAGGTGATGGTCGAAGAAGGCCCCTCGATTGCAAAATGGCTGTTGAGCCTGGGTGTGCTGTTCGATCGTGATGGGGACGGCAACCTCCATGTGAAAAAAGGCGGCGGGAGTTCGAAGCCACGCCTCCTGACCTGTTCAGACTACACCGGCCTTGAAATCATGCGGGTGCTCAAGGACGAGGTGCTGAATCAGAACATCCAGTTACTCGAGTTCTGCGCCGCGGTCGAGCTGACGAGTGACGAGCAGGGGAACTGCACCGGCGCCATTTTCAAAGACCTCGACAACCATCGTCACTTCGTTGTGGCAGCCAAGTCCGTCATTCTGGCGACCGGCGGGATCGGCCGGCTCCACATTCAGGGATTCCCGACCAGCAATCACTACGGTGCGACCGGCGACGGGCTGTGCCTGGCCTATCGACTGGGCGCGAAGCTTATGCACATCGATACGTTCCAGTATCACCCCTCCGGCGCGGTCTACCCCGAGCAGCTCATCGGGGCGTTGGTGACAGAGGGCATTCGATCCGAAGGCGGACATTTGGTCAATGCGAAGGGTGAACGGTTCGTCAACGAATTGGATACCCGCGACGTCGTGTCCTCCTCGATTATTCGCGAGTGTGAAGAGGGGCGCGGCATCCGCACGATGTCCGGGCGCATCGGCGTCTGGCTCGATACCCCACTCCTCGATGCCGAACATGGCCCCGGCACCCTGGAGAAGCATTTCCCCGCGATGATGCTGCAGTTCGAACGGTTCGGCATCGATATCAGCAAAGACCCCGTGTTGATCTATCCGACGCTGCACTATCAGAATGGCGGCGTGAAGATCGATACCAATTCAGAAACCAATGTGAAACATCTCTTCGTCGCGGGCGAGGCCTCCGGCGGATTGCACGGACGCAATCGATTGATGGGCAACTCGCTCCTCGACCTGATGGTCTTTGGAAGACGGTCCGGGCTGACGGCTGCTGCTCGTGCCGCTGCCATGCCACAAGGGAAGTTGACGATCGGGCATCTAAAGGGGTTCCGTGCCGAGGC
>CAZPWD010000324.1:0-2293 GCA_964590025.1 uncultured Nitrospira sp.
TCCGCGCTTGCAGCAGAAGCTTCATGAATCATGCGAGTTATGGGTCCTGAATCAATTCGTCGGATAATTCGTTCGGGTTGTCGCCCGGACGACCGGGACAGATGTCGGCAAGCAGCAGGCCGCATCGTTCGACTCCCTGGCAGAGCCCGCCGACGATATCGCCACACTGTAATCGATCGACAGCAGCCTGAACCACCTGCGCCCAATGATCACGTGAGGCCAGTCCTTCCAGCGCTCGATCCGGCAACACGTAGATCTGTCGTTCCAGAATCGACAGCATGATGAGCACGCCCGTGCGCTCCCGCGTATGCGACACGGCATGTTGAGAAAACGCGTGTTCGGCTCTGAGCTTTACTTTGTGCCGCATCCGCTCTACGGAGGCGCAGAGACGAATGACCGGCCACAGGGTCCCGAGCCACACGCCACATCCGTAAGCCACCAGCGTCGCAAGCAGGAGCCAGGCCGCGTTCGAAGCATGCCAACCCCACGGGAGCCAGTGCGATTCAATCGTGAGCAGAATGGTGAGCACCAAGAGCGCGAGTCCGAGACCGACCCAATGCCGGACCTCGCGATACAGCCCCGAGCGCGCCACGATCATCGGAACGATTTCTGCCTTCGTCCGCCCCTCCGCCGCCTGTACGGCCAGCCGGATCCGCTCCTGTTCTTCAGCGGTCAACTCCAGCCTGTTACCAATTTCCACTGGCGCCTCCTCCTCCGAAATTGCCCCCGCCGCCGCTGAAACCACCCCCACCGCTGCCGAACGAGCCGCCGCCCCATCCGCCACTGCGACTGCTATACCAAACCCAGTCGTCCCCGCCATGCCGTCCGCGTCCTCTCCCGCTGGCACCGGTCGCACTGATCAACGTGAGCAGCAACAGGGTGACCCCACCGGTAATCAGGGCAGGCACCAGCCAAGGCGCAAGCAATACGGAGAGCCCTGTGCCGGCGACCGGACCGAGGAGGCGATGGACGCTCATGAGGCCCAACCCGACGATTAATCCAACAATCACCGCCACCACGACCTGTCCCATGGCATCGCTGTCCAGCCCAGGAGCCGTCTTGTCGGAGGCCTGATAGGTTCCCTCAATCGTCTTCAGAATCGCGTCGACCCCGGCGGCCACCCCGCCCGGTGCATCACCGGCACGAAACCGCGGGACGATCTCACTTCTGATAATCTGCGCCGATCGTGCATCGGTCAATGCGCCTTCTAACCCATAGCCGACTTCAATACGAATCTTGCGTTCCTTCATGGCCACCAAGAGCAGGACTCCGTTGTCGGTTCCTTTCTGACCCAGCTTCCACGTCGTCGCGACACGGTGGGAGAAGGATTCGAGCGGTTCCTCTTCGAGGGACGGAAGCACGAGCACCGTGACTTGGTTGCTGGTGGTCTCTTCGTGCGCTTTGAGTCGCGCGGTGAGTGATTCGACCGTGTTGGGTGGCAATATGTGGGCGAGATCGACGACGCGCCCCGTGAGTGGCGGCACGTCGAGCGCGAAGGAAAGAGCAGTTAAGGCTGAGGCTAAGGATAAGACGCAGGCGAGGGCGAAGCTGAACGTCTGCTTTCGAGCTTTGCCCCTCAACCTGAACCTCAGCCTCGACCTAGAATTTCACTTCTGGCGGTCTAGCCACAGCCTTTTCATCCGCCACGGTAAAGTTCGGCTTCTCTTCCATATGGAGGAGGAACTTGGCCGTCAGGTTCGTGGGGAAATAGCGGACGCCTTTGTTGTACTCCGCCACTTTCTCGATGTAGCGCTTGCGCGCGACGGCAATGCGATTCTCTGTCCCTTCGAGTTGACTCTGGAGATCACGAAAGTTCTGGTCGGCTTTCAGATTAGGGTAATTCTCTGCAATAGCGATGAGGCGGCCCAACGCCGACGTCAATCCGGCTTGTGCTTTCTGAAATTGTTCAAACGCCGCGGGATCTTTCAACGTTTCAGGCGTCACTTGAATCCCGGTGGCTTGCGCACGCGCCTGCACCACCATTTCGAGCGTATCCTTCTCATGCGCGGCATAGCCTTTGACGGTGGCAATCAGGTTCGGGATCAGATCAGCCCGCCGCTGGTACTGATTGACCACTTCGCTCCAAGCGGCCTTGGTGTCTTCATCTAATCCCTGGAGATCGTTGTAGCCGCACCCTGAGAGTCCTACGAACAGAACCGTGATGGCAATGGTAGCGAATACCGAGATGCGACTGCCCATGGCGATCCTCCTTCTCGCCTGCGCCAGTCTATAGCGCAGGGTGTCGTTCATGCTATCATGAGCATAATCATTATGATACGGAGGCAAGACCGTC
>CAZPWD010000325.1:0-2289 GCA_964590025.1 uncultured Nitrospira sp.
AGCCGACCAGATCGGGGTTAAGCCGATTCATCGGCTTGATCGAGAGGGCTTTAATTTCGTTGTAGATGATCGTGCGTCCTGCCTGGCGAAGGCGCGAGAAGACTCCTTCCACAATCACCTGGTCGCCTTCCCGAACTTCGATCTGACCGAGACTGATGATTTTCAGCGTGCCGGCCTGATCCTTCAACAGAAACCCATAGGCCGGTTCACCTTGCCGATTCGTCGCGAGTTGGACGTTGGTGACCTGGCCGGTTACCACCACTTCTTGGCGGTCGTACTGCTCGGGATGGGTGAGGAGCTCGGTGATCTCGAGAAGACCGGATGCGTGGACAAACAACGGCAGAGAGATGAAGGCGAGGAGGAGGAGAAGCGCACTCAGGAGGACGGATGTACGGGATTGCTGGATACTCAATGATCTGGCCATGATATAAATATATTATACCTCACCGCGGACAAAGCACAATCATGGATTCGGGCTACCACTTGTCGGAGGCTCTTCCGCTCACATCTTCTCCCCTCATACTGTTGAGGATCTGAGCCTGCATCTCGCTCACCTCCCTCTGGGGAGGCTCGGCAGGGGCTTCAAGCGCGCCGGCTTCCAGCTTTGGTATGGGCGCGGTCCGCTTGAGTAATTCTTCATCCACTGCCTCGGGAGAGCGGTCCATGTCGTTGAGGATGGTGGTTAGCCGCTGCAGCCCGAACAAGTTCCTGGTGATTTCCGAATGCATGGCATTGGAGCTGGCTCCGAAGACCAGCGAGGTCCAGAACTTGACTTCGATCTCCTCGGCCAGGTTGCCCCAGACCATGGCGGTCAGTTTGTCGATGAGCGCGGACTCTGTCTTTTCCAACCCGTCGTAGGTTGAGAGCGAACGTTCGATGGGCTGCTCCGCGAGCACTGAGAAGGTTTCCCTCCATAAATCCAATGGTGCTGTTGCCGTGGCTGCCGCGCCGATTTGTAACGTGGCCTGGAGGGCGTGCAGGTACTGTGAGAGGTACTTCACTTTGCGGGCGGCGAGACTGCCGGCGGGGATGCCCCACACATGTCCGATTTCGTGATCCTGTAGCGGCGCAGAGATCGCGCTCTGCCGCTCGCGTTCCGCCAGGTCGAGTCGTTTGCGATATTTTTCGGCCATGCGGAGCTGAGTTTGGAACTCGATGCTGAGCCGTTGCTGCTGATAGTCCTCAGCCGTGATCTCATCGGCATCCCAACGCTGGTCCAGCAGGCGGATTGCCGGCTTGGGCAGCACGGTTCTCGCGGATGCGCGCAAGGCGTCAAGCCGGTCAGCGGAAACGGAGAAACGCTCGGTCAGGAGGGTGCAGGCACGATCGGCGAAGGCCTCACGAAGTTGGGCGAGTCTCCGAAGACTGTCGCATTGCAGCCAGGTCCGTTCCCGCTTGAGCCGCACCTGTCGGCGGTACTGGTCGCGCCGATCCGTAACAACTTTAATCGATTCTTTGGTCATGGTGGTGTTGGTGGGCTTCGTCCCGGCAACGCAGCGGGGATCCGGTCGATCTGCCACGATGTACAGGATTTCTTCGTCCGTCACGTCGAAGTACTGGAGCAGGATCAGTCGAAGCATGATCCGCCCTTGCATGGGCATGGCATCGATGACGGATCGGATCTTCTCAACGGTCAGGAGTGAAGGTGGTGAAGCTAGCGTGGTCATTGGGTTTAGCCCGGACTATTCATGAATACCTGCTACGTCGTCCGATCCTCTCGTCCGGCGGGGCTTTTCTCGTTCGGTCTCCTCGACGGACTGCCAGTACGCCTGCGTCGCCCTTACTTGCGAGAAGCCCCGGCGGGCTTCGGTCTTGAACGCCTCGCGACGGCATTCGTGAATAATCCGGGCTAGGAGCCCCTATGCGGTGCCGGAATGACGCGATTCCAGATAGAGGGCGACGTATTCGCGAATCTCTTGAACGGTCCCGCTGACGAACAGGTCCCGTGGGATTTCCACGCGCGTAAGCGTGGCCGGATCCACCCCGCGTTCAATCGCGTAGTCTTCGTCGATGTACAGGCTCACCGACCCGTCGGGAAAGCGGACCGCGTAGAGTGCGTTGTTGTCAGCCATTGTTCAGGCGAGATGGGCGAGACTGGCGGGAAAAGCGCGACACGCAGTTCTGGGTTCGAAGTTCCAAAAATCTCAAACTTCGGATATCGAACCGTCGCCCCTCTCACCCGTCCCGCTCTTCGCGCTTGTCGCGCACGTCTCGCTTGAATGCGGCGTTAGCCGCCGAGCGTGTCGAGCGTTTCCTTGAGGCTCTTGCGAATGCAGGTGAAAATCGGCG
>CAZPWD010000326.1:0-2278 GCA_964590025.1 uncultured Nitrospira sp.
GTGCGGTGAGTTGTGCTCGTGGGATGCTTTTCTGTATAAGAATGCTTGTGCAGGTCATTGATTCAGCGCGTCCTTCCTTTCTGTATCGTGCAGCCTCAGGGATTGCCGTGGGGCTGTGTGTTGCGACGTTGACGAGCTGCTCGCTCTTCTCGAGTCGAGACGACGCGACCATCGGATACTATCTCCCCCTGACCGTCCAACTGCGATCTGACCCCAGTATCGCCGGGGCGCAGCTCACTTATCAGGACGCCTGCGGCCAGAGGCAATCCTTGCCGATCAGTGCTCCACTACAGGAAACGCTCAGGCGGAAAACAGGCCGCGTCTTTGAAAAGGTCCTGACGGGTGAGACAGGATCCTCGTCGGCGCCGGATGGCTATGTCGATGCGGCGTTGGGCCTGGCCCATGTCGATCTGGCTATCCCTCGAAAGGCTAACAGGAACTATCCAGCCACGGTCACCCTGGGGTTGAACTTTGCCTACACTGCTGCCGATGGGAGGGTTCTCTACAGCAAGAAGATTCAAAGCGTTGGTCGTGGAGAGGTCGATGTCACCGAGGCTTCGTGTGAGGTACAGGGTCTCGATAAGATTGCTCAAGAGGCCATGAGTTATGTGACGGATGGTATGGCCAAGCAGCTCGGGACGTCCAACAATATTATCGATGCTGCTCAAGCACGCAAGGCCGGTGGCCCCAAGGCGGCAGCTGGTCCTGTGCCGGTTCCAATGGGTGAGCCTGCCACAGTGATATTCCGGGCAATCTTCCGTAACGAGAATCGCAATCAGGTGCTCCATACCGGGGAAGCCGTCGCGATCGAAGTTGAAGTCAAAAATGAAGGGCCTGGAACCGCACGGGCTGTCGAGTTGTCGGTGACAACCACGCCGCCCTTGATCGAGCGGATCCCCAGCGTGGTATCTGTCGGCGATCTGCAGCCTGGAGAGGTGAAACGCGTGACGTTGGACGGCAAAGTCGGCATGGTGAAAGATGTACTTCAGGGAGAAGTGACGCTGATTTTGCGTGCCGGATCCCCATTGGTCCAGCTGCCGTCCGCCAAGAAGTTTCTGGTGGCGATGAAGCCTGAGTCTGCGACGGAGGCTGTGGCGCTGCCGGTCGATGTCGATCAGCTGCCGAAGCAGACCAGCATACTCAAACAGCCGAAGGCCGTAGGCATTGTCATTGGCGTGGGGCGGTTTCGTGAGAGCAGCATTGCCAGGGTCAAGTACGCTGCACGAGATGCGGAGGTCATGGCTACGTACCTCAAATCGATCGGAGGAATTCCTTCCGAGCGCGTGCGCACCCTCGTTGATACCCATGCCCTCAAGAGCGACCTGGCCGAGGTTTTGGAGGAGTGGTTGCCCAAGCAGGTGGACTCCACCACAGTAGTCTATGTCTCGTTTACGGGCCGAGGAATGGTTGAGGCCACCACCGGCGCAGTATCGATGATGTTGTTCGACGGCACGGCCACGTCCGGCGCGCGCCGTTACTCGCTTCGTCGGCTGCAGGAATCCTTGGCGAAATTGCCGATTCAGCGGGCCGTCGTAATGCTCGATCTCTCGCTTGAACTGGTACCGGGCAAGGAAGCAGTAGGCAGGATCGCCCCGTTGTGGGAACAGGAGGGTAGCGGGAAAGAGAAGATCATGTGGATGGTCGGCAACCGGGCAATCCAGGAGGCCCATAGTTTTGACCTGGGCCGGCACGGGCTGTTTACCTATCAATTGCTCAAAGGCCTGGGCGGTGCAGCAGACCTCGATAAGAACGGCACCATCCTTGCGGGCGAACTCTGCGCCTATACCAAGGGGCAGGTACTCAAGGTGGCCCACGCGCAGTATGGCAACGAGCAGGAGCCCCTCTGTCTCCCTGGGCCAGGCCAGGGGGCCTTGGTCAGGCTGCAGCCAGTTGCCCGGTTCAAATAACAGCCATTTACTTTCCGACGGCTGGTCAGTCAGCCAGAGCGTCGGGCGTGGAGAGTCTTGTCTCTCATCCGTCGTTGCACGATAAATCCCTTGAGGCTGAGAAAAAACCCGTGTAAGTTGTGGGGTCTTAAGCAAGGGCCGGCGTAGCTCAGTTGGTAGAGCAGCGGTTTCGTAAACCGCAGGTCGTCCGTTCAATCCGGATCGCCGGCTCCATTTTTCAGGAGCTTATAAAAGCCTCGCAAGCTCGAACCTGTATGCGCTCAACGTGAGCCAATGTCCATGGGATGTGGGCTATTTTGCTTAGGCGAGGGGAATACCATCATTTCCCCACTTGGCTCTTGTGCCTACCTCCACAACCCTCCTATAAGGCT
>CAZPWD010000327.1:0-2275 GCA_964590025.1 uncultured Nitrospira sp.
TGCGGCCTTGCTTGGGACAAGGCGCGTCTCGGCGCGCCAGGGTTGGGTGGGTGAGAAGTCTGGCCTTTTTGAGCATCCTGCGCGGTATTCTCCTGTTGTCATAGATGTGCGGACCATTGAATTTCAACCGTGCCATAATTGTTTTTCCGCAGACTCCTAACCCTCTCACTGATGGCGAAAAAGTCGCTCTTCTCACCTACCCGGCCCCCCATGTCCATCACCGGAAACGCAACCGAGGCCAGCAACCGGAGGGGCAAAGAGTGAGGCAATTGAGGGTCTACCACCTTGATTCCTGGCGTTGAGTCCCAACGGATGGGAGAATCCTACAAACAGATCGCGGCGTCAAGGGGGAGGGCTAAAAATCTTGCAGCGTATCTCGTTACTCGCGCGAGACTTGCGAGATTCCCAGCCCCCCGTGTAGGCTGCGGCGCATAAACGGATCACGCCGATCATGAAACCAGCTGTCGCCGCTCACGAACCGCTCAGCCTCACCGGAGAGACGCTCAGTCTCCTGGCCTGGCACATCCCCGATCTCGTCGCCTATCAGCACCACGAAGACGAATGGTGGCTCGCCCCCCTCGATGACAACTTACCAATCGTTCGACTGAACCGCACCGGCCTAGAGCTGTTACAGGCGATGAACGGCCACACGGCAGTCGGGGCGCTGGTGGAAAAATATGGGGCCCGGGTCTGCGGACCGGACGGGCAGCCGGGACAGTGGCACTTGGAACATTGGGCTCTGCCCACCTACTCCCTCTGTTACTACGGCACAGAGCCCCCGGGCGGCCACCGACACAAGGCCAAGTGGGATCTGCTCCTCCAACAAGTTCGGGAAGGCTGGTCAGGACAGGAAGGGTTCGAGGGAGAAGAGCATCTTGAAGACTTTCATCACCACGAACTGACCGACAGCGGTGGAGACGACGGCCACTTCGACCTGATCGAAACCACCGTTTCGCATCTCTTCCGGGAGCCGAACGACACGCTCAACGGCTTGACCTATGGCCGACTGCTCATGCGGCAATTGCGGAAGTTGGGCTGGCTCACGCCCAAACCCCACGTCATTGTGGAAGTGGGCGGCGGACTTGGATACCTCGCCCGTGAGGTGGGCAGGGAACTCTTGCCGTTTGAAAAGCAGACCATCCGATACATCTCCCTCGACATCACACAGCCCTTCCTCAAGCTGCAAGTCACCCGTGCCAAGGCCGGAGGCTGGGGCGGCATCGGCACCCGCGCCAACGGCGAATGGCTGCCATTCAAAGACAACTCCGTCGACCTCGTCATCGACAACGAAAACATGGCGGACATGACGCCGGTGAAGTTGACCAGGAAAGAACTCCTCGATGGAACAGGCGACAGGCCGCAGCATCAGGAAGCGTTGGATTGGATCAGACGCGTGCGGCTGCCGCTGGGCACGGATCTGCCTAAGGACGTGATCTTCAACCTCGGCCCCTTTCGATTCGTAGCAGAACTCTGGCGGGTGTTAAAGCCAGGCGGCAGGGCGTTTCTCACCGAATTCGGGGTCGAAGAAGGCTGGCCGGCACCGGTCAAATTACCGGGGCACACTGAATACGAAGTCCAGTACAGCCACCTGCGCCAGGCTACCAGCTGGCTAGGCTTTCAAGAGCGCTATCTCTCGCTGCCCCAATTCCTCGCCATCAAACCAGACACCAAAGTGCTCTGCACCGGCGCGGCCTATACAATTCAGCGGTTCTGCCAGGCCATGAACAAGCCGTTCATCGTGCGAGCCTACACAGAGAAGGAATTGCAACAGGCCCTGGGTGACATGCTCCCCAAACTGCACGGCTGCCACTATCACGACGTGGCAGATCCTGCTTGGTTCGGTCTCCTCGACTTCAAAGTCTTGTTACTCGAAAAACCAGGCGGGGCCCCGAAGGCCAGCTTCTCGGAGAACAAAGGCTATCGGTGGTACTCGCAGAAATAAGACGTGAAACGTGAGGCGTGAAACGTAAGGGGTAAAGACGCCCACTCTCCATTCCGGACCATACGCTATTGGCTATATGCCATATGCTCTTTTCGTCGGACGAGAGACGAGCGACGCTTCACGGGTGTTGGGGGCGCCGCTGGCGGACTTTTTCAGCATCCTGCTAAGGAATCGATCGAGGTGTCTGCTTCGCTTCTTGCTCCGCCAGTTTCTTCTTGATGTCCTCCAACTCCTTCCGTACCGCGTCCAGATCGGTATCTCGCTGAGTGGGTTCCCCCTTCGCAGGCGTCGGTGGTTGAGCGGCAGTCGGTCGCATGTCCGATGCGGCAGGCA
>CAZPWD010000328.1:0-2265 GCA_964590025.1 uncultured Nitrospira sp.
GCAGCGAGCGAAGAAGCGAAGGCGTACGCTTCAGTACGTTGAGCCTCAGAGCGAAGCGAGAACGAAGCTGGAGGACTTTTTCAGCATCCTTGCCAGGGAGATGTCAGCGACGCGTACCCACTGACAGGCAAAGAGTTGTGAGCGATCGGAGGAGTATCATCATGACAAACCCAAAGGCTGATGGGCTGCACACGGTGAAGAAATTGGTGAGAATTCCGGACGGCACGAAAGTCAGGTTTCGCGAGGACGGACGCGTAGGAATCATCGACGGACTGACGGAATTGGTCGTGGGCCCTGGCCGCAATCCGGATAGCCGGACGCAGTATCGTATCAATGTCGGAGATCCCGATCGGACACTTGCGATTGAGGACGATTTGCTGGTCCTGACTGATGAGGATGGCGTAGTGCTAATAGTGAAGCAGAAGGGCGAGTATCGCCGCGTGATCACCCAACAGCTGCAAGCAGTGTTTGCCGCTGATCGCTTTGTGAAAGCAGCGTAGGTTGGGAGTGATGTGAAGCGCGGAGATCGCGCTCACGTTATCCCTAATACAGTGGCTCTTGTGGGCCCCACTGGAGCCCGGCCAAATCTGGATCCTCTCCCTCTCTGCTCAGGGGGCGAGCGGGCTTCTCGGTCTTGCGCTGTTCTCGACGCGCATCTTTCTCGCGCCGCTGAATTTGCTTCGCTTTCTCGCGGTCTCGTTTTGCGATGGTCGTTTTTCCTGCTCGTCCGATGGTGCCCTCCTTTGCCTGGCAACTCGTATTGAGTTACCAATCACCTGCCGTATATGATCCTGTCCCCGCTATGATTGCGACGATTCCGTCGCTCCGCGACGTCTCTTGCTGCTCGAGTCAGGAGCATGGGTGGTGGTCTTTGCTTCTCGTTCAGCCGTGCGGGAGCGAGTACCCTGGCCGAACCCACGGCTTGCCATGTTCGACACTTGCAGGCGGATGTCTTCCATTGAGGTCGTCAGACTGGTATCAAGAGGACTTGGAAGACCGAGCACCTCCCATCGGATTTTTGGTTTCCGCGTCGCCCGTGCCCGGTTCTTTCTCGTCTTGTCGGCTCGCCACCCAGTGGATAGCTTCATAAGTGCTCCTTTATACATAGAACCTAGCATCTCCAACGTGGAAAACGCACGATGGAGATGAGGGGGTCGGATAGAAGTGCCGAAATCATTCCGTCCATCTTTCTGCCAGGCATCCACGCACAGAAAATGACGGAACGTATGAGCCGCATGCCCTAAAGGATCCCTCGCGCTGACACACCGCTATGAGATGAGGCTGCGCGAAGAGTGGTGCTGGTTCGTACGAGGCCACACAATAACATGGGCCGGGGCGAGAGTCAAATAGGGTATATCAGTAGTGTCCCAACGTTCTCCGGTTGGTGGGATGGCCAGGAGCGCGATCGACAAGGCCAAGGGAGTTGAGACAACGTTGGAAGAGGCAGGCAATCGGACAGCCGAGATCAGTAAGGAAGGGACGCCGTAAGCCAGAGATTTGGAACTCAGGGACACGGCGGATCAGTTCTTCACCGCATGCTACGATTCAATTGGTGCGATTGAAGAATTATATTTGTGAATAGAGCGTCCTGATGTACGGTAGAAACTTGGTAGGGACGCTCTATGGAACAGACCTCACGTCGATCCTCTGTCTTGAATAGGTTTCGCCAGCATCCTCGGGTCCGCATCTCTGCTCCATTTGTCTGCGCCCTGTCTCATTGCCAGCCTCGTCGTTGGTTGAGGAGGCCTGGTATCGACTTGGGCGTGGTCTACGATCTTTCGATACGCGGCGCCCGAGTCAGCACGGAGGCTGAGATCAGGCCAGGGGATGAAGTCACGTTGAGCCTACGTCTTCCCAAGCAAATCAAGCCTGCCGATATTGCCGTTGCCACCGTGCAGTGGGCGAAGGATCAATTCTTCGGCCTGGCTTTCACGGAATTATCCCCTGCTGCACAGAATCGCCTAAAAAAGTACGTGGCTATCGTTTCAACGACTGCCGCGTAGCCTTCCGTCAATTCGTCACCATTTTCACCGCCGCATCGTGCCTCTCTTGAAGAGGTGTGCCGTGCTGCCTCTGGTGGATTCTGAGTGTCAGCTTGGGGGAAATTGATTGGTGCGGCAGTACGCCTGACGTATTTTTTAGCCAGAGCTAGGACGGAGTGGAGGATTCAGAAGAGAGGATGGGATAACGACCGAGTTGAGGCGGCACTTGCGTGTTCGAGTTCTGGCACCCTTCGCCAGTTCGTTTGTACGCAAATGGCTTGCA
>CAZPWD010000329.1:0-2246 GCA_964590025.1 uncultured Nitrospira sp.
TTGAAAGATATGGTGAGCCGGCTGGGACTCGAACCCAGGACCCTCGCCTTAAAAGGGCGATGCTCTACCAACTGAGCTACCGGCTCACCGAGCGGAGAGCGCGGATTCTACCACCGACGCTCGGCTTGTGCCTAGCCCGCAGCATAAGAAGACCGTTATTTGGTTTGTCTCGTTTGTTTGGTTCATCTGGTTGATCTGGTTAGTTTCGTTCAACCAAAAACCAGACAAACCAGACAGACTAGACAGACAGACCAAACAGACTGAATGAACAAGACTGGCGCCTGAGAGGAAATTCATCGCTTGCCGCGCCCGCGGGAGATCTTGAGTGGGTTGCGAAGAATAATGGTTTCACGGCGCTTCGATCCGGTTGAGATCATATCGATGGGACACTCGGAGAGATCCTCAAGGTACTGGAGATAGCGCTTGGCTTCCACGGGAAGCTGTTTATACGTGGTCGCGCCGGTGGTAGAGCCGGACCATCCCTTGAACGTCTTGTATGCCGGCTCACAGTCGGTCAGCGCTTGGAGATCGGCCGGCATGTCTCGATAGAGCTTCCCCTGATACCGATAGCCGGTGCAGACTTTGAGTTCCTTGCAGCCGTCGAGCACATCCAGTTTCGTGACGGCCAGTGACGCGAGTCCGTTCACTTTGGTGGCGTAGCGCACCACGACGCCGTCGAACCAGCCGCAGCGGCGCGCACGTCCCGTCGTCGATCCGAATTCTTTCCCTCGTGCTTGGAGCCCGTCTCCCACCGCATCGGTCAATTCCGTGGGGAACGGCCCGCTGCCGACACGCGTGGTGTAGGCTTTGGCGACCCCGAGCACCGCGTCGATCTTCGTCGGTCCCACGCCCGTTCCCGTTGAGGCGCCGCCGGCCGTTGAACTGGAGGAGGTGACGTAGGGATAGGTGCCGAAGTCCACATCCAAGTGTGTCCCTTGCGCCCCTTCGAACAGCACGGACTTCCCTCCCTCGATCATCTTATTGACGAGCATGGCGGTATCGACGATATGGCTCTTCAGGCGGTCGGCATAGCTCATATACTGCCGGAACACTTTGTCGACATCGAAACGTTCCAGCTTGTACAGTTGCTCGAGAAACCAATTGATCTCGACCACGTTTTCTTCAAGTTTGGTTCGAAACGCCTTCGGATTGAGCAGATCCCCCATTCGGATCCCGATCCGCGACATCTTATCGGCATAGGACGGGCCAATTCCCCGCCCCGTCGTTCCAATTCGGCGAGAGCCCTTCGACTGTTCAGACGCTTTGTCGATGGCCTTGTGATACGGCAGGATGAGATGGGCGCGCTGACTCACGATAAAATTCTTTCCGATCTTCACGCCTTGAGTCTGGAGATGGTCCAACTCTTCGATCAACGAGGCTGGATCCACGACGACCCCGTTCCCGATCACACAGAGCGTCCCGCGATAGAGGATGCCTGAGGGGATGAGGTGAAACACGAAGGTGCCTCGTTCATTGATGACGGTGTGCCCCGCGTTGGACCCTCCCTGGTAGCGAACCACCGCATCGACGTCGCTGGCTAAGATATCCACGATCTTGCCCTTGCCTTCGTCGCCCCACTGCGCCCCAATCACAACGAGATTTCCCATCGCCCGAAATGCTCCCAAAAAAAGAGCCCTGGCTGGACCGAGAGCCAGAGCCGAGGGGTCATGGTAGGAGCGACTCTGTAGTTTGTCAAGAACCTGGAGGGCAGGCCCCACCCGTCTCTTATTGCGCGCGTCGAACGATATACATGCTCCTTCCAAGCTTGCTCGTCTCTCTCTAGGGATGGGGGCTGATTGATCTTCCACTGCGCGCGTCCAACGAGGGTCTTCTCAGGCCGCGCGTTGCGCGAGCACAGAAGATCATCAGGCTCCATCCCCTCCTCTGTTCCGCGAGCACAAGAGACGTTTGGGGCCTGCCCACTCCCGTTTTCTTGACTGCCGCGGGAGGGCCGTGTTAGCATGACCGCGGTTTCACAAGGATTTTCGCGTATTTCCAAGTCAACCGGCGTGGGGCTGTAGCGCAGTTGGGAGCGCGCGTGAATGGCATTCACGAGGTCGCCGGTTCAATCCCGGCCAGCTCCACCAAATTTCAACCGTGGGCAGGAGGCGAGCGGCAAGGGGCTAAAGGTAAGAGCAATTTTCGGATTTGGCTCCTGGTCTCACGCCGAACTGGTCTCTTCAATTCCTCGCTTCTAGCCTCGTGCCGCTAGCCCCAAGCCCGGATTATTCATGAATGCCGTAGCG
>CAZPWD010000330.1:0-2241 GCA_964590025.1 uncultured Nitrospira sp.
GGAGGTCCGTGGCGAGATCGGTTTGTTCACGATCGCGGCAAATAGTAAGATGCCGGTCATGCTTAAGGGGCCAACCGGGTGCGGCAAGACCCGATTCGTCCAGCATATGGCTTACCGGCTTGGTCGTCCCTTGATCACGGTGGCCTGCCACGAAGATCTCACCGCCTCCGATTTAGTGGGCCGGTATCTGCTCAAGGGCCAAGAGACGGTCTGGGTCGATGGGCCGCTGACGCTCGGCGTGAAGCATGGCGCGATCGTTTATTTGGACGAAATCGTCGAGGCGCGGAAGGACACAACAGTCATCATCCATCCCCTGAGCGACGATCGCCGCTTCCTGCCGATTGAAAAGAAAGGCCAGATTCTCGAAGCGGCCGACGACTTCCTCCTGGTGATTTCCTATAACCCCGGGTACCAGAGCGTGCTCAAGGATTTGAAGCAAAGCACGAAGCAGCGCTTCATGGCGATTGAGTTCGACTATCCGGCGCCTGACGTCGAAATCACCGTGGTCGAGCGGGAAGCGGGGGTCAGCCGTGACCTTGCGGCCAGCTTAGTGAAACTCGGTGGAAAGGTGCGGAACCTCAAGAATCATGGCTTGGAAGAAGGGGTCAGCACCAGATTGCTGATCTATGCCGGGACACTCATTCGGCAAGGTGTGGCGACCGACCGAGCCTGCGATGTCGCGATTGCCCGCCCAATCACCGACGATCCCGATATGCAGCGCAGCATTCTGGAATTGGTGAAGGCCATTTTCTGATCCCATGGCTGGGGGACCCCGTCACGGATGAATGCGCTGATTGTGCAGGACACCAAAGCCGGAGCAGTCCTCTCCGTTCATATCCAGCCTAAAGCCTCCACCACAGAGTGTGTAGGCATTCACGGCGATGCGTTGAAGATTCGTGTGGCCGCTCCACCGGTCGATGGCGCAGCCAATGATGAATTGATTCGGTTTCTGGCGCGACAATTATCGATTTCCACTGCGTCGGTGCGGATTCACTCCGGCGCAGGCGGACGGCACAAACGTATTTTTATCAAAGGGGTTTCCGCGCAGCTGGTAATGGCTCGTTTGCACCTTGGCCCGCATTATTCATGATGGTTCGTCGCGAATTGGCGGAGTGGAGCGCAACAAGCGCGAGGAGCGTGACTTGCGTGACGTGTGAGCCCTGTCCCTACCTGTCGCGCTTTTCCCGCCAGTCTCGCCCGGCACGCTTGAGTCAGAGACCGGCGAAGCCATGAGGCACAGAGGTCTGTCTATTATCGTTGGATCGCTGGTACTGGCCGCCTGTTCGACGGTACATCCTATTCTGTATCCCAATGCCCATTTTCAGTCTGTGGGAAAAGAGGCAGCGGCACAGGATATCGAAGTCTGTAAACAATTGGCTGAATCAGCAGGGGCTGAGGAAGGTAGTGGGAAGGCCGGTCGTGTGGCGACCGGCACCGCAGTAGGAGCCGGAGTCGGCGCGGCAGCTGGGGCGGTCGGCGGGGCCATCTCAGGCGCAGCGGGCCGCGGTTCCATGATCGGGGCAGCGAGCGGAGCGGTGTGGGGATTACTTATGGGGTTGTTTAGGGCGTCAGGATCGTCGCAGCCGAATCAGGCCTACACGAACTTCGTGAATCGATGTCTGCAAGAAAAGGGGTATGAGGTGACAGGATGGCAATAAAGAGTTCGTGGGACAGCTCGGTCGGTCTTCTTGCTCGCAGAACGCGCACGGTGAAGCGGTGCTCGTTCCATGCGCGCAGTGAAGCCCAACCGAGCCATCCCACGATGAGAAGGAGATATCCCTCCCGTGACTGGGGGGGGGCATGGAAGAAGATTCGCACATCCGTCTATCAACTTGTTCTGGCTGTGTCTGTCTTGAGTGTCGTGGCCTGTGCGGGGCCGGAGCCGATGTTGCGGTCGAATGCGAAGTTCCAGCTGCAGGGGCGGGAGGCGGCGAAGCTTGAAGTTGCCGCTTGTCAGCAGAAGGCCGATGCGGCTGGGTTAAAGCCGGGCACCGGCAATCGAAGTGGTAACGTGGCCGCTGGAGCTGTGCTGGGTCTGATTAGTGGCGCCGCGGTAGGGGCATCGAGTGGACTCATTGGTGGAGTGCCGGGTGTGACGATTGGGGCAGCAGTCGGAAGTGTGCTCGGAGTGATCATCGGTTCAGTTGGCGGCGCCTACAGGCCACTTGAGCCAGATCCTCCATACGCCGATGCGGTAGTGCGATGTTTGATTGAGAAGGGATATGATGTGAGTGGCTGGCA
>CAZPWD010000331.1:0-2238 GCA_964590025.1 uncultured Nitrospira sp.
GAGCCGCCCCCCCTCCGGCATGGCATGGAGACTATTCATCACGAGATTGATGAGCACTTGGATGAGTTGATCCCGATCGGCATGGACAGGAGGCAATGGCGATTCAATCGACTTGTCAACCGTGATGCGACTGTGGGCGATCCGTTCCTGGAACATCTCCAGGCTGTCGTCCACGATCTCACCGAGATCGACGGCCCGCCGCTCCGGCGTCCTCCGCCTGGCAAAGGTAAGGAGTTGGTTTATCACCTTGGTGATTCGCTCGACCTGCGTGACGATCGTGGCAAGGCCCTTCTTCATCCCTTCATCGGCTGTGCGTTGGAGCAAATACTCCGCACGCCCGAGGATCACGTTCATCGGCGTACCGATTTCATGGGCCATACCGGAAGCCAGTGTGCCCAGTTCCGCCAACCGCTCAGCCTGTCGGAGCTGCACCTCCAGACGTTTACGCTCTGAAATATCCACGATCGACGCCACCACCCGCATCCCCTTGGTCGTCTGAATAGGCGTGAGTCCGATTTCAGCAGAAAACTCTCCCCCGTCCTTTCGCAAGCCAAATAACTCACGCCCGCCCCCCATCGATCGTATCTCGGGAGCCTTTATAAACCCGGCTCGGTGCTGCCGGTGATTGGATCGAAACGGCCCTGGGATCAGCATCTCGACTGATTTGCCGAGCACCTCTTCTCTCTCGTAGCCGAATTGGCGGAGTGCAGAGACATTCACCATCACAATCGTTCCACTCTCGTCAACGAGCAGCATGCCATTGGGAGCGGCCTCCACAATGAGACGAAACTGTTGCTCACTATCGAAGGACTCTGGGCTCACGCCGGCGTCTTTCCGTCGATCTCGCCCAGCTTACGATAGAGCGTCTTGCGATCGATCCCGAGCATGTGTGCGGCCTGGTACTTGTTGCCGCCGGTCTTCTCGAGGATCTTGAGGATATATTCTTTTTCCACTTCATCCAGTGGCAGGGTCCGTTCAGCCGCATCGTCGAGCACGCGCCGATCGCCACGGGCCCCCTGAATCGTTGACGGGAGATCGTCGGGAACAATCTTTTCGCTCCGGCTGAGCGTGACCGCTCGCTCGATCACATTCTCCAATTCACGTACGTTGCCCGGCCAGGTATAGTCCACCAGCATTGCCAGCGCAGACTCGCTCACGCCCTGTATCTGTTTCCCGCGAGACTCCCCGCACTTCTTCATGAACGAATCCACGAGCAGCGGAATGTCTTCGCGGCGCTCGCGCAAGGGGGGCAGGCGCAGTTCGATCACATTGAGCCGGTAGTACAAGTCCTCCCGGAAGCGCTTCGCCTTGACCTCATCCGTCAGGTTCAGATTCGTCGCCGCAATGATGCGCACATCGACGGCGATCGGTTTGTTGGCCCCCACACGACGAATCTCCTTCTCCTGGATCGCGCGCAAGATCTTGGCCTGCAGCATCAACGGCAGTTCGCTGATCTCGTCGAGGAACAGCGTGCCCTTCTGCGCCTCTTCGAAGAGACCCCGCTTGTCCGCCTTCGCATCCGTGAAGGCGCCTCGCATATGGCCGAACAGCTCGCTTTCGAGCAGCTGTTCCGGAATGGCGGCACAGTTGACGGGGATAAACGGAGCATCCTGGCGATCGCTATTGTAATGGATCGCCTTGGCCACCAACTCCTTGCCGGTTCCGCTCTCGCCGGTGATCAACAGATTCGTCGGACTGTTGGCCACGCGCCGGATCAGGTCGAATATCTCCTGCATCGGTTTGCTCTTGCCGATGATTTGATGGAAGCTGTACTCCTTGTGGATCTCGCGCCGGAGCCTGTTCACCTCACGTCGTAACGATGCTTCGCGGATGGACCGTTCCACGACGCGAACCAACTCATCGTTTTTCACCGGCTTGGTCAAGTAGTCGCTGGCACCCCGCTTCATGGCCTCGACCGCGGTGTCCACCGACCCAAAGCCTGTCATGAGAATGACCCCGATGTCCGGATATAGACGCCTGATCTCCGCCAACAACTCCGTCCCCGGCATCCCTTTCATCCGCAAATCCGTCAACACGACGGCATAGTCTTGCTCGGCCAACAGCTTCAAGGCCTCTTGTCCGCTCCCTGCCGTCGTGATTTGATGCCCGCGATCCTTGAACACATCGTGGACAAGCTCCCGCATTTCCACATCGTCATCGACGACGAGAATCGCGCCCCACTCTTCGGTCATGCCGCACTCCTTCTTCAATCTGGTTCATCTGGTCTATCTCGTTTGT
>CAZPWD010000332.1:0-2234 GCA_964590025.1 uncultured Nitrospira sp.
TGTATTCGCTGGAATACATTGAGGATTTTTTCGGGCCGAGAACGACGCAGATGGTCGCGGATCGTTCGCCGCAGTAGAACGGTCAATGTCGGACAGGCTCCTAGTCAGGTTGTTGATCGATCACTGCTTTGATGGAGAAGAATCGCCGAACCCCGACCCCCAAGAACACGACACCCGTCACCAACGACACCACACCCAGTGGTTGAATGCCGGGCAGCTCAATCCACCACACAGCCGGAACGCCGACGATAACAAAACCCAGCGCCGTTCGGATGTACGCCAGCAGCGTGCGCTCGTTCGCCAACTCAGTCCGTTGCCGAGCCAGCCGGTCTCGAATAGGTGTGTCCGATTTCTCCGGCATGGGCGATCCCCGAATCCTCACCGGAACGATACCCCATCAGAGGGCTAAGCTCAACAGACATGGAGAGAGCACGCCTTGACATTCGGGGCCAATGTCCCTTATACGTTTTTCCAAAGCGTAGTGCACATTCACCCAATCAACAACATGGAGGAGATTATGGGAAGATCTTCCACCATCCTGTGGCATTTCGTGTGGGCTGGGGTGCTATGTTTCGCCCTATCAGCCTGCACCGCCACCAAGACCATCAACGATTTTCTCTCCTCCACGACGCCGGGCGTTTGGTTTACCGGCGATGGGCTCCTGAAAGCAGACCAGAAGGTGAACGCGTTCGTGGCACTCAATTTCGAGAATCTCAAACAGAACATGGCGCAAGGCCATGGAGAATACCTCACCTCCCTGAGCGCCTTGTTAGGGGTTCCGCAGGATCGCCGGGGAGCGTTCTTCGCCTATGCGCAGTCCCGTTACCCGTTCGTGAACACAAGCGGGAGCGGGCCCTCGGACGTTGTCGCATTATTGGCGCAAGACCGGCCCTCACACAGCATTTATCCACAGTAGCTGTTCACACAGCCTGGGTAGGAAGCTCACGACGCTTCCTGGCTAGGCATCCACTTCGTCCATCTTCGCGCGTCTGTCTCGCGACGCGGCTCAGGGATTTCGCCACGAACCGTCATGAATAATGCGGGCTAGCCTGATTGGCCCGTCCGCTCCACTCAATCTGTTCGCTTGGTCTGTCCGCAGCCTCCCGTCCCAAAACAGCTCGCACCACCGCCCCGTCACGAAACACCACGAAGTTCGACGGCACCGCGGGTACGCGCGGACCCGGCAAGATCACTCCTGCGAGATTCAACGGATCGCTGGCAGACAATTTGATGTCGTGAGAGGCAGCACTCGACTCGTTCCGTTTTCTCACCGCCCGTAACGATTCGACAGCTTCCGGCAACGCGAACTGCTCCCCTGTAAAGCCGCTTACAAACCTCCCCCCACGGATCTCGCCTTGCAGTTCCATCCGACGGTACTGCATCAGCAGATCGCGCCAGGACAATGCCAGCGCTTCCCGCCCCAACAAGTCACGGAACACCACGCCGTATCGACGAAGGAGTTGGCGTGCGACGGGCTCGATCGAACGTGAGGCGTAAGACGTAAGGCGTGAGGTGACTAAAGACGCGGGCTCAGAGCTGATCGCTGGTGGCTGATGGCCAGCAGCCTGTCTGAGCAACGCCCACCGCCCGGCTGAGTGTCGAGGGCGGCGAGACCGCTCCCGTCCTTCCGCACGGCGGCGACGCGGGTCCATGAGGGCACGGAGATTGTCGAAGCCGTCGGCCGTGACCAAGCCGACGGCCACGAGTTCCCAGAGTCCTTCTTCCACTTCCGTCGGAAGATGGTTGGTCATCCGCACAAGGTCGGTAAAGAAGCTCGCACCTCGCTCGTGCAAGGTACGACGCAGGTCTTGCGCCACGGAGCTCAACTGGGCAAACGGGTCAGGCCCATTCGATGCATCGTCATCGTGGAAGACATCCCTCAACCACTCGCTCTCCTCACGTGGGAAGATACTAATTGGCGCCACACTCGTCGGGATGATCCGACGTCGTTCAACATCGCCAACGTGCGCAAGCCGTGGATGAGGAGACAGCCTGCCCCAGCTGACTGCCCCGCTCAGACAGAGTCGGTCCAATAGCTCCGGCTCATACTTCGCCAGCCTCGTCCGGAGCAGATGCGGCTCCCAGGCCGAGGCTGCAGCTTCGAAGCCGGCCAACTGCGCGATGATGTCCAAGAGACCGGCCTCGCCATGGAGACGCGACCCAGGGGAAACATGTTGCCATTGAAATAAAAATTGCATGAACTCGTGCGCGGTCACTGGCTCAACTTCTTTTCG
>CAZPWD010000333.1:0-2234 GCA_964590025.1 uncultured Nitrospira sp.
TCGTCGAGAATAGTGGATTGGATCGACGGCAACGGCGCGGTTTGGCGTGGAGGGCCGGGAAGGACGAGCGGCGAACCGGTCTGGTTGGCGCCTTGGATCAGTCCGATCGAGAGTTGCGGCCCGAGCGTGGTTACAGCCCCGCTCCACGCTTGTCCGGTCGTGGGATTCCGAAAGCTGTACGATTGGAAATTATTCCCGGGGTTGTACAGATATCCCTGCGTGCCCTGATTGTCGAGATAGAGACTCCCTAGGCCGGGCAGCCTGAACAGTGGCGCAACCCCTCCATCGAATGAGCGAACACTGGAGATGGTTTGGCCCCAAGCATTCAAGTTCAACGACGTGAGCGCGAACAGGAGCAGGGCCAGCACCGACAGCGCTCCGGGAAGCACTGAGACCGACAGAATGGTTTGCTTGACCTTATAGCCCTGGAATCTCATTGCACTTAGTCCATGACAGGTCCGCATAAAACCATTATAGTATGGACAGAAACTCCTTGTCGATCAAAGGGAGCGTTATGGAGCAAGGTCTCGCAACAAATGGATGGTGGCGCACATTTGGCTATGCCGTCGGGGTTGGGCTGATCCTGTCACCTGGGCTCAGTTGGGGGCTGGAGATCGGCAATACACCCCCTGCGGAACGACGGGAAACCATCTCTCTCGCCGACGCGGCACTTCGCGCGCTGCAGCATAACCTGGATATCAATATCAGCCGCCAGACTAAGGAGAGTCGGCAGGCCGATATCACTGTCGAACAAGCCAAGTTCGATCCGACTCTGAGCGTGAACGGCCAATACAACCGGACTGTGAATCCGCTCAATCGGCCTGTGTTCGGGTCAACCGGCGGCAACTTGACCGGGATTACCACATTTGATCAACGCAGCCAGTCCGTCACGTTGGATGCAACGACAAACCTACCTACCGGCGGCAACGTCGATCTGAACTATAGCCCCTCGCGAACAAATGTGAACCAGAATGTGGCCACGGGGTTTTTATTCAACCCTTCTTATACAGGTGGTCTCGCACTCACCCTCACGCAACCTCTCCTCCGCAACGCAGGGATTGACGTCACCAAAACTTTCATCCGCGTCGCACAGAATAATGCCACCGTGGAAGAACACGTTTTTCGCGATCGTGTCCTCACCGTCCTGGCAACGGTAGAACAAACCTATTGGGAAGTCGTCTTCGCCAATGAAAATCTGAAAGTGGCAGAGGCCGCCCTGAAAGCTGCACAGGAACTCTTGGCCAGCAACCGCGCGAAGGCGAAGGCCGGCATCATGTCGATCGTCGACGTCTTGCAAGCCGAAGCGGCCGTCGCGTCGCGGGTCGAGCAGGTACTGGTTGCGGATAAAACGATTCGAGACCAGGAAGATCAGCTGCGCAGATTCCTCAATCCTGCGGAAGAGGACCTGCGTCAAGACTTGCGCTTGACCCCGCTCGACCAACCGGTGGTGACCCTCGAACCCATCAGCCTGCAGGAAGCCATCGACACGGCCATCGAGCAGCGGCCGGAAATCGTCCAAGCGAAGAAGAACATGGAGTCGAGCGATCTCAATACGCAATTTGCCAAGAATCAGCTCCTCCCGACTTTGTCGTTTCAAGGCACCATGGGACTTGCGGGACTGGGGAAAGACTACGGTGACTCCGTGAACCGGAACCTCAGCGGCGATTACTATAATTATGGCGCGGGCCTCGTCTTAAGCTACCCACTCGGCAACCGCTCAGCCTGGAGCACCTACAGCAAGCGGCAACTGGAAGCGAAGAACGCCGAAGCGTCGCTCGTGAGTGTGCGGCAGCAGATCATCGTGGGAGTCCGCGAAGCGGTCCGGCGAGTTCAGACAGATTTCAAGCGGATCGAAACCACCAGATCGGCCAGAATCATGGCAGAGAAGCAGTTGCAGGCGGAGCAAGAGCGCCTGAAAGTCGGGCTCAGCACCACACGCTTTGTGCTCGACTTCCAACGAGATCTCGCGACTGCCCAAGGGAACGAGTTGCGCGCCACGGTCGACTACAACAAATCGCTTTCCAATCTCGCGCGGCACAAAGCCACTACACTCGACCGCTATAATCTCCAACTGAACTAACCCGCATTATTCATGAAGCTTCTGCTACAAGCGTGGATACGCGGCTGTGACGGGCAGTCTCGCCGTTCACCCCTTCGACATACTATTGGGGACTGGCACCCTTCTTCTTGGTGCCTGTCCCCGTCTGAGGGGCGGGACAGGCACTGCCGCAGAC
>CAZPWD010000334.1:0-2231 GCA_964590025.1 uncultured Nitrospira sp.
CCGCCGCCGAAGGCCCCATCGTACTCGAGCTCAAAGACGAGCAGTCCGCCGGGCAAATGCGCCCCCTGGCCGACGAAACCTACCGCTACCGCTACGTCATCATGCCCATGCGCATCTGACGCAGCACAGGGACAGCAGCCCAACACGAATACTTTAGTCTGAGGACAAAACGGCGGCCCGCGTGTAGCGTTGGGGTGTGTTTGGCACTGAGCTACGCAAATTACGGGAGAAGGCCGGGCTATCACAGGAACAGCTCGCGGATCGTGCCGGCGTTCACCGCACCTACGTTAGCCTTTTAGAGAGAAACAAGAAGTCCCCCACCCTTGATGTTCTGTTTCGCCTCTGTAAAGCATTGTGTTTCCCTGCCGCAAAGCTGATCGCACGCGTTGAAGCCCACGATGAAAATCGTTGAAAGCATTGATCTGGTCGCAGCGGGGAGATTCCCCCACTCGAAACACTGGTTGCACGCCGCGCGTCAAGTAAGAGCTGCGGTTCGGGCTACGGATTGGCCTCACGGAAGCGGGAAATTCAAGATCAGACCCGAAAAACACGGGAACGGAGTCCTGCCCATCAAAGAACCGTGCGTTGCAAGACTCAGGGAATTCGGTTGGCAAACGGAAGAACTACCTGAGTTCGAAGAAGGCGCGCTGACGACAGGCGATCTCGATGCCCTAGTTGCGACGCCGCGCGGCTTCATTGGCTTTGAGTGGGAAACAGGGAACATCTCTTCAAGCCACAGGGCAATCAATAAGCTCTTGCTGGCCTTGCATAAAGGTGTGTTACGGGGTGGGTTCTTAGTTGTGCCGAGCAGTGAATTGTATCGTTACCTTACGGACCGGGTGGGTAACATCAAAGAGCTTCGCCCCTATTTTCCTCTCTGGCGGGCCATTCCAATCACGATCGGGTGCCTCCGAATCTTGGTTGTGGAACACGATGCCAAAAGCCCGAGCGTCAAGCGGATCCCAAAGGGAACGGATGGCCGCGCAAGGCGATAGTCACCTCACCGCCAACTCCTCAACATAGTCGTCATACGCATGAGGACGCACAACGCCGCCCTG
Organism: uncultured Nitrospira sp.; assembly: GCA_964590025.1. Lineage (GTDB taxonomy): Bacteria > Nitrospirota > Nitrospiria > Nitrospirales > Nitrospiraceae > Palsa-1315. Next base: position 1,059 of record CAZPWD010000334.1, read on the forward strand.
TAGCCGCTCTACGATTGGCTGGCAGTCCCCAATTTCAATGCCCACCCAATGTCGGCCCAGACGTTCACATACATCGAAAGTCGTGCCACTGCCACCGAAAGGATCCAAAACTAGATCCCCAGCCTGGGTGGAGAGCTGAATTACGCGCGTGACAAGCTTCGTCGAAAGCTGATTTGCTTGTCGTTTCTCGCTCTTGAATTTTCGGTGCCGAACCGGCGGGATATCGTCCCAGACATCAGTTAGGTTGACCCCTTTTGGATTCATCGCATTTCTATGTCCACCATAGTCCTTGATTTCTTTCCCACAATGTCGACAGCGTCGGATTGGCGTCCGAATGTTCCGAAACGTCCTTGGTTTTCCCTTTGAGAAATAAAGAAGGCTATAGTGGGCCGGATAAAGGCGGCCCGGAATGGGCAAGCCAAACTTGATACTAATGGCAATCCAATCACGGAATAACAATCCACGGTCGAGCAGATACGCCCCGAGCGGGATGTTCCATTTAGGGAGGTTATACAGGAAGAATGATCCCCCTGGCTTTAGAACGCGGATGCATTCTGTGAGCCAGTGCTTGCACCAGTCGAGATAGCGCCCCTCACTTTTCTTGTCGTCTACGCGCTCGTTGTAGATCTTCCCGAGGTTGAATGGTGGATCCGCGAAGATCGTATCGAATCGCTCATTCTTGATGAGGGGCAGCAACATGAGACAGTCGTCCTGGTAGAGGACTCCGAGCGAAGTTGACAATGCCGGCTGAGGATGGAGAGCCGAAGTTCGAAACAACTCCCGCGGTTCCCAGGGCGAATCGAACTTGAGTCGCGGTTGCATACGGATATAATTGCAGACTAAAGTATTCGTGTCAAGCGAGTCACAATCCGGCTCTCTTGGCATTGAGATGCTACGGGCAGCCAACTGCCACAACCATCTAGAAATACGCCACTTAGCTAAGCACCGCACCACACAAAATCCTTGTGAAAATCCAGCTGCCGCGCTACAAGTTCTTAGTTCCGGTGGGAGCTTGATGTTCCTCCAGAACGGCACTTCCGCCGGTTTCGCAGCGCTCCAAAGACGCCCTCCGCAGCGGGCGGGAAGAGTGTCAAGGGGTCGAGAGAGGCGAAGGAGGACCCGGCTGGTCGGTAACAAGCTGCAAGAGAAACGCTTACCGGCAAGTTTTTCGGA
>CAZPWD010000335.1:0-2228 GCA_964590025.1 uncultured Nitrospira sp.
GCGGACTCCCCTCGTTGGACGCGCGCAGTTGGGATCATCCCAGCCACTCCTTATTAAGTGATAGCTCGCTGCGGACTTGCCTGCGGACAAGGCGCGTCTCGGCGCGCCGGGGTCGGGCGGGTAAGAAGTCTGGCCTTTTTGAGCATCCTGCGCGGGTGCTCCTGCTGTCCTACACATGCGGACCGTGAGTTCCCACCATGCCCCACTAGTTTTTCCCCCAGCCTGCTAGAGGCTTTCAGCCTATTCCCTACAACCCCTTGTAAAAGGCGGGAGCGCCGTGCTATGAATGCCGAACTTTTTTCGGCTATTCGACGTTCACCCCAGGAGTAGGATCCGTCATGGCAACAAAAACCCCCGCCAAGAAGAAACCGGTCGCGAAGGCCAAGGTGCGGGCGAAGCTCGCGAAGCCAGCAAGTAAACCAAAGCGCGCTCCAGTTGTGGCCCTCGAAAAACCTATCCGCATGGCCGTGTCTCCCCTGGCTGCCAAACCGAAAGAATCGGCTAAAGAACGCGAAGACCGGGAGCGCCGCCGCCAAGTCCTCCATCAGATGTTGATGCGGAAACGCCAGGAAATTCTCAAAGAGATTGAGGGGAGTCTGGGCCAATCCCTCAGTGAAGATAAACAACGGCGGCTTGAATCTGCGCGCGACGTCGGCGATCAAGCCCTCATGGATCTCGATCGCGAGCTGGGCATTTCCTTGATGGAAATGCGCAATCGCCGCCGGCAGGCCATCGATGAAGCGTTGACGAGACTCAGCGAGGGCACCTATGGTATCTGCGCGGAGTGTGGCGTAGAGATCAGTGAGCGGAGATTGGAAGCCGTCCCGTTTGCAAAGCTCTGCGTCGAGTGTCAGTCGAAAGAAGAGCTGCTGGAAAAAATCGAGCGAGAAGAAGATCGCGACTAGGCGTTTCTCCGCGCGATCGATCTTGTTCCTCCCTCACATGGTCCGCATCCCGCCAATCATGATCTTGGCTCTTCTCTCGTCAGACGAGGCTCGCGTTCTGTGACGACGCTTTGTGCCCTGCGTCCTAAGTGGGAGTGGGTTTGATGAAACCAACGAATCATCGAGCGGTCGTCTTGGCGAGCGGAGGGCTGGATTCCACCGTCACGGCGGCTATTGCCAAGCAGGAGGGTTGCGAGCTCTTCTTCCTCACGATGGCCTACGGACAACGGCATGCGGTGGAGGTGGAGCGGGCTCGGCAGGTCGCAGCCGCCTTGGGCGTGGCGAATCATTTGGTGATGAATCTGGACCTTCGCGCTATCGGAGGGTCGGCGCTCACCGGCCCGGCGGCAGTGCCCAAGGACCGAGAGGGTAAAGTGCGTGGCCAGACCATTCCTGTCACCTATGTGCCGGGACGCAATCTCATCTTTCTCTCGATTGCCGCAGCGCATGCGGAGGTCGTGGGGGCGTCTCTCATCTATTTTGGCGCGAATGTGCTCGACTATTCCGGCTATCCAGACTGCCGGCCTGAATTCATTCGCGCGTTTGAATCGGCGGTGAAGGAAGGCACGAAAGCCGGCACGGAAGGGAAGCCCCTACATGTCAAAGCTCCCTTGTTGATGCTGACGAAAGCGGAAATTATCCAACGAGGGATCGAACTGCATGTCCCGTTTCATCTGACCCATAGTTGTTACGATCCGGTGGGGGACCAGGCTTGTGGGCGATGCGATAGTTGCGTGATTCGGCGGGAGGGATTTGCGAAGGCCGGGGTTGTGGATCCCATTCCATATGCGATATAACGCGTGAAACCGTTGGGGACAGGAGCGTATGGCTAATGGCGTATAGCAGGAGAGAATGGCTCTGAAGAGCGTATTACTTATAGCTGATGGCCTATTGCACGAAATCAGAACGACCGAATCTCGTGCCACAAGCCATTAGCCATAGGCTCTTCGTCCTCTGGCCATACGCCATATGCTCTTTTCTTCGGACGAGAGACGGTCCTGATTCCATGAAAATCCCGATGACGTCAAGATTTCAGATCGGAGTGTGGTTGCTTGGGCTAGGCCTCCTCGTGGCCTGCGATTCCTCGGAACCCAAGCCAGCGGTCGTAGGCGGTCCTGTGCCGGCCGAGTTCCAAGTGGGCGAAACCACATTCAACGCGACCTGTGCGGCTTGTCATGGGAAACAAGCGGCGGGAACCGACCACGGACCTCCGTTAGTGCATAAGATCTACGAGCCGAACCATCACGGGGATCAGGCCTTCCAATATGCTGCGGCCAACGGCGT
>CAZPWD010000336.1:0-2216 GCA_964590025.1 uncultured Nitrospira sp.
CCTGGCTGCGGTGTCGGCATCCTTTAGTCCTTTCCGATTCGTCGCTCGTGAATCGGGAGCGAGTCAGGCGAGACGTGCGCGACAGGCGCGATTCTAAGACTGAAGGTCGGAGCTCTAAGTTCCGAATACTTCAGCCTTCAGCCTTCTGAACACCTCACCCTTTACCCCTCACGCCTTACCCCTATTTCGCCAGCGATTGAATGTACTGAATCAACTGCCACACCTGCTCATCCGACAACCCGGCAAAAGACATCATCCCTGTTCCTGGCGAACCGTTCTTGATGATCCAGAACAGTTGACCATCGGGAATGTCTTTCATCATCACGCCACAAGTAAAGTTTCTCGGTGGCGGCACCAAGGCTGCCCCAACTGGTCCCTTCCCGTCACCTTGCTCTCCATGGCACATCGTGCAAGCAACGGGCTGGGCTGTCTTCAAGTAGAGTGTTTTCCCGGCCTGAATTGCTCCAGCTGAAGCAGGAAGCGGATTCGTCCTGGCCAAGAATTCGTCCGGCGCCTTTGCCGTCTTGCGCGGTTGCACACAGGCTCCCCCCGGGCCCCCGCTCGGAGCGGTGGCAATGTCCGGCACCCCCTTAAACGTCGCGTTCAAGTAGGCCATCACATCGGCCACGCCTTGCTGACCAATCGTCAAATTCCAATAGGGCATATTCGGCGACTTGCCCATCGCCGCGCCGCCATGGTTGATGACGTTATAGAGATACTCAATCGGGAGCTTCTCAAATGGAATGTTGGCATGAATCGCCGGCTTCGGGTCCAGGCCGGAAACTGCCGGTCCGTCACCTTTGCCAGTCGCTCCGTGACACTGTGAACAATATTCCTTGTAAATAACCTTCCCGCGATCCACGCTCGCCATCCCGAATTCCTGGCTCGTCCAAGGCTCGTAGTAGTTGAAGTCCTTCACACCCTGCACCATTAAAAACCCAATCACCGCGCGGAGCTGTGGCTCCGTCGCATCAGCCAGAAACTCGCCGCTATGCGGCACGAAGTCTTGTGGATTCTGCCCGAAGCGAAAGAGCCAATCCTGGTCGTACCGTTGTCCGGCCGCCACGAGAGACGCGCTCTGCGGACCCCCGATGAGCTTGCCGTTCTCTTCGATCACGTGACAGCCGAGACAGGCGTGCGCCTTGTACGCCACGCCACCGAATGAAGCCTCGAACTTCGTCACCTTCGAGAGATCAAACGCGCCGACTTTGACTCGCGAATCCTTGTTGTGCTCAGCAAAATAGTCGGCGATGGCGTTGGCCTCCGACTCAGTCACCATCGGATGCTTCGACGGAACCTCGGTCAGATCCCATCGATAGCCCTTGGTGTACAATGGCGCTTCTTTGCCCGTCAGCCACCGAATCAACCAGGGCCGCTGATACTTACTGCCGGCCCAGATCAGATCGGGCGCCTTGAGATTAAAACGAGAGTCGGCCTTGCCCTCCAGCTTGTGGCATTGGACGCAGGTCTGCTGGATAATTTCGTTCACGCGCGACTGATCGCTCGCGAACGACAGACGAGGGGACGACATCAGCCCCACCAGCGCGAGTACTGCGCTTCCAATGACCACCCGGCTTCTCACATTCATGTCGCCGCTCCTTTTACGTTGGTTTCTCCCCACGGTGATGGGAATTGAGTTTGATCGCCACGCCGGCAGGCACCGCGAGGGATTGATGCACGGTGCAGCCATGCGCCACTTTGAGGAGCCGCTCGCTTTGTTCGGCCGTGATGCGATGCGGCAAGTGAATCGCCAGTGTGACCTGGCCCACCCGATGCGGCTGTTCCGCCATGGTCCATTCCGCCTCAACGCTCAACCCTTTGGTCGAGATCTGATGGCGGTCGCAGTAGCGACCCACGAAATAACCGACACAACTGGCTAGTGAACCGACGAAGAGTTCGACAGGACTCATGCCGGCATTCTGCCCGCCATCTTCGACCGGCTGATCGGTCACCACTCGGTGAGCACCGCTGGTAATGTCGTGGCGAGTCCCACCATGGTATGCGGCTGTGAGTTTCATGTCGCCCTTTTCTACGTCGTTCGTGAATTGTGAGCGAGACAAGCAAGACGTGCGCGACAGCCGCGACTCGCGAAGATGAAACTTCCGACCCGTCCCGCTTTTCTCGCAAGTCTCGCGAGTCTCGCGCGAATAACGAGATACGCTTCACGTCTCACGCCTAGTACGGTGCATCCGCAGGCTTCCCGCCCTTCGGCCAAT
>CAZPWD010000337.1:0-2215 GCA_964590025.1 uncultured Nitrospira sp.
TCGCTGGACGGCTGTTTTGACCGTCCTGCGATGAGGAACGGTAAGAGTACAGCAGGAATGAGGCGGCAATCAACGCTTAGCCCGCATTATTCATGAAGGTTCGTCGCGAAAGCGTGCAGACGCGAAGCGAGACGGGCACTCGGAGGCGTGAAGCCCTGAGGCATACTCGTGCAGTATGTCGAAGGGCTGAACGGCGAGACTGCCCGTCACAGCCGCGTATCCGCGCTTGCAGCAGAAGCTTCATGAATCATGCGGGTTAGGAGAGAGAAGGTAGCCAATGAGCCGGTCAGCGATCTGATGGAGTTGCGGTAGATGGGGGAGGGTTGCCGCTTTCACGTGGTGCGAGATCAAGGATGCTTTCGTGAGATCCGGCGCACATTCTCGGCACAACGATTCGATTCCGTTCTCTTCCATCTCCAAATGAAACAGAAGCCCGTAGGCACGAGTGGCATAGCGAAAGGCTTGCAGGGGGGCGATGTCAGAGCCAGCCAAGGGCACACAGTCTTTGGGGAGGTCGAACACTTCGCCATGCCACTCGAAGACTTCGAATGACTCCGGCAGCGTACTGAAAACAGGGTCCTGTTTCCCCTCAGCCGTCAGCCTGACCGGTGTCATGCCGATTTCCAGCGCCTTACCCGGACGTACGGTGGCACCCAACGATTTCGCCATGAACTGACTTCCAAGACACACACCAATGACGGGCTTGCCAGCCAGGATCACGGATCGAATGAATTCTGTCTCTTCGGCAATCCAGGAATCAGGATCATTGACCGACATCGGCCCACCCATCACGATCAACACATCGCCCGCATCCTTCGGCAGCCCGACTTGTGGGACGAGATAGCGTTCCAGGCTCACCCCGCGTTCAGTCAGCGCCGTCGCGAAGGCTCCGGGCCCTTCAAAGGGAACATGTTTCAGACAGACTGCGCGCATCAGAAGACCTCGTGCGTCGACAATGAATGATAACTATTCGTACCCCGTAGTTCTTCTAGCAGGCTGCGGGAACACCATTTCGGCCTCGCAGAACATCAATGGCCTGCAGGTCTGGGACACGAGCAGAACGCTCCCGCAGGATGCTCAAAAAAGCCGTTCAGCAAGGCCGCAGCGAGCGAAGAGGCGAGGCGTATGCTTCGGTACGTTGAGCCTCTGAGCGATGCGAGAACGCCGCTGGCGGACTTTTTCAGCATCCTGCTAATTGGAAACATACACGGTAGCCATATTGACAGCAAGGACTGTCTCATGAGAAAGGGGCTAGCTGAGCGATCCATTGAAAATTGGGGTGGGAGCTACATAAGCGATTGGTGTCTCGCTTTTATCGTAGTGGAGTCTTGCGTCTCTCCGCTAGCTGTACGGCTTCTGCTGCGCTACAATTTGTCACATGAAGACTCCGATCAAGAACGTGGAGGATCTCCGCTGGGTGCTGGGCCATACCGGCGGGTTTCGCGGCGGATATGTAACGGATGTGCAGGTGTCGAAGCGACGGCTGTTGGACGAAGCGTCGGGCCGCGAGGTGCCGGCGGGGACCACGGTCACGGTCGTGATCCGCTATCGTGTTCGCCAGATGGTTCGCGTCGCGAAACTCACGATGACCGGCGTGACGGATTTCGCGATGTTTGAACAGGAAGGGGCCGATTGCTCGACGCTGGGGGTCATTCAAGCGGAGTTGAACGACGGGAAACTCCGCTTCTGGTTCGATCCGCAGGGCGAACTCTACGTGGTGTGCGAAGAAGCGCAGCTGGAGGAAGTAGCGGCGCCGAGCCTCGAGTCTTTGTCGCTGGAGCAGGTGGCTCAATGGACGTTTCAAAGTGGGATGCCGGACTGGCCGACGGTAACATGGCTCTTGGCGGAACTGGATGTGGCGGGTGTTCCCTGTACCTGGCGGGCCACTACTTCGTCATCCAGCCGTCATCCTTCCATTCAGTGGGAAGGGGACCTGCTTCCGGCGTCGATGCAGGGAGCAGTGGATGCCACAGGGGTTCATTGTATGTTGTACGGACCACTCGATGGGCCAGGGTTCGGCGTGGTGCTGCGGGTCCGTGGGGTGCAGGATCGCCGCACCGGTCAGGTGCTTTCGCTCCTGGCGGACCTGATCGCCCGACGGTTCTCCGGCCAGTGCCTGGTGGGCAATACGATCATTCCAGGCGGGGAATGGCAGAATTGGAAGTCATTCGAACAGCAACGCGGAGCTGATGCCTAGAGGGAGAAGCGCGGCGGA
>CAZPWD010000338.1:0-2211 GCA_964590025.1 uncultured Nitrospira sp.
TTACGGCCCTGATCGGCACCAAGGTCATCTTCGACCTCTTGAATCAACGACACAAGGTGGAACAGTTAAGCATCTAGGAGTCTGCGGAAAAACTATTGTGGTACGGTGGAAATTCGATGGCCTGCACATCTAGGACAACAGGAGAACCGCGCGCAGGATGCTCAAAAAGGCCGTCCAGCAAGGCCGCAGCGAGCGAAGAGGCGAAGGCGTACGCTTCGGTACGTTGAGCTTCTGAGCGAAGTGAGAACGCCGCTGGCGGACTTTTTCAGCATCTTGCTAGTTCGAAGGAGCCGGAATGTTAGAAATCCTCGGAAAAACCGATATCGATTTCATGGGAAAGCGCCGCTGGGCCTTTATTTTTTCCGGCATCATGGTGGTGCTGGGAATTGTGGCGGTCATTCAGATTGCCAGGGGGTCGGCGAACCTCGGCATTGATTTTTCTGGCGGGACCGCGGTGCAGTTGAAGTTCGACCAAGCGATCCGGATCGACGAAGCGAGAAAAACCTTGGAGGCGAACGGCCTGGGTGATGCCGAGCTGCAAGAGTTCGGTCAGGAGAACAAACTCCTAATCCGCCTGAAGGCCTCGACGACCATCGAGGAGAAGGTCGCCGAACGGGTCGTGGCGGTCTTTACGAAGGAATTTCCCTCGAACCATTTCGTGGTCGATTCCAGCTCGGAAATAGGACCGACCATCGGGCAGAAACTTCAACAGGATGCCCTCATTGCGGTCATTATTTCCTTTGCCGGTATCATTCTCTACGTCGCGGCGCGATTCGAACTTCGCTTCGGCGTCGCCGCGGCCTTGGCGACCTTCCATGACGTGTTGGCGGTGTTGGGGGCCTTTTATGTCCTGGATAAGGAAATTACCTTGCTCGTCGTGACGGCATTGCTGACGTTAGCCGGCTATTCGATGACGGATACGGTCGTCGTGTTTGACCGTATCAGGGAAAATCTCCGGATGCGCCGGCGGGATAGCGAAGAGACGATTATCAACAATGCGGTCAACCAAGTTTTGAGCCGCACGATCGTCACCAGTTTGACCGTCGTGTTGGTGCTGATTCCTCTGACGCTGGCCGGTGGAGAGGTCTTGCACGACTTCTCTCTCGCCCTGTTGTGGGGCGTGATCTTCGGGACCTATTCGTCCGTCTTCGTCGCGAGTCCGTTGCTATTGCTCTGGCCGGGAGCGTCCGGGCGGATGTTGAAGCGGAGTTAGCCGGAATCACAGGCGCGAGAAGCGAGACGTGCGTGAAGGGCGCGACTCGCGAAGATGAAACTTCCGACCCGTCCCGCTTTTCTCGCAAGTCTCGCGAGTCCCGCGCCAATAGCGAGATGGGGCACACCCATGACACTCTGGAGCCGGTCTCACAGTCTCCAGCGCAAGATTATCACGGCGATCGTGCTGGTCGGACTTCTGCCCCTGATCCTTCTGCTGGCGCTCACCTACGTCGAAGAGCGGAGCGCGCTTCGCGAAATGACCGGCGCTAACTTCAAGGAAGTCGCCGTGGAAGCCGCTCGCCGCATCGAAATGCAGGTCAGTCGTGGGATGAACGAGGCCCAGCAGCTCGCCACGACCCCCTTGCTCCGCACTGGCGTCACCGAAGCCAACCGCTCGTACGAGGGGAAGGATGCGCAAAGCATCCAGGGCATGATTAGGGATTGGCAGCAGCGGTGGCATCAGCGGGATACGCAAAGCGAGTTTCCCCTCTTCATCAATCGCATCGTCACCAACTACCTCATCCGGTGGCACGATATCCGCAAATCGGACTATGTCGGGATCCTGGTGACCGACCAGCAAGGGGCGCTGGTGGTCAGTTCCATTCCACAAGTGGAATATTTTTACGGGAAAACGCCGTGGTGGCAAGCGGTGGTGAAAGGGGGAAGTCTCAGGGGCTATGTGAGCGAGATCGCCTTTGATCCCGCTTTCGGGACTCACGTGGTCGTGGTGGCGGCGCCCATTCTGGACGACACAAAGGGGATGGTGATTGGGACCGTCACAATTCTATTACGTCGCGAGACGATCTTCCATGCCATTGCCGAGGTCACCATCGGGGCCACCGGTCACGCGATGTTGTTCAGTTCCGATGGTGCTCCTGTGATCTGTCCGATCCTGAGCCCGGAAGAGCATACGGTAACGCCTGAGTTGATCAGTGCCCTCGGCGGGTTAAAAGCTGGTTGGACCGTTGTCGCAGACGATTCGCATGGGGGCCGGAA
>CAZPWD010000339.1:0-2183 GCA_964590025.1 uncultured Nitrospira sp.
GATCGTTCCACGCGACCGATATTGCCCCACTGTTCCGCCATCGGAATCAATGCATGAATCCTCGTCTCGACCGTTCCCAGTCGCTGTGCCAACGTCGACGTTTTACGATAGGCCGCGACCATGAGGAAGGATCGCAGCCCTTGCAAAAACATCGTGATCATCGTTGCCTGCACATGGCCGGCCAGATCGTAGAGGGCCTCGACCTGTTCGAGAATCGGATCGAGCTGAGACGCCGTGACGAAATCCGTCGCCCCGCTCGCTCGTAAATTCGCAAGAGTTGAACTGATGATGGGAACCCGCCGACGGACTTCTTGAAGGAACTCTTCGTCGAGTCGGTCAAGTTCAGTTAAGATGCGCCCGACGCCGGCGACATCAAGATGATCGGCTTCCCGTTCGGCTCGCTGAATCACCGCCTCCAGCACATCGCGGGTTGGCTGCATCGACCGGGCACGAGCTTGCTGCAAGTCCCGCAGGGCATGGATCAGCGGGACGCTGGCGCTCACGGTGAGCGGAGTCTGCAACTGGGGAGCCGCAAGTTGCTCAGTCACGATGGCAGGAAGAGCCCCCACGGATTCGCTCACCCTTTCCACAGGAACGTCATCAGTTCCAGCACGTTCGTCCTCGTGGTCTCCTGCTAAGCGACGCACGGCCAGGCTGATCCGATCCAACCCCTCCTGAAGCGACTGGAGCGCTGCCGTCATCGCACGTGGTTCTTGGCGGCCCACATCGTGGAGAATCGGAAGCAGATTCGAGGCCATCTGCTCAATAGTACGGAGCTGTACCGTCGACGCAGATTTGGCAAGGTTCGTAATGCCGTGTAAGAGAATCCCGTAGAGCTTCGGACGCACCGCTCCGTTAGCCCCCTCAGTGAGCTGTTTCACCGCCATCTGAATTTGAGCCAGCCATTGATGCGCTTCGAGGGCGAATAACCCGATCACTTCCTTTTCAAAACTTGCATCCGCAAGATCCTGCGCAGGAGGCCGACTTATCCATCGATGCGCGCCAGACAGCGAGACAGCCCCGCCTTCTGGCACAGAAGTCCTGGACTCGACGGCACCTTGAATCGCACTCGCGAGAGCATCCAAGCCTTCCAAGAGCGACGTAAATTGATCAGATGCCGAGGGAACAACCCCGGATGTCTTGGCGCGCGTTTCATCCGCTGGAAAAGATACGCGCGCGACGTCAGGAGGCTGCAGTGTTTCGATGATTGACACGAGAGGGGTGAGGCTTAGATCGAGCTGCTGCCCCTCCTGGCCACGGGCCGCATCGCCGTCGATCCACACGACTGGGCGGAGTGGATAGCGCGCATTGACGCGTATGACAGACCCGACTTCGCCGGTGGTCAATCGTACCGAGGTACCCAGCGGATAGGCCGACAGCTGTTCGACCAAGGCTTTGACGACCTCGCGAGGGAACGCCGTCCGTTCCGCCACCATCAATTCTCGCACCGCTTCGTGCGGAAAGAATCGGCGGCGATACCCGCGCGGGCTCACGAGGGCATCGAAGATATCCACCACGCCGATGATTTGGGCAAACTCGCTGATCTGCCGCCCCTTCAGCTTGTTCGGATACCCCTGCCCGTTCCACCGCTCGTGCGCCTGGCGCACCACTTGTGCCAGCCAGTCGTATTTCGGACCCGCCTTTCGAATCGCTTCATAGCCGAGTTCGGGATGCTGTTCAATGAGCGTACGTTCATCATGAGTCAACCGGCCCGACTTGGTAATCAGCGACTGCGGCACGGCAAAGAGACCGATGTCGTGCAGGAGCCCCGCGAAGGTGAGCCGTTCCAGCTCTTTCCCGTGATATCCCAGTCCGGCACCGACCTTTGTCGCCAAAATTGCGACATTCACGAGATTTGTAATCAGCGGAGGGCCTGCGGGACCGCTCATAGCCTGAACGAGCAGTTGGTCACTTCTCATGAGCGCCTCCGCCAGCCCCGTTGCCAGGGCGGACAAGGCCTCCAAGTCGAGTTCGTCTTGCCGTTGCACGGCAAGAGCCACGCCCGTCAATTGCTCCTGCGCAATGCGATACCAGTCTGTCGCGCTGTATTCGTTCATGGCCTGCGGCCGTCCTCAGGGAACATTTGACAATACATCATATGACTTGCCCGACCCGCTGAACAAGCCGGTCATCGGTCTGTAAGACGTGCTCGATCGCTCAGTGAAGAGACATTGATCACAGAG
>CAZPWD010000340.1:0-2173 GCA_964590025.1 uncultured Nitrospira sp.
TGCTATGCTGGTTCCTTGGCCAGGCAACTGTGCGCATCCACGCTGACGATACATGATTGAGACGCATTGGTGCTGATCGACACGCACGCCCACATCCAAATGACCGAGTTTGACACCGACCGGGAAGAGGCCCTGGCGCGAGCCAAAGCTGCCGGGATCGAGCTGATGGTGACGGTTGGGTACCATCTCGAAGCCAGCCAACGGGCGGTGGAGGCGGCGGGGCGCTACCCGCAGGTGTTCGCCAGCGTCGGGATTCATCCGCATGACGCCAAGCACTACGATGAGGAGACGGAACAGACCCTTCGAGAGCTGGCGGGGAGTCCAAAGGTCGTCGCCATCGGAGAGGCCGGCCTCGACTTCTACCGCGACCGTTCACCACGTCCCGCTCAGATCGATGCCTTTCGCCGCCAGATTCATCTCGCCAAAGAGCGGGGGTTGCCGCTGATTGTCCATGACCGCGAGGCCCACCAGGAGACGATGCAGATCCTGAAGGAAGAGCAGGCCGAGGTCGTCGTCCTGCACTGCTTCTCCGGTGACCTGGCCATGGCCGAGGAGGCGTGGGCTCGAGGCTACTACACGTCGATCGCCGGGCCGGTGACCTATCCCAAAAACGAGGCCCTTCGGGAGGTTGTGCGGAGGGCGAGACCGGATCGCCTCGTCCTGGAGACCGACTGTCCGTACCTGCCGCCCCAGGCGTTCCGGGGCCAGCGAAACGAGCCGGCCCATCTCCTTAGCACCGCCCACGAGGTCGCGGGACTGTTGCGAATGTCCCTGGACGCGCTGGGTCTCCTCACCACCGAGAACGCCCGCCGCCTGTTCGGGCTGCCCCCTTCCTGATATTAGTCACCACGCGAAAGCAATGTAGGGGCGCTGCTTGCTGCGCCCTCTTCGGGCAGGGCAAGCCCTGCCCCTACGCTGTGACTCCGAATTCTTTTGCTTACTGCGGCCAGTATCATGCTCAACTAGTGGAATGAATATTTTGCTTGACAATACACCCACAAACCGTACAATGACGCCTCGGATCACTACGGCCCACCGAAGCTGTTAGCCCGCCAGGCTCTTCCTTCGGTACCGGCGAATAACCCCAAATCGATTCCCATATGCCAAGCTGAGCGTACGTGTGCGCCTGCAAGGCGCCGGGGGTATTCTTGCGTGCTGGCGGCGGCTTGCGTTGTTCGGGAGATGGCAGAAAATCAACGATTCTATCTTGAAAGGAGGGAGAAGCTGACATGGCGGAGGAGGCGAAAACAGCAAAGCTCGCCAGCCGCAACAAGGCACTGACGGCCAAGAAGGCCGGTCATTGCACCTGCGGCGGCGACATGGTCTGGAGCATGGTCTTCAACCCACGAGGCCGCATGATGCGAGTCTGCGAGAAGTGCGGGACGGCCCTAGCGAAGATCGGCTAAGTGGCGCGGGAGATTCGCGGCCCACGAAGAGAGGGCTCTCGGCATCATGCCGAGAGCCCTTGTGCTTTGACGCAAGCCTCCGTATTACTATGCAGCTACAATCGGTACCCCGGCTGACAGCGTTCTGTGAGTCGGGCATCGCTCGATGATGCTTTCTAAGCGACTCCGCTGTTCGCTGGTCAGGTCACCGATCAATGTGACCGACTGCACGATCCGTTGGCCTTCGCTGCCGGAAAGCCCCGAAGGTCCGGGCTCGTAGCGGACCTTCACATTGACGTCCTTCAGTGGCCATCCTTTCCGCTGCGCATACATGCGCAGTGTGATGGCCGTTCAGGCGCCCAAGGCCGCCGTGAGCAGGCCGAACGGACTGGGCCCGGCATCCTGTCCTCCATTCTCCGGCGGCTCGTCGGCCACCAAGCGGTGGGGGCCGATGACGATCTCTTGTTGCAGGCCGCCGATCGATCGTACAACGGTCTCGATTTTCATCTGTCCCTCCGGCCGGATACTGGCTGGGGTCCGGCTCCATGGCTCAGGCCTGCCAGCCATTGCCTCAGCAGGCTTTCCTAGGGTTCGTAACTCAACGAAGCAGAATGACGCAGCCAGCATATCTGTTTTCCGAATCGAACGCCATCTCTTTCGAGCCTCGGCGAGGTTCTCGTAGCAGTGGATTCGCCTCTAGGTGACCTCAATGTTGATTTCCACGCGCCGAGAATCGGAGAAAATGCTTGGCAGTGACCGATCCGAACAGTATGATACGTTGGGATGAT
>CAZPWD010000341.1:0-2151 GCA_964590025.1 uncultured Nitrospira sp.
TCTGGGCCATGGGCGACACCGGTCCTTGCGGCCCCTGCTCGGAGATCCACTACGATTTCGGTCCCCAGGGGTCCGAAAACTGTCGCTCCCCGACGACTGGGTCGACGGCCTCGAAGCCGCGGCGGAAGACCAGCCGGCGGATTCGTAGGCACCAAGTCGCCGGTTCGACCCCGGTCTTTGACGGCAGGGCCTTCCACGCCCCCGCGTTCCTACGGTCACCCCTGAAGAATCTTTGGAGCCTGCCTTGGCGGGATGGCTGAAATCCAAGGGCAGGATCGTCAGGCTCGCCCCCCTCTCGGGATCCACCACTTTGGGGACCGCAGAGATGCGGAACCTCTGCTAGACTTGAATGCAATCTCATGGCCCCGGACGCGACGCACCACTCGGATCAGGCACTCATCGAGGGATTGGAGGCAAGGGCCGGAGCCCTCAAGACCCTCCTTGAAGGGCGCTCGGCTAAGCGGCCTCTTATCATCGAATTCAGCGGAGCACCCAAAGCCGGGAAGACGCGGTGCATAAGCGTGCTCGAGCTATTCCTCAAGCGCAATGGGATAAAGGTCGAAGTTTTCACTGAGCGGGCTTCGATCGCGCCGATCAAATCCAAAGGCCATCTGAACTTCAACGTTTGGGTCTCCTGCGCCAGCCTACAGGGCATGCTGGAATGCTTGTATAGGGACATCGATGTGTTCATTCTTGACCGCGGCGTCTTTGATGCTTTGGTTTGGAATGAGTGGCTTGAGATGACAGGAAAGATCAACGCTGACGAGGCACGGCATGTCGAGCAGTTCTTCACTATGAAGCGCTGGACCGATCTCGTCGATGTAATTTTCGTGCTGACGTGTGAGCCGAAGATTTCCATTGAAAGGGAATATGCGGATCAGTTGACATCCAAGCGCGGCACAATAATGGCAGAGGATACTCTGAATCAATTCCTGACTTGCATTGATAAGACAATGAAAATAAACGGATCCAAGTTCAAGAAGATCGTGACGAGCGACACAACGAACACCAAGACGCGACAGGGAGTCGCGAGGATAACGGATGAGGCTCTCACAGTCCTTAGCAGTTTTCTAGATGAATCGATTTGTGTAGTGCCGATCGGCGTGGTTAAGGCTGCCTTGCCAAAATCCGGATTCGTCGCGGATACCAAAATCATTTCAGAGTTTCTTCAGACGGTGACGACCGAGAAGCAATTCCTGCCGCGATCCGAGGCTGAACAGAACCCAAACTACATCCAGCCAATCCCATGCGCGGTACTTCGGTATAAAGATAAGGTCTTGGTTCTCAAACGGAAGAAACCTGGCCATCCCCTGCACGATACTTATGCGGTTTGGGCAGGTGGCCACGTTAGTCAGTCTGACGACGGTGACGAGATCCTCATAAACGCGCTTAACCGTGAATTAACAGAAGAACTGTTCATAAAAGAAGCTTTTGAATTGAACCCACAGCCGGTTGGCTTGATCCGGACTAGTGAGGACGCCCGGGCGTCTCGGCATGTTGCGGTCTTGTATGAAATCACGCTCAACAGCGAAAACGTCGCCCTAGCTCTGAATCAGAAGGAGTTTCGGGAGACGCGCGGTATCTCGATGAGCGGTAGGGTCATTGATGTCACGCAAATCAAAGACCTGTACGATAACATGGGCGACTGGTCCAAATTCATTGTGGATCATTACTGGCCTGAGACTATACCCAAGAGTGGACCAGAGGCGCCTCTATTCAATCAGTAGCGCAGGGAATTGGTGCTTGGGCGATGAGGCGGCGACCGCTAAGGGAGAGGCTGTTTGCCTTCCGGCAGTGGCCGCAACCTGCCCGGGCGCGAAGGCAGCCTTCACCTTCGACCACTTGGCACATTCGCGGCCGTGCGGCGAAAAAATCCGGTGGTCTGCTCATTCAGCCAGGTGGCGATTCTCACCCTCCAGCTAGGCGTCCCCGGATTGCCCGAGAATGGCTCCAACGGAACAACCGAACTGCCGGAGCTTGGGTCTGTCGGCCATCCGGCTCTGGTAAAATACTCTAATCGCTTCGCGCTTCTGCTAGCGGCAATCGAGGTTCCATTGAAACAGCATCCCACAGGCGACGAAATCCGGCAGAAGTTCCTGTCTTTCTTCGAATCCCGCGGCCACCGCATCGTCCGCTCCTCCTCGCTGGTCC
>CAZPWD010000342.1:0-2149 GCA_964590025.1 uncultured Nitrospira sp.
GGCCCCGGTTAACTTCAGCACCACAGCCCATTCCGCCTCCGTCACCGGCTGAACCGAAAGGCGGGAACCTTTTTGCAACAAGACCATGCCCTTCAGCTTGGGTTCCTGCTTTAATCGGTCGAGCGGCAGACTGGTCTTGAACGTCTGACGATACCGGATGTCCACCATATCCCACCGTGGAGCAGAGGGAACACTGGCCGGGTCAAAGTGGTGGCTGGTCTTGTCGAACTGCGTCTGGTCGGGATAAGCCGTCCGCACGACCTCCGCAATCCCCACCACAGCCGTTGGCTCGGCATTACTATGGTAAAAAAGCACTTGGTCGCTGACGGCCATCGCGCGCATGAAGTTGCGCGCCTGATAGTTCCGCACCCCATCCCAACAGGTGGTCTGCTTTGGAGATTGTGCAAGATCCTCGATCGAAAAGACGCGTGGTTCCGATTTCATCAGCCAGTAGCGGCGTCCTTGTGGCATCGCGTCACCTCTCTGCTTGTTCATTTGGTCTGATCGGACGGTTTGTCTGTCTGGTTTGTTTGGTCTGTCTGGTTTTTTGGTTGAACGAAACTAACCAGATCAACCAGATGGACCAGACAGACCGGGCTAGTCTCAGACGTGCAGGCCATCGAAATTCTGCTGTGCCGAAATGGTTTTTCCGCAGCCTGCTAGCTTGAGGTCTCGATAACGGCGAGCAGCGCGCGATAGGTCAACTCTCGAACCCTGGCCTTCGATGACGGCTGGTCGCTGCTGTTCATCTCCAACCACACGCGTTCCGTCACCTGGCCGCTGGCGTCGTTGCAGAGTCCCCACATCTGGTGGAGAAACCCGTCCGGCAATCCGACTTGCACCCCTTCGGATTCGATGCGATCGTCCAGAATGGCCAACAAATCGGACAGCGCCTGATCCGACCGATAGGGCGTAGCGGAAAAGCCAAAGGAGGCATGGGCCGCCGTCTCCTGCTTCGCCTGCTCGACCAGATCCCGCATGTACTCTTTGAGCAAGCCCACCACATGACCGGACAACGCCATGCCGTTCTCCTTTGCCCACATTATGCGGATGTGCGGCAGATGAGGCAAGAACCGGCGCGTGCGGAACTAGCCGGTTGCAGAAAAACTATGTCGGCACGCGAGAACTCGATGGTTCGCACGTCTGCCACAACAGGAGAACACTCCCGCAGGATTATCAAAAAGGCCGTCCAGCAAGGCCGCAGGGAGCTCGGCGACCGAAGCGTACCCTTGGGGTACGTTGCAGGGAGACGGGCGACTGAGAACGCTGCTGGCGGACTTTTTCAGCATTCTGCCAGGGCTGTGCGGTTGACCAGCCGCTAAACGGTTCTCTATGATGCCGACAAGAAAAGGGTACGAGGCGAAAGGGTTGTTATGGCCGAACGATTTGAGGTGGCGCTGAATACCCCCGCCGGACGGTTGACCGCGGCCATCGACGTGCCGACGGGATTCATCCCCATCACCGCGATTGTCCCAGTCACGCGCCGCCTGGGGGAGGAAGCCGCACGGCTGGAAGTCCGGCATGCCATCGAAGCAGGCCAGACCATTTCCTGCCGGATGGGCTGCGCCGCCTGTTGCCGCATGCTGGTTCCGCTCTCCGCGCCGGAAGCATTTGCGCTGCGAGAGTATGTGGAGCAGCTGCCGACGGATCGACGAACCCATCTGCTCAACCGCCTCAGCGACACGAAGGATCGAGTGAGGCGCGAGGGCCTGTGGGATCGGCTCAACGACGTTGCAGAGGCCTCCAGGCTTGTGCCGGATGAAGAACTCGACCCGATCAACCGGTCCTACTACGCGTTAAGGATCCCTTGTCCCTATTTGGAGAACGAAATGTGTTCGATTTACGAGGCACGGCCAGCCGCTTGCCGGGAGCTCCTCGTCACCTCGCCGGCGGAACTGTGTCAGGATCTGGTGCAGAATCCGGTCACACCCCTGCCGGTCTCGATGCGAATTGGTTCCATCCTGGGACTGGTCTGGGGAACATTGACCGGCTCTTCTCCTCGATTCATCCCGCTCCCGATGGCCTTGGAGTGGGCCGAGCGACACGAAGAGGAATCCCGACGGACCTGGTCTGGCTCGTCCCTCTTGGACCAGGTCCTCGACAACATGTGGCGGTTTCTGAGCCAGGAGTTTCAGAAGAGGTGATGTGT
>CAZPWD010000343.1:0-849 GCA_964590025.1 uncultured Nitrospira sp.
CCCGTCCGTGCCGAGGAACCACCTGGGCCAGACGGAATGCTCTCGCTCCCATCCGCTGAAATCCCTGCTCCAACACCTGACGCCGTTGATCCAGTCACAATTGATCCCTTCATAGAGTTACGGGGATCGGTGTGGCGGACCAAGGCCGGGATCGTCTTTCTCAAGACCCCGATCGGACTGCTGACTCTCACTTCCAAAACAACGTTGAAGGATCTCAAAGCCTCGCAGGAGGTACGCTTTTGGGTGCATGAGCGCCATTCCGTCGTCGAGATCCGAAAGAGGGCCGACGGATCGTTGGTCCATCGCTACCTCAGCGGGCCAATGACGTCCGGGACCGATGCGCCGAGAACGTTACGCTGGTGGGGGCCTGACGGTGACCAGACTGTCCATGTCGGCACACAGGAAGAACGCCTCGCCGGCTATCGCGAGGGAGATCCGCTGACTGTCGAAGTCGATGAAACGAATACCATCAGCGGGGTGCATGATTTACAGTACGACCTGCAGGTCAGCCAAACCCCACCGGCCGGCTCCGACGTGCAGCTCCTCCTCTCGGGAACCGTGTCCAAGCTCAAATCCAACTTCGTCTTTGTCCGCACCCCCGTCGGCCTGGTCATGCTCAATTCGAAGATCGGAATCCCTCGTGTGAAGGTGGGACAACCGTTGACGTTGCACATCGACCATGAGCATGTGGCCGTCACGTTCCCATCCACTGAGACACCAACTCCCCGACGCAGTGCCTCACCAATCCCCTAACCGACCCCCATTACTACATATAGCGGCCCTGACCGAGCAGGATGCCAAAAAGGCTAGACTTCTCATCCGCCCACCCACTGGCAGATACTTTTCACC
>CAZPWD010000343.1:859-2131 GCA_964590025.1 uncultured Nitrospira sp.
ATGCTCAAAAAGGCCGCCAGCAAGGCCGCAGCGAGCGAAGAGGCGAATCGTACTCTGTGTCGTACGTCGAGCCTCTAAGCGAAGCGAGAACGAAGCTGACGGCCTTTTTCAGCATCCTGCCAGGTTTGCTTGACAGACCTCAGCCAAGCCCATAGACTTCGCGCCAGCCATGCGCGCCCCTGCTCCCAAAACGCCTCCCCAACGCCCAGCCATGCAAGAGCCTGACGGATTTGATAGGCTGTACCGAGACCATGTTGATCTGATCTATCGGTACGCACACCGCCTGTGCGGCGAAACGGAGTCGGCAAAGGATCTCGTTCAAGAAACCTTTCTTAATGCCTACCAAGGACTCAAAGATTTTCGAGGCGAGGCACGGATCTCCACCTGGCTGTACACCATCGCCTCACGGGCCTGCATACGGATGCGGCGCAAGCGTAAAGGGGAACCGGAACACGAGCTGTCGCTCGAGGAGTTCGTGCCCACCTCTGAGGGAGAGTTTCGCCTCCAGATCCCGATGGACGGGCTCAGTCCCGAAGAGGCACTGCAGAACAAGGAGCTCCGGCAGGCCCTCGACCAGGCGATCGAGAAACTGCCCAAAAAATATCGGATGGCCCTGGTGCTCCGCGATATGGAAGGGTTGAGTGCCAAAGAAGTGGGGACCATCATGGGCTTGAATGAGCGCGCCGTAAAATCGCGACTGCACCGAGCACGCTTGTTTGTGCGGCGGGAGCTCAGCGCCCGCGGCATCACCCACCATGATGACCACAAGTCGGAAGGCTTGCGCTCATGACCAAGAAAAAGGCGGCAGCGCCAAAGAAACAGTCCGGGCCATCGTCTCACCGCCATACGCATGGCCAAGGCCATTGCGTGGATCTTCTCCGGCAGTTGTCTGCCTATATCGACGACGAACTCCCATCCGACATTTGCCGGGAGATACGTCGACATCTGGGAGCCTGTCCGAATTGCGAAGTCTTCATCGCCTCCCTCCAGCACATCGTCACGCTCTGCCGACATCGTCCAGCCCCACAGTTGACGTCGGTCGACCGGGTGAACATGCGCCGCGCAATCCTCGATGCGGCCAACGCACGGTGAGAGGGGCGTTCGGGCTCATGTGCCTGGCTTTGGTGCTCGCGACTCCCACAAGCGCATTCCCAACCGAGGCCGAGGTGGAATCGGTCACCGTAGAGATCGGTTCGCGGATGTTCACTCCAAATCATGTCCTCTTACATCACGATCAAAAGACAGTGCTACGGTTCCGCAACCACGACACGG
>CAZPWD010000344.1:0-2130 GCA_964590025.1 uncultured Nitrospira sp.
GTCACCGTCGAATTGAACTGATCGGTGATCCCGCGGTCGTAGCGCAACACCTGCCCACTCTCCGCCTCGATCAACCGCAGCAAGGAATAGATGGGTGAGAAGCCGGAGATCCGGCGCTGGTCCTGCTCCTTCCTGATGTAGTCGGCAAACTCTTCCGGCTGTCGCTCCTCCACCGGCTTCAACATTTCCAGATC
Organism: uncultured Nitrospira sp.; assembly: GCA_964590025.1. Lineage (GTDB taxonomy): Bacteria > Nitrospirota > Nitrospiria > Nitrospirales > Nitrospiraceae > Palsa-1315. Next base: position 195 of record CAZPWD010000344.1, read on the forward strand.
GAACTGCATGCAGCGATGAAAGGAGAAGTCCGTCGGAGGCGCCTTGTCTCCGTAGCGCATGCCCAAATGAGCCAGCTCTCCCGCTGCGATCACGCAGTAGGCCCTGCCCGATTGCGTGAGTACCTCTTGAAGCCCGGTCAAGAACTGGTCGACCGATTGGCGAACGGTCGGATCCCCCAGGCTCGCCGCAGAGAAGGAACTCAAGATCGGGACGATGGTGAATGGCTTCTTACTCCCCACGATGTCCTGAAGAAACGGGAGCTGAAACTCCACGGCCTGCTCCGCTTGATGGGAGAGATCGTCTTCAAAGAAGGCCGGGAGCTTGGCCTTGAGCTGACTCAGGATCGGTTGGTCGGCGGACACGACCCCCAGAGGCGTCTCGAAATCCTTATCCGTCACGGCGTACACATAGTCCAATCCGGCAGAGGCAGTGCCGATGATGACGAACAGATCCGGCTGCTCCGCATCTTGCAGCTCTTTATAGGCCCAGGCATAGATCGGCCCTGCTTGTTTCAGGTCGTAGGTCGGGGCGACGAGGCCCTTGATCTTTTTTCCCGCATGCTCGGAGGGTTTGAAGTCCGGTCCTTCTTTCGACGTAAAGAATCCGTCGATCTGTTTTTTCAGCTTCGCGCCGTCTGCTTCATACCCCCGCCCGGCAAACGATGCGCGACGCAGCGGGCTCTGCCGATAGGCCTCCCGCGCCAGCCGGCGAGCGTCCTCAGTACGCTGACCTTCCAAGAACAGTTTCTCATTCAGGTCGGAGATCAGCTGATCCAGCTTGCTGGGAACGAAAAATTCACCGAATCGTTTGAGATAGAGCGCGCCGATTTCAGCCAGCGAATGCTCGCCGTCGAAATGCTGAATGATGAAAAAATAGTTGAGCGGCAGAACGAGCCTTTCCTTACTCAGTCCAGTCGGGTCCCACAGGACCACGTACTGCTCCTCACCCTCTTTGATCGGCGAAAATTGTAGATTTCGAAGAACGGGGTACTGTTTGGGATCGTTCGTGGTGCTGATTGGAGTGGTCATGGGGTTCCTTATTGGAGCCCCCATTGTAACGAGGGGATTGCGCTCGCTGCAACCGCTGAGCTGGTCTTTCTGGTTTGTCTGGTTTGTTTGGTCTGTCTCGTTTGTTTGGTTGAACGAAACTAACCAGATGAACCAGATAAACCAAATAGACCAGAAGAACCAGAAAGACCAGAGAAACCTACTCCTCTTTAGGCTGCTTGCTGCTAGACCGGCGAGCCATCACCACCAAGGTGAGGATAGTCAAACCCAAGAGCCAGATGCTCGGCCAGCCATAGGAGGAATCAGTGAACTCGATGAGGTCGGTTAATCGCCCGATCAAGAGCGACATGCGGGCCATCACGGTGTAGCCGAAGGCCGCGCCAAACGCGATCATCAGGAACAGGATTCCTGTCCGGGCCACGATCTTGCCTGGCCCCGTGTGCTCGACGGAGAAAAAGAAGTAGAACAACACGGAGCTGACACCGACCAGGATAATAATGGTGTTCAGGCTGCTGGCAGGATTCAGGAGGCTCCACGTAAAGGTGACGCCTTCTCCCGGTACCAACATCATCAGCGGGCGGACCGTATCCTCGATCTGTTTCAAGATAAAGGACGAGATGGTCCGTGGGATGGCGAGCCCAGACCCGACGCCCACAATGAAGGCGAACGCATAACGTGACAGCCAGGCCGCCTTCGGTACATAGCGCGTGAGCATGAGCGTCCCGATGGCGACCGGAATCAACAGTGCCCACTCCTTGTTCTCAACAATCGGCTTCCAGATGAGCTGCACGACCACGGTGTCGTAAGTCTTGACGATGGTATAGCCGACAGACACGCCGACGTAGAGATTCTCCGCCAGCTTGAAGAGCGGATTGTCCTTGTACAGGAAAGTGAAGATGAAGAGCGTTAAGCCTGTCGCCACCCACGC
>CAZPWD010000345.1:0-2127 GCA_964590025.1 uncultured Nitrospira sp.
AACAGCTGTCAGGAACCATTTCGCCTCGCTCGCGCGCCTAGGGTGATTGTTGTCTCGTTTCTAGCTCCCTCCCTCGGTGGTTTCAGGTATTCTTACGCGTAGGAAAAAATGAGTGGCAGGAGCCGATTTTACTCGCCTGCGCGCGCGGGATGTGTTTATGAGCTGTCTTATCGGTGTGGTGTTAGCTGCGACCGGCTGTGGCTTCGAGCTGCCGGAGAGTGCAGTCCAACCGTTCCTGATGGGGCGAGGCGAGGGACTGGAACTCGATACCGATCCCGTGTGCCCCGGTCCAGCGTACGACGGCGCCTTGAATGAGGATCGGGGTCTTATCTTCAGGGATGAAGAGCAGGAGATCCACTTTCATACCGGCGGAGGCTCGAAAGGGGCTTTCAAGCCGACAGCCTTTGCGCGATAGATCCAGCGCTTTGTCAATCGGATGGACGTGACTCTGATGGACGAGGGTGCCGGAAAAAGTCGCTTGGAATCGGGGATGTTGTCGGACCACCATCGGTTGGCTCTTTTCTGCGTTGTTGCCGCGGGACGTTTGCCAGAGCTCCCACTAAGGAGAGTATGCAGATGCGGTGCCCAGCTGGAAGCCATGGCGATAGTCCTTTTGCTCGTGATTTTGCGTACTTGAAATTCAATGATTGAGGCAGCCCTGTCCGTTCAGGATCATCGGTGAAGGCAATCGGAAACACCGTGTTCACGTCGTCGGGAGGGCAGCAGACAGAAAGCAGGGACATTGCACTGTACTGATTGACTCGTCCGCGTGCCGGCTGTTCGATGCCACGGTCGCTGTGGTGATCCTTGGGTACGGGGCTGTGCACCGGAATCAGGTGACTGTGGCCGTATCACTTTGCAATGGTGATGCTGGGGACTCCGACGCGAGGCACTTCGCTGACGGTCATCTGGAACAATAGATACAGCATTTGGAAGGCCTCGCGGTTCCAGCGTGCCAGCGGGCCCGTGGTGTTCACGGAGTAATATTTTCCGTGGGACTGAATCGACAAGTCGGCTCCCGAGGGAGCTCCATCCGACAGCAGGAGTTCCATGATGTGGACGGGATTTTCGAGGACCGCCTGGGTCCGCGGATCCTTCTCGACGTGGTATTCGGGGTCTTCTTCAAGCGATCGGCCCAGAAAGTTGAGAATGGTATTGAAGCTCCGCAGCCGGAAATCTCCCTTGATGGGGTATTCCCCTCCGACGTGCCCTGGGCGGATGTCGAAGGAGACATCGTTGAGCTGCCCTTCCTCTGTTTCGTCGATCAACCGGGCCCGCTCGTCTGGTGAGAGCGTATTGGGGTCATAGTTGGTGATGAGAACTTGTCCCGTGATTTTTTTTTGAAGGATGTAGCTGTTGTCTTTCTGGCTGTAGGTCACGAGATACTCTTTCTGTAACGCCTGAAAGCCTTCGGCTGTGACCGAGTTGGCGGGAATGGTCCAGGTCCGACTGTAGACGAGCGGTTCAGCATGGAGCTGATTCTGGTCCTGAATGGCCGAGAGGTGCGTCACCACCCGGCGGAACACCTCGTAGCCTGTCCGGTCTGCCGGCGTATTGCGGTAGGCGATCTCCTGGCCATTCTCCCTGACCCGCAGTTCCTGCCCCATAAGCCGGAGCAACAGATCGATGTCGTACCGCTGCCGGAGGAGGAGGAGGAACTTGGTTTCCTGAAAGGGGGTCAAGAGCCGCTTGGTGAACTCTTCCCCTTCGATCGGCGCGATACTGATGGTGGGGTTCTCCGCCACGCTGCCGCCGAAGATCGGCATGAGCGCCCTGCTGGCCTCTCCCGTGAGTGCCGGAACGGCACCGGCGTTGACACGGAAATCGAATGTCGCGGCGATATTCGAGACGCCGGTAAAGTGAATCGGTTGATGCTGATGGGCGCGGGCGATGTTGATGAGCAGTTGTTTGGAGATGGCATCCGTGATCGCCTCATCATAGGTCGTCACTGCGCGATTCAGCGTGATGGGGGAGAGGCAGCCGGTCACGGCCAGGCTGCATAAGATTCCCGCCAGGGTCAATCGCGCGGGGGATGTTGAACGCTGCCCCATCGTCATGTGAACAACCTTCGAACGAGTCCGACAATCCTTCGGCAGGTTTGTAGCATAACTGGCACGGGATGCCTAG
>CAZPWD010000346.1:0-2116 GCA_964590025.1 uncultured Nitrospira sp.
CACGAATCAAGCCATTCAACACCTTCTCGGTTTCTACGACCTTGGGTTCAAGCAGCGATGAATCCTCGTTGCGCAAGAAGCCCAAGCGCTTCGACAAACTTAATTGATAGTGTAGTTCCCTCAATGACCCGAAGGCGATATTGAGAAATCTGAGATACTCTGCCTCACTATCACGAGCACAACCCTCCACGATATTAGAAGGAACTGACACTGCTGCCCGCCGTATTTGAGACGTCAGGCCAAACAACTCTTCTTTTGGAAACCCTGTGGTTGTCCGATACACCAACATGACGACTTCATCAGCCAACTCAAATGCCCGAAGTTGTGTGTGATCACGCATGCTTGACCCCTAAACGCCTTCAGCCTATCTACCTGCATAATGACCATTCAATTATTACCCGACAAGAGATAGAGAATACCCATCCGAACGGCCACGCCGTTTGCGACCTGTTCCAGAATCACTGACGACAAACTATCGGCCACCTCCGGAGCAATCTCGACCCCGCGATTGATCGGGCCTGGATGCATCACAATCGCCCCAGGCTCGGCCAACTCGACCCGCTCGGCCGTCAACCCGTAGAGCCGCACATATTCGCGGATGGTCGGAAACAGCGCAATCCCCTGCCGTTCGAGCTGCAATCGCAACATCATGATGACCTGCACGCCGCGCAGCGCCTCGTCGAGATTGTAGTAGACGCGCGCGCCCAGTTTATCCACCCCCCAGGGCATCATCGTCGGCGGCCCTACCACCCGAACTTCCGCCCCCAACTTCACGAGCGCGTGAATGTTCGAACGCGCCACACGGCTATGGGCGACATCTCCGACGATTGCCACCCGAAGCCCCTCGAACGACAATCCACGCTCGCGAATCGTATACAGATCCAAGAGGGCTTGCGTCGGATGCTCATGCCACCCGTCTCCCGCATTGATCACGGAAGACTTCACCCCGAGGGCCAGGGCCTCGGCCGCACCGGCCGAGGGGTGACGCAAGACGATAATATCCGCCTGCATCGCCTCGATATTGCGCGCCGTATCGAGCAAGGTTTCCCCTTTGACCATGCTGCTCGACGATGGCGAGAAGTTGATCACATCTGCGCTCAGCCGTTTCGCCGCCAACTCGAACGAGGTGCGTGTCCTGGTGCTGGGCTCAAAGAACAGATTCACCACGGTGCGCCCCCGGAGAGCCGGGACCTTCTTGATTTCCCGACCGGTCACTTCCTTGAACGAATCGGCCGTCTGTAAGATCAACCGGATCTCATCCACCGACAGAGGGGCTAGGCTCAAGAGGTCTTTGCGTTTGAGACTCATCGTTCCCTCCACCTTAGCCCGCATGACTCATGCGGGCTAGCCCTTGAAGATCACCACCCGATCATCTTCGCCTTCTTCTTCCAAGAGCACCTGGATCTTTTCTTCCCGTGACGTCGGAATATTTTTCCCGATATACGTCGCCTTGATCGGCAACTGACGATGACCTCGGTCGACCAAGACGGCAAGTTGGATTTCTGCCGGTCGTCCCAGATCGATCAACCCATCCATCGCTGCGCGAATGGTTCGGCCCGTAAACAGCACGTCATCGACCAACACAATGATCTTGGCGGAAATATCAAACGGAACCGACGTCTTGCGGAGAATCGGTTGCTCCTTCCGCAAGGAGAGGTCGTCCCGATAGAGAGTAATGTCCAATTCGCCGATCGGCACAGACGCCGCTTCAATCTCTTGGATACGCCTCACCAGTCGATGGGCCAGATGCACTCCCCCGGTTCGAATCCCGACCAGCGCCAGCGCCTGTACGCCCTTATTCCGTTCGAGAATTTCATGGGCAATGCGGGTCACCGCCCGGGCGATGTCCCCCGCATCCATCACCAGCCGTTCTTGTGGCCGATCTACTCGTGTCGTCATCATCGCCTCGTACTCATCGCACGACATCCATACGCTTCACGTCTCACGCTTCATATTTTACGTCTAACGTTTCACCTTTCACGTTTCACGTCTTCTAGCGGGCATAAAAAAACCTCCCTACCCCAGGCGGGTAAGAAGGTGGCTCATTCCACAGACACACAGGTCTCGGCACATCATCCCAGGCTCCTTGCTCACCTCACCGGATGAGCGTTAAAGG
>CAZPWD010000347.1:0-2095 GCA_964590025.1 uncultured Nitrospira sp.
TACAACCTCGGCATTCTCCTGATGCTGGCCTCATTCGCTTGGGGCGGGCTGCTGCTTCTGAAACACTACCGCCGGCTCTCACCTTAACCGCGCGTGGGTTCTCGGCCCACGTCGCGCTGAGGTCGAGCAGAGGATTGGTTTTGGCTTTCGTGCGGCCCTGTAAGGTGATGCGGTATCCTGCTTGTAACAGATGGCCACACAGCGATGAGCCCATCACGCCGGTGCCGATCCAGCCAATTCTTGTTGCCGCCGTATGGCAAGTCGGAACGGTCATCGTTTGCGTTCCCATTTATTCGGCTAGCGGGGTGATTCGATCCGCCACCGCCTGAATGACGCCTTCTCGCTCTCCCACCACCTTCACCCCTTGAAAACTCAAATAGTAGCCCCCGTGACTCGGCGACTGGATCGTGGCAGTGAGTTCAATCCGTTGCCCGTCTTCGATATCGGGGTCTTTGACGGTCGGGACCCCACAGAGTCCAAAGACCGCGACGTTGATCGAGGATGTCTCGTCTTCCAGGTAGAACAAATAGGCGCCGTAGCACATCGTGCCGGCCGGGAGCTTGTAGGGATCGAGCGGCGTCACATTGCGAACAGTGCCCCGCAACGTGACCTGTTTCAAATGAAACGACTTCGGCTCGTCGACGATCTCGCGAATGGTGATGGGCTCCGCGGCTGAGGCACAGGAAGAGCCGACCACAGTCCACCCTAGCCAGAGGACGGCGAGGAGACTCACCAACGTTCGTGCACGAGATGCGCTGCGGTGTGTCACGGTTCTATTTTACAGAAGGTCGTCGCAGAAGTCCCTTCCTCCCCCTCGACGAACTCGTTATAATCCGCCGACCTTTCCTGGAGAATCATCCATGATCGATCGCGCGAGCCTTGAACGCTACGTCACAGACAGCCGCCGACGGTTCGAAGATCTGCTGGGCCAGATGGTGGAGATTCCTTCGATTAGCATGGACCCGGCCAAGGCCATCGATATCCGGCGTATGGCGGACTTCGCACGGCAGGTCCTCACGGACCTGGGGGCTGAGGCCCAGATTGTGGAGACCGGCGGCTATCCGATCCTGTCCGGCGGCTGGATGACCGGAGCCCATTATCCGACGGTCACCATCTACAACCATATGGATGTGCAACCGGCGCAGGAGCCGGAATGGAAGCAGGCACCCTTTGTGTTCAAGAACGAGAACGGTATGTATCACGGCCGTGGCGCGACGGATGACAAGGGTCCGGCACTCTCGGCCCTGTTCGGCGCACGGTACGCAATCGAGCAAGGAGTACCAATCAATGTTCGGTTTCTCTGGGAACTGGAAGAGGAAATCGGCAGTCCGAATTTTTCGGCTGGGCTGAAGAACCGAACGGCTATTCCTCGACCGGACTCAGTCGTGGTGTCGGACACCATCTGGATCGCGAAAGGGAAGCCTGCCATGCCCTATGGTCTGCGAGGTCTGCTGGGCGCGCGCCTCACGCTTCGTACTGGAACGAAAGACGCCCATTCTGGTTTGACCGGAGGCGCCGCGCGTAATCCGCTCGCGGAACTGATTGAAGTGGCACAAGCCTGCGTCGATGCCAAGACCGGCAAGGTGAAGATTCCCGGATTCTATCAGGATGTGGTCGAACCGACCAAAGCGGAGATCAAGAGCTTCCTTGCGTCAGGTTTTCAGGTCAAGAGCTTCAAGCAGGCCTATGGATTTCAGACGCTGCGCACGCAGGATCCCGCCGAGATCATGCGCCGGATTTGGGCCGCGCCGACGTTTGAGGTGCATGGCCTGATCGGCGGCTATCACGGGCCCGGGGTGAAGACGGTCGTGCCGGGCCATGGCGAACTCAAAGTGAGTATGCGGTTGGTGCCCAATCAAACTCCGGAGAAGGTTTTTGCCTTGCTCAAGCGCCACGTGGCGAAGCTGAATCCGAACATGAAAGTCGAACGGGAAGGGATGCTTCAGCCGTTCAAAGGACTGTTTGAGGGACCCTATGTCGAAGCGGTGAAGCGGGCGGCGAAGGCTGGGTTTGGGAAAGAACCGGCGTTCATCCGCGAAGGCGGATCAATCGGCGCAGTGGTCACGATGCAGAAAGCCTGGAAGGTGCCGATCCT
>CAZPWD010000348.1:0-2089 GCA_964590025.1 uncultured Nitrospira sp.
ATCATCCCGCCTGAGGGCCTGGTTGAGTTTCAGTTCACGCCGGCACGTACCGGAAGCTTCTCTTACCTGTGCGACATGCCGGGTCATGACATGAAGGGCGTGATCGTGGTCGAATAGCAATGAGATAGGGCGTCGTCTTCGCATGTCGCTCATAAGACCAAGAGCATATGGCGTATAGCTGATAGCGTATGGTCCAGAAAAACTAACGGGATCGTCCTTACCTTCAGCTATAGGCTATAAGCCATCAGCCACACGCTCTTATCCTCCAAGATACGTTTCGCCGGTTTCAAGAGCGACTTTTTCAACAGCCTGCTAGCCGGTGAATCGGCTTCCCTGGCCCCCTTCAGGTCCTCAAAGCAGCATGGTACATTACCGACTTCTTTTCGTCCTTCAGACTAGGAGCCTACGACATAATGCGCCTGAAGATCCTCCAACGAGGCTGGTTCACAACCTTGTTCCTCGCAGGAACCCTGTCGATTGTCACTGCGATAACCCTGATCGAGGCCTCATCGGCATTTGCAGCTGCTGCTGCAAAGAAGGCAAAGCAGGCCGTCACCTCTGCTGAGGCGACGGCTCTGCATTACGTCGAAGCCATGGGAGCGGGATACAAGGTGGACGTCGGCCAGCTCGACTTCGCCTGTCAATATCCCCTCGTGGCCGCAGCTCCACATGGCATCAAGACCTATCCGGCCGACTCCGACCTCGTCTACGACTCCTGCTGGCAGCGCCTGCGAGAGGCCCATGCCTCCACCCTCGTCAGGAGCGATGTGGGCATGGAGGTCTTGTGGCCCAGTAATGGCGAACTTGTCTTTTTCAGTGAAGACTTGAACCGCTACCCCGCCTCGGCCTTCGTGACCGACTCGCTGGGTCTTTCGCCGCCGGGAACCGGATTTCATACTCACATTGTCGGAAGCGTGTCGCTCCCTTCGGCCTCGTTCCGTCTTCGACCGAATGGCCCGACCGTGGCGGTGCCGACCACCTTGGTGAAATTGTCCGTCAGTTACCAGGATCCCCTCACGGCCCCGTTGACCTACGCAGCTGGTTCAGTCAAATGGACCAGTACGATTAAGCGGGCCAGGCGCGCGCTGAAGGAAATCACCACCCAGTGGGTTGTCCTCTCCGGGCTGAAGAAACACGGCTTCGTGGGCAACAGGGCGGTCGTGAACCTTCCCGTCACCAGCGGTGCCGTCTCCGGCAGCGGCATCCAGGAGAAAATTCCGTTTGTCACGGAAACCAGTCGTGCCCTCCCCGACTCGCTGGTCTGGTGGGGGCCGACGGACGTCCCGGGCCTTTTGACCGCCGGGGCAGCTCGTGCGGCCACCTTCCCGGAACTGCGTGACCGCGTGGCCATGTTGAACCGTGTGCTCATCATTGATCCCAATCAGGCCGAGGCCCTCATGGTACTGAGCCGACACCTCTATGCCATTGTCCTGCGCGAGGCCTTCCCGTTCCACAAACTCACGGTGAGGGATCCGGCGCTTGCCTTGGTGGTGAACGAGCATTTTTGGAACATCTACGCCCAAGCGACGCGCATGGACCTATCGCTGGGGATGGAGATGGGTGGGTTCGACAAACCGACGACCGCCGACTACCTGTACCGCATGCTCTCAGCCATGCGAACCTTGGCCGTGGTACGGCCAGAACAACTCGATAACCTCTTTCGGTTAGGCGTGGCCTATCGATGGAACAACGATCAAGAAGCCGCGATCGCAACCCACCAATCCTTGGTCAAAGCCATCCCGGCTCAACGAAGAGCCGGCAGAGCCGAAGCCCTGCTCCAACTGGCCTGGTCCCGCATCAACAAAGTGGCTTGGAACCGCGTCCTTGACGACTCAGATATTCGGGTCGCCTATCAGGATGCCGACGAGGCGCTCACGCTCGCCGACCTGCCGCTCGATAAATTCATGGCCGAATACACCAAAGCCTACAGTTTGCTGTTTACCCCGGACCGGGACAATCAGGCGCTCTTGGAGCGACTGACGGAAGCCAAACGATGGTTTGCTGAAATTCCCGGGCAGACTCCGGACATCTGGCAATTCTTCATCGGAGCAGAATCGTTGAAGGCGGTGCTGGACGCAGATCCCATCTT
>CAZPWD010000349.1:0-2057 GCA_964590025.1 uncultured Nitrospira sp.
TATGTGCGGTGGTGTGGGAGGAGAGGAGCCGCGAGGCTCCTCCCTATCCCGATTAGACGGCTCAAATCCATGACAGAGGCAGACGACGAGTGATGTGGATCTGGATAGCATTCATAGCGTTTGTTATACTGATGCTGGCACTTGACCTGGGCGTCTTTCACCGCAAGGCCCACGTCGTCAGCGTCAAGGAGGCACTTGCTTGGTCGGCCGTGTGGGTAGCCATGGGGTTGTCGTTCTCCGTGTTCGTGTACTTCGCCTACGAGGGCCAGTGGTTCGGCCTTGGCACCATGGTGGACGCGGTCGATGGGCTGACGAACGGCGGCGCAACGGCAACGGAGAAGTACCTGACCGGCTACGTCGTCGAGAAGTCCCTCAGCGTGGACAACATCTTCGTGATCGCGATGATCTTCGGCTTCTTCGCGGTGCCGCCGCTCTACCAGCACCGCGTGCTGTTCTGGGGTATCCTCGGCGCTCTGTTTCTGCGCGGTGCGATGATCGGTGTCGGAGCGAAGCTGATCGCCGAGTTCCACTGGGTTCTGTACCTCTTCGCCGTCTTCTTGATCCTGACGGCGATCAAGATGCTCTTTCTCAAGACAGATCACACTGATCCGAACAAGAACATCGTTGTTCGGTTGACGCGCCGCTTGTTCCCGGTGACCGCCAGGTTCCACGGTCAGCACTTTGTGGTTCGTGCGGGTGCACCCGCGTCATACGAGAGCGAGGTCCCCGGTGCGCCCAGGGTCCCGGACGAGGTGGTGGACAAGGCTCGGCCGGAAACCCTGCTCCTGACGCCCCTGGCGCTGGCGCTCGTCATGGTCGAGACGACCGATTTGATCTTTGCCGTCGACTCGATCCCGGCCATCTTCGCCATCACGGGCGACCCTTTCTTGGTGTTCACCAGCAACGTGTTTGCGATTCTCGGTCTGCGATCGCTCTACTTTGCGCTGGCCGACATGGTGAATAAGTTCCGATACCTGAAGGTCTCGCTCGCGCTGGTCCTGATGGTAGTCGGCGTGAAGATGTTGCTTGCCGAATGGCTGAAACTCGCGCTCGGGAAGCACTTCAACTTGTACTTGCTGGCTGTGATACTCGCGATCCTTGCAACGGGCGTGGCAGCATCCATGCTAGTGGAGCGTCGTCGTATGAGCCGCCTAACAAGCCGATGAAGCTGACGGTCGCCTACGGCGCCCGCAGCTTATCGGCAATCCGTTGGACGAAAATGAGAAAATAGAGATGAGATAAAAACATCTTGCATCTGTGTTGCGAATGTGACACAATAGGATTATGAAAACAGCAGTCGTCCACGCGCGCATTGAACCGCAAACAAAGCAAAAGGCCGAAGGGGTCCTTCGCAAGCTTGGCCTTACTCCCACGGAGGCGATCCGTATCTTCTACCGGCAGATATCCCTCCGTGGCGGATTGCCTTTCCCGGTCGCGATTCCGAACGAGCTGACGGCGTCCACCCTGGAGAAGAGCCGTCGCGGCGAACACGTTCAGGAATACGAGTCTTTAGAGGCAATGTTCAAGAATTGGGAGAAATGAAGAAGGTCTCGCAGACCAGGCAGTTTTCCCGGGATATCAAGCGCATGCGGAAACGAGGGGAAGACCTGCACAAGCTGCAGGAGGTTGTCGAGCTTCTGGCCGAGGGCACTCCGCTTCCAGCACACCACAGAGACCATCCACTTATCGGACCGTGGCAGCCGTCGCGCGACTGCCACATTGAAGCCGACTGGATCTTGATTTATACTACAGATAAAGACTCGCTTCGGCTTGAACGAACCGGCACGCACAGCGACCTTTTCAAGAAATGAGATCGTCCAACAGGTCGCTCCAGCCGACGCCGTTAGAACGGCGCGGCTGAGCTTTGTCATTAGGCTAAGGTAGGCCGATAAGATGACCTCAGCTTGACCCCGCGTGCGGGTACCCTCAGCGCGCCCACTGCATTTCCTCGGAGTAGATCTTCATGATCTTCGTAAGCAGGTCGATGGCGTCGGAGCGCCGACGGTTAGTACCTGCAAGCAGTTCCACCACTGTCAGCAGAAGAGTATAATGCTCAG
>CAZPWD010000350.1:0-2046 GCA_964590025.1 uncultured Nitrospira sp.
AGCATAGCGATCGCTGACCTTTTGGGTAATCTCATCTATTGGCATAGCGTCCTCATAGGCGAATGAAAATATGCAGGACTGTCCATGTATCAACTCCCTGCCGGTACGTCAACTCCGTTTTTCACTTGGTTCCCCGTCACGCGTAAGCGGGGAGGCGGGACCCCTTGCACGGGCCCAATAGCGGAGCCCAATCCTGAGTCTCTAGGAGCCTGTCCGACATTGCTTTGATAGGAGACCGGTTACATTCGCCCGCGCGACTGAACCCTATTGAATCCGAGAAGCACCACGCGCCTGCATTTGCCAGAGCCACCAATAGACGGCGGCATTGAGGACGATCACCACTGTGCCCAACAGCAACTGAAGGTCTCGTGTCAGGTCCCCAGGGTAGAGCACCGGCAGCAGATACTGTGCGATGAAGTCGGATCTATAGGAGATATCGCCACCCTGTGCACGCAACCAATTCTCCAGCGGCGTGAGTGGGCAGATCCAGCCGCTGAATTCCACGAAAGCGCCCCAGGCGATTGCCGGCACGTGCAGCCACGCGATCCACCGCCACCTCAGCACAAGCAGCCCACCGCACAGGACGAAGACCACGAAAGCTAGGTGAACAATGAGAACCAGATTGGCCAGGAGTGGGTACATCGGCACACTCGGTTAGCAGGATGCTGAAAAAATCCGCCAGCGGCGTTCTCGCATCGCTCAGAGGCTCAACGTACCGAAGCGTACGCCTCGCCTCTTCGCTCACTGCAGCCTTGCTGGACGGACATTTTGACCTTCCTGAGGCTATGTTGACTCGGCACCGGCATGTAAGATTCCAACGGTGTATTGTGTATAAACTGAGTTTTTCTGCAGCCTGTTAGAACAACGAAGGGGAGTCGGTCGGTTTTGGATAGGTCACCGTGCCCTTCTCGAAATGGGCAAATGACGTGAGGACGTGCGGGGAGGCTTTCTCGGCAGACATGATGTGCCGTACTTCCCAGCCTTTGCTCACCAGCGCATCGGCAATCAGCGAGCGGTGGCAGCGCCAAGGGACAGCCTCGGCGCACATAATCGCCGTCTTCATGTCCGTGCCATACGCCATAAGCTCTTCAAGGGCTCTTTGGAATTCCTCCGTCTGCATGAAGTCGGCATACCCGCGAAAACTGGCGTTGCGCCATCCGTTGTTAATCGAATCCTTCCGAGCCTTTCGAAGACCCCCAAGCGCCGGTATGTGGAGAGAGAGGAGTCCGGCTTCTTTTAGGCTCTCGGCCAACGTGTCCGTATTGAATTGCGGATTGAATCGTGAGCGTGGAATCGTTCGGACGTCCACGAGGAGGCGGATCTCATGCACGCGCAAGAAATTGGTGAACTCATCGATCGGTCTGGTCGAATGGCCAATTGTCCAAAGTGTCGGTTGCCAAGGCATGGAGCAGTGTGGCATAGAGCGCGGGGAATCGCCATGGATGGATAGGGGGAAGGGTCAATCCGGCGGCATTTTTTCGGGATCGATTTCGAGAAGCCGCAGTCGTCCGTTGGCGATGTGCTCGGTCTTGTAGAGGCGATCGCCCAGTTGGATGGTTCCTACAAGGAGCGAGCCGTTGACGACAAAGGTAAAGTCTCCCCTCGAAGGCGGTTTGAACGTGCCACGGATGATAGCGCTATCGTTGCTACGGGAGATCGTCGACGTGATATCCAGCTCGTGGTTGGCGCCATCAAATAGTTCAATGGTTATCCGGGGATGGGGTCTAGCGCCGGCATCCTTCAAGACTTGAAGCAGTGGGAGATCGAGGGCGATCTCCCGATCGCGGAGCACCCATGGCCTCCGCGGTGTCAGTGGCTGATCAGCGGCGGGAGGAGTAAGGACTGTCTGCCACAAGCTCTTCGGTGTCGGGCGCTCATCGGCCCATGCGAACTGGCCGAAGACACCGCTCAGCACTGCGGCGAGGAGAATATAGCTGAATTGGCGGACCACAGAGTCGTCCCCTTGTAAAAGGCGTACCGTTGCTTCATCTCATTATATAGAGGGGTGCGGCTCGGCGCGATCATGAAATAATGGAGCGGAGCCGA
>CAZPWD010000351.1:0-2042 GCA_964590025.1 uncultured Nitrospira sp.
AAAGATTGCGACCATCAGAATACAGAGGAGGGCAGGCCATGGCGTGGGGATCGGATGCGAATACAGAAGAAGAACTGGAAAAGCTGGCCGCGGTGCGGGGTTATTTTGAGCAACAGTTCCCAGGCGCCTCGATTCGTGATTCATACGACGCCGGCAGAATAGCGCAGGTGTTTCGGGTCGAAGCCGACGGCGACGGCGGGCCGCGTGATGCGGTCGTCTCGACCGAATTCCTCGAAGAATATCCCCCTGACAAAATGGGAAAGGCTTTGATCGGATTGCGGGTCGCGGAACATCTCCGCTCAGCGAAGGGCAGGGAGGTGGTGCTCACAAGTTGGGGGGTGGAAGATAAGGAAGATTGAGAGAAGAGGGATGCATTCGGCCTTCGCTCACCGACCTCCCGTAGCGATCCTTCCGGGTCTGACCAGGTGGAAGCCTTCTGGAATTCCCTCCGTCACGGTCTACCGACCGTGGTGTCTCGGTCAGTTCCAGCTTTCCTTCCTGGTCAAACCTCGGCGGATGCCTCGCTCCTCCGGTCACGCTCGCTCAGGCCGATCACATCCCTCTAAAAATGTGAGATGAGGAGAGGAGGTGTTCGCTTGGGTAAAGGGCACGTCTCGGGAAATCGATTGCGAGGCAATCGCAGGTGGGGCGGGTGAGAAAGTTACGCGCAGTGTCCGATCCCGCCCTCATCTGGACTAGCACCGACTAACCAGGTAACTGGCGACGTAAAAAATACACGTATTTCATCACGTGATCCACGCAATCTCGCTTGCGCGTTCTCTTCGCGCCTCCTACAATTGGCTTCCCTGAGAGGCGTCCATGCTGTCCGACCTCCCGTGTCAATCAAAGGAAAAAATGCGCAGCAGAATCTTTCGCTGCTGTAAACTCCTCGCCATCGCGTGGATTGCATGCCTGCTTGTGGGGATCGGCGGATGCTCTATTCTGCCAGGTCACTGGCGGCCAGGATGGAATCAGCCGTGGCCCGCCGACACGCCGGTGCCCGACACAGCCGGCTCATGGAAGTTGACCGAACTCGAATCGAAGGACGACCGGTTTGTCGCGCTGGCCATCTCGGGTGGCGGGAGTCGAGCCGCCAACTTCGGCGCCGCCGTCATGCTGGAACTCCAACAGCGGGGTTTGCTGGAACAAGTCGATGTGATTTCAGGCGTGTCCGGTGGAACGCTCCCGGCCGTGTACTACGGACTCGGAGACAAGGCTGGTGCATTTACCGAGCCGGCGGTTCGCGAGGCATTGGGCTACGATTTTCAGAGCAGTTGGATTCGCCGGTGGTTTCTACCGCAGAACATCTTTCGCTATTGGCTGTCCGACTTCACCCGCTCAGATATTATGGTGCAAGTCTTCAACAACCGCCTGTACCACGACGCCACCTTTGCAGACCTTCGGCCGCATCCGAAAATCTTGCTCAATTCGACCGTCCATAACGATCACACCCGGTTCACGTTTACGGATGAACGCTTCGCCATGCTCCATTCTGTGCTCGCCCCCTATCACGTCGCCAATGCCGTGAATGCGTCATCCGCATTTCCCGGCGTATTCCAGGACGTGACCCTGCAGTGGTATATGGAGCCGATGCAGTTCTTGCACCTCTATGACGGCGGTCCCATCGATAATCTAGGCGTGCAGGCGATCACCCAATACATCAATCTGAACATTTTAGGCACGTCGCTCGATCGGCTGTTTCCCAAGGGATGTGTCATTATCGTCATCGATGCCACGCCATTGAGCGATCATGCTGAGCTCGACTCGAAGCAGTCCAGTCGGTCCTTCATCGACTATTTCGTCGACACCAATGCGCTCGATGCCACGGATGCCATGTTGATCGAATCTCGCCGCTCCCTGCTCGAGAGAATGGGCATTCCGGTCGAGAAGCAAGATCGGGAGACGAGGGGGCGGCTCCTGGTGAACGATCTGCGGCAATGCGGCTGCGAAGTCCGCCATATTTCGCTTCGGCATCTGCTCTATGCTGGAGAATCCGATGCTGATGAGGAATTGGCCGAGCGCGTGACGCAGATTAAGACGAA
>CAZPWD010000352.1:0-2038 GCA_964590025.1 uncultured Nitrospira sp.
GCTATGCCTATGCGATCATCGGGGGCGTCGGTCCAAAAGACTTCTACACCAAGGCAGTCGGCGCAATTGAAATACCCGATTCCACCCCCGGTATCTACACCACTCCTCTAGAAACTTAGCATGGGAGAGCGGCTATGCGGACGATGTCGAAATCACGGACTACCAATAGGAAGCGGCCATTCAGTCGCGAGGCGCGAAGCGACCGGCAGATGATGGGCTTCACATCGGACGCACGATAACCTGATGGATACCGGATTCGTCTTGCTGACATAGTCTGTTGATGATACGCTTAAACGTATGATAGGAGGTGAGGTTGATGGCTAAGGTCCTCAACATCATTCCAGTGACTGATCTTCGGCAGGATGCCGCCAGTGTCCTGAGGCGTGTCCGGTCCTCCAAGCACCCTGTCGTGATCACCCAGCGCGGCCGAGCGGCGGCAGTCCTGCTGAGCACGGAGGCTTATGAGCGAAGGGAGCACGACCTGCAGCTCCTTCGTCTCTTGGCGCGCGGGGACAAGGAGATTGCAGCCGGAAAAGGATTTGATCTCGACGCGATCCTTGCGGACGCGGATGCGCTTCTGGCCGAAGACTAATCTGTGAAAGTCCGCTTTACTCCTTCGGCTCGGACCCAGTTCCTATCGGCACTAGCCTATATCCGTCAAGACAGTCCCCCCGCAGCGACACGTCTTCGAAAGCGGGCCGAGTCAACCTTGCGAAGGCTTGAGAAATTCCCTGAGTCCGGGCGGGTAATCCCGGAGTTTCCCGAGCTACCCCACCGTGAGCTCCTACTTGCCCCCTACCGCTTCTTCTATCGAGTCAAGGGGAAGACGGTCTGGGTTGTTGCGGTGTGGCATGGGGCGCAGCTTCCGGGGGAGCCGACGGGAGAGAGAGACATCTAGTGGAAACCATACGTCACGATGAGATCCGTCGATCACAAGAGCTTCAGCATCAGAGAGGCTTGTCATGCCTCTGCATAAAGACGCATCCATAGAACACCAGCCGGATACCGGCCAGCTCGACTCGGCGTCAAACAACTTGGTGCCCACGCGTGTTCGGGCGCTGGCGATAGGTGCACAGGCCGTGGGAGCATTTGCCGTGGGCGCATTGGCGATTGGTGCTCTGGCCATCGGTGCACTTGCCATTGGTCGGCTCGTCATTGGCCGCTCACGAATCCAACGGCTCGAGATCGACGAGCTCGTGGTGGGTAGCCTCCGCGTGAGCGAGCTCCGCGTCACCGATACACTACAGACGCCGAGCACACCACGGACTGAGCAATAATCTACACCCACGCCTTGAATCGAGGTGGAAGGGGTGTTTGAGGGCCCGTGGATCCCCCTTGAGTCCGTGGAAGACCTGGGGTTTTACACGGAACCATCGCTTGGGGAAAGGAAAATGGGACTGAAAACTGACGGGGAGAACGATCCAGGTTCGACGAAATAGGCCGCAACGGACCGCAGTCTTTGGGGTATTAGACAGTTCTGTCTAATTCTAGTTATGCCCATTTCTAAACTAACCAGAAGGAGATAAGGCAATGAGTAAGAGAACACTCTATGAACGTCTTGGCGGCTATGACGCCATCTCTGCGGTTGCCAACGACCTGTTGCCCCGCTTACAAGCGGATTCGCAACTGGCTCGCTTCTGGCAGCATCGAGGAGAGGATGGCCTCAAGCGGGAAAAGCAGCTCCTGATTGACTTTCTCTGTTCGAGTGCAGGCGGTCCTTTGTACTACACCGGACGAGATATGAAGACCTCCCACACAGGGATGAAAATCAGTGAAAGCGATTGGTCGGCCTTCTTGGGACACCTCAACGCCACTCTAGAAACCTTTCGAGTCCCGCAGGCCGAACGTGACGAGGTCGTCGCATTTGTACAAAGCACGAAGCCAGACATCGTCGAAGGATAGATGCGGGCATAACGTTGAGGGGGGTGTCCCATGGCAAGAGCGCGTGCGATACCGGGACGTGAAGCCCTGGACACGTTCCGTTATGTGTTTGCTCTCTTGCTCGTGTGCACGCTTCTTCCGGATCTGGTCGTTTTTC
>CAZPWD010000353.1:0-2003 GCA_964590025.1 uncultured Nitrospira sp.
GCTGGACGGCCTTTTTGAGCATCCTGCGGGAGTGTCCTTCCGTTGTGCCGCACAGTCGGACCATCGAAGTTCTCGCGTGTTAAAATAGTTCTTTGACAGCCTGCTAGCTTCTTGGTGAATGACAGTACCTGTTCGGATGAGAGGCACGGACGTTGGAGGGTGTTCGAAGCAATTCAGCTGGTGTGTACACAAAGGCCCTTCGGAATGGAAGGGCCTTTGTCTTGTGTGTCAGCCTGTGCATGGGGGCCCTGGCCGGTTGCGCGCCGGTGCCGGTGAGTGCGGCGGATCAGAAGCCAATGACCGTGGATGAAGCAGGGCGATTGGGTGAGGAATTCGGCGTGATCGTCGGAGACGTGGACGAGGACATTAAAAAAGAATTGAAACTCGAACGGGCGCAAGGCGTCGCGGTGTTCGAAGTGATCGGGAGCTCGCGCGCCGACTATGCCGGCATCAAGGTCCGATCCATCATCAAGGAAATCGACAAGACCGAGATCGGAAACATGATCGATTTTGGGAGAGCGATCAAGCGCGCGATGAAAGAATGTAACTTCACCGTCGGCACCTATGAGCCGGCCGATCCAGGCGATCCGGTCGGGTGGGGGGTGAATTTCCATTTCGTCGGATGTAAACGGGATTGAAGATGTCACGACTCATCCGGTATTCACCACGAATCGCCGCAGGCCTCTTCCTCGCGCTCGTTGTGGGCGTCATTGGCCTGTATCATGGCCGCGCCATTGCGCAGAAGGCAGAGGCTCAGGTTCCGGCCGACTGGGTTGCGGAGATTGAAAAGATCTTCATTCGATCGGAAGACTGCAAACAATGCCACGATCGGCACTATGAAGAGTGGAAAGGCGTGCGCGAACAGACGCCAGATCTCAAGACCTTCGGCCGGGTCGATGCCGCGCTTTTGCATGGTACGTCGCTGGAGTCACCGGTGTTCCGCACGGTATTGGGCGTCTGGCTGCAGACCAATCCGACGACCGACGAGCGCCGCCGCTGTCTCTCCTGTCATGTACCGTCGACCACCGTGTTCCCGCAGCATGCCGATAAGATTGTAGCCCAGGTGTTGTCCGGCAAGCCGCAAGTGGAAGGCATCGGCTGCGCCTCCTGCCATCTGATCAAGCAGGTCGAGCAGACACCGAACTCTCCGCCCTCGTTCAAGATCGAGCCAGGCAAGATGATCTATGGGCCCTATGCGGACCCGGAGGAAAATCTCGTCCATCCTGCGACGCAATCTGAACTGTTCCGTGGCGCAAACTATTGCGCCTCCTGCCACTTCGATAAGGTCAAGGATGCGACGCAGAAAGATCTGGCCGGTGAGATCTTGCAGGGGACGATTTGCCAAGACTGCCACATGGAGCCCTCGACCGGCAGTTCCACTTCGAAGCGCGGCGCCATGACCCGCGCAATTGGTCGGCACTGGTTCCGCGGCGTGGTGGTTCCAGGCACCCTCCTCAAGAATCGCAACTTGCAAGCCGAATGGATGCCCCGCGTGGATCTTGAAGCCACCAAGTCGGCCTCTGCGGTGGAGGGGACGGCGCTGGTGAGAATCGGCAGCCTCCCTCACAGCTTTCCTGACGGCGACCCGGTGCTCAAGCAGTTCTACCTGGTCATTACCGCCAAGGATGCGCAGGGCAAGGTGCTGAAGGAAGAGACCAAGCAGTTTGGTTTGCCTTACGACAAAATTCTCCGGGGCCCGATTCCTGATCCCTTCATTCAGGGGGGCCATACGCGAAAAGTCCCTTTCTCTCTCGCAATTCCGGCCGGATCGACTGCCGCGTCGATTGAAGCGGTGTTGAACTATGCGTTGATTCCGACGCCCGAACCGGCGCTCAAGGAGAAATATCTCGCAACCTTGGCGACCGACAAAGAGCGGGAAAGCGCGAAGATGATTTTCGATGAATATACGCAGCCCCGTCTACTGACCTACCGGGCCAAAACGCTCTAACAGGATGCTGAAAAAGGAGGTGGGGTAGCTGGGACGATCCCCGTGCTCGCGCAAC
>CAZPWD010000354.1:0-1997 GCA_964590025.1 uncultured Nitrospira sp.
TAAAGGGATAGCTCGCTGCGGCCTTGCTGGACGGCCTTTTTGAGCATCCTGCGGGGTGGCCTCCTGTTATCACAGTCGTGCAGACCAGTGAAATTCAGGCATGCCCTGAATGTTTTTCCGCGGTCTGGTAGAGCGATATGATGGATTTCATCCTCCAACAGTTGCGAAAACCCTACGGGATCTTGATTCCATGGCTCGCGTTGGTGTTGCTGCTGGCCGGAATCTTGTGGGCGGTCCGCACCGTTGGGATTGATGGGGCCGAGCAGAGTCTGGCGAAATTGGAGTTGGAATGGAATCAAGCCCGTCAAGAATTCACACACCATAAGGAGGCTCAGAAAGCGCGGAAGGATCTTGCGCAGGTTTGGTCGGGCTTGCCGGTTGAACGGGATTTTGCTCCCTTGGCGCTGGGCATTACTGAGGAGGCGAAGCGTGATCGTGTGATCCTCCCCGCGCTTTCCTACAAGACTGAGCCCACGCCGGTGGCCAACACGAGTAAGGGTGTGCTTCAGGGTACGATGACCGGTCGTTACGAGGATCTTCGACGGTTTCTCTATGACGTGGAGACGGCCGAAGAACTGGTATACATCGAGGACTTGGAACTTGTGCGCTCAGACGCTCAGCAGGACCAGACGTTGACCTTCAACATTAAGATCGCCACGTACCTTCGAGGCGACCCTAGTAAACCAGCAATTCAGTAGCGCAGAGATATGATGACGACGAATCAAAAGAAAATAGCGGCATTGGTCGCGCTTGGCCTGCTCTGGGGTGGGATTATTGCCTGGGAATGGCTGGCGGTGGAAGAGCCTGTGCGTGTGCCGCTGACGAATGTGAGTGGCCCTGCTTCCACGCCCCGGGCAACCCGCGGAACAGTCGATGGGCTGCACGTGCAGCTCGATCTCCTCGCAGCCGCGCGGACTCAACGCGAGATGACCTTCACGCTGCCACGCAATATTTTTGCCCCGCCTCGTCCTGATGACTCGGGGGTTGCTCGTGCAAACCAGCCGGAGTTCGATCCTGAGGCGGAACAGGCACTGCGCCAACAGGAGGTCCTTGCCGGATTAGCACAATTCCACTATCTCGGGTTTGTGCGCATGGAGGAGGGGTGGCGGAAAAAGGGCGAACTGGCTGTGCTCACGAAGAATGATGACCTCCATGTCGTCAGGACCGGAGAAACTGTAGAAGATCACGTCGTGGTGAAGGCGATCACGCAAGAAAGTGTGACGTTGCAAGACCGCCAGTCACGAGTGGAACATACGGTGTTGCTATCCGAAGAAGCTCCCTTGCAGCCTTAGCAGGAGGCTGGGCAGGAACCGTGAAACGTGAGGCGTGAAACGTGAAACGAGGGGCAGCCGTGGAACTGCGGACTTGCCTGCGGGAAAGGCGCGACCCGAAGTTCGAAGTTCGGAGTTCGAAGTTCCGAAAACCTCGAACTTTGGAGATCGAACCCCCGCGTCTCGCTCGTCTCGCCTTTCCCGCCAGTCTCGCGTGCAAAAACAGTTTTTCCGAAGCCTGCTAGCGTATTTATGCTCATTAGCTGCCACCAACGCGTCAGAAACGAGCGAGGGGTGACCTACCTCATGCTCATGTTCGTGATCGTCCTCATCGGTATTGCCACGACCGCTGCAGCGAAACAATGGAAGGTCATCGTGCAGCGGGAGCTTGAGGCGGATCTTTTGGCCAAAGGGATCGAGATTCAGAATGCCCTCGCATTTTATTCCGCGACGATCAAGGCCGGCCGCGTGATGCCGGGAGAGGTCTATCCCCAGACATTGGTTGATCTCACGAGATTGCCCAAACCCTTCTTGCGCAAGGTCTATCTTGATCCAATGGGGCATGGAGAATGGGAATATCTTCGGGCGCCGACAGGCGGCATCATGGGGGTCCGAAGCAAGAGCCTCGCGAAGCCATTCCGGCAGCATGACTTTCCCCCTGCTGTCCGGCATTTCGAGGGACGTGCCACCTATCATGATTGGGTCTTCCAACACCCGAGTCCCTCA
>CAZPWD010000355.1:0-1996 GCA_964590025.1 uncultured Nitrospira sp.
TGATCTGGGGGTGTCCATCCGAGAAGCGGCTGATGGGGACGAGGCTCTTCGATCGGTGCTCGATACCTGCCCTACGCTGATTCTCACGGATCTCCGAATGCCGGCGGGAGGCTTAGATTATATTTCCAGGCTCCGGACGTTTGCTCCAGGGGTGCCGATTGTTCTGCTGACGTCATTCGGAGATTCCAAGACGAAAGCCGATGCCTTGGCCATCGGCGTCGAAGCGTACTTCGATAAGCCGGTTCGCCTCAGCGAGCTCAAGGGAGCCGTGCGACGTCTCTTAGGCCCGCTCTTGGATGGGGAAATCCACTGAGACCTTGTGTGCTCTTGACTTTTCAGCCTGTGAGAGTTGTGAGATGGCCGGATCTCAAAAATTATCTACTAGCGTTCCCTCCTGTACTGACCCCATCCTCGCAGCTCGACTGGAAGCCATCAAGCAATTAGCCGGTGGGCTCTCCGATCGAGTGGCGGTCTTGGATCACGATTTCAACGTGATCTACGCGAATGAATCCGCATGGTTGGAGGACGCATCCCGGTGGTCTGACCATCGGGCGAAGTGCTATGAGGCCTTTGCTCACCGGAACGATCCCTGTGGCACCTGTCCGGCGACAAAGCTGTACGAATCGCCCGAGGTCCAGTCCGTGGCCTGTTCCATCGGAGGGGACGGCACGGCCTGTGGGATGCATCAGGCGTTTCCGCTTGTCTCGAGCAGCGGCGAGGTCGAGTCCGTGCTGGTGTTGTTCAAGGCGCCGCCGAAGCCTGCGAAGCAGACGAGCGGTGAGCGCCTGGGCGTGAAATACGAATCGAAGCTGGGTGAGCTGATCGGCTCGAGCGCGCCGATGCGAGAAATCCTCGACATGATCCGGCTCGTGGCAGACAGTTCCGCGACCGTGTTGATTCAGGGGGAGAGCGGCACCGGCAAGGAACTGGTGGCCAAAACGATTCACCGCACCAGCTATCGACGGGATAAGCCGTTCGTCGTAGTCGATTGCGGTTCGCTGCCGGAAACGCTGTTGGAGAGTGAGTTGTTCGGCCATGTGAAGGGTTCCTTCACCGGCGCGCATGCCACCAAACGTGGGCTCTTCGAGGAGGCGGATGGTGGGACGATCTTCTTGGACGAGATTGCCGACACGACTGCGACGTTTCAAGCCAAGTTGCTTCGTGTCCTCCAAGAGGGCGAGATTAAGCCGGTCGGCGGGACTCAGCCGATCAAGATCGATGCGCGGGTCATCTCGGCGACGAACAAGGATCTATCCGAGCTGGTAAAGGCCAAAACGTTTCGTCAGGATCTCTACTATCGATTGGCAGTCTTGCCGCTCTACTTGCCGCCGCTTCGGGAACGGCGAGAGGATGTTCCGTTGCTGGTCGAACACTTCGTTGCGGGCTCCTGCAAGCGTCATCGGCAGCCGCTCCGAACCATTTCGCCGGAGGTCATGCAGGCGTTGACCGAGGCCCCTTGGCCCGGCAATGTGCGCGAACTGCAGCATTATATCGAGCGAGCGGTCGTGACGACGACAGGGCCTGCGTTGAGCTGTGCAGATCTGGTCACGTCGGGATCGAAGTCGGCGGAGCATGACCTCCGCTCTGTGTCGCGCGGCGCGGTGACGCAAGCTGAACGGATGCGGATCGTGCAAGCGCTTCAACAGGCCGGCGGCAATCGAGTCAAGACTGCCAAGCTCCTCAAGATCAGCCGGGCAAGCCTCTATAACAAGCTGCGGGATTACAACATTCGTGAAGACTGAGGCATACAGGAGGCAGGCGAGGGGCAAGGGGCATGAGGCGAGAGGGAAAACATTCCTTCTGGTCGCCCCTAGCCTCTGGCCCCGTGCCTCTTGCCCGCGCATCGGCGCGATTGCAGCAGAAGCGCTCATGAGTAATGCGGGTTAGACGATCTTGGAAGTGGTCTGATGCATCATGCTACAGGCTGCCATCTGGTCGATGGGGTGTTTCACCCCAAAACTTTAGTTCTTCGTTCAGTTCATTTCAGATTTTCCCT
>CAZPWD010000356.1:0-1992 GCA_964590025.1 uncultured Nitrospira sp.
ACTACTTGGCAGCCAAACTCACGTACTTCATCCGAAGGGCGTAGAGCATATCCCGCAGCACCGCTTGTTCTTCCGTCGTAAGATTGCCTGTGGTCTTGTCTTCCAAGACCGAGAGCAAGTCGATAATGTCTTTCGCTTGCGGCAGATTCGGCGGCATCGGAGGCTGCTGGGGATCCAGCTGTTCCCCCATCAACATCAGCGAGGAACTGCCCAGAGAAATGACGAAGGATGAAAAGGTGACGGGAATTCCCGAATCCTTGGGCTGATTAGAGGGTGCCGTCTGCTGGTGGGGCGGCGCCTCCGCCGCGGCAGGCGAAGTGGCATAGGAACGGTCTGGTCCACTCCCGCCCCGCCGATCCCGAACGACAAATCCTTCTTCTTGTTCTGCGGCCACAGGCCTTTCCCCCGCTCCAGATGCAGCGACAGTACCCTACCATAGGCCCTAGAGAGGCGCAAGCTGCGTAGCCGATTGAAGCCTGTCGAGAACCGGGTATAATAGGCGCCCAACCCTGAGTCACGATAAGGATGGCGATGTCTGAACGATTTCATAAACTGGTCAACTTGATGGCCGCGTTGCGCGCGCCGAACGGATGCCCCTGGGACCGCAAGCAGACGCATGAGTCGCTGAAACCCTATCTTATCGAAGAAGCCTACGAGGTATTAGAAATCCTGGACCGGCAGGACCGGACTAAGCTGCCGGAGGAACTCGGCGATGTGCTTCTACAAGTGCTCTTCCACAGTCAGATCGCTTCAGAGGCCGGCAGCTTTACCATCGAGGACGTGCTTGAGCAACTGGCCGATAAACTGACTCGACGGCACCCCCACGTGTTTGGAAATGGGGCTGCAACCACGACTCCGATGAACGCCGACCAGGTAGTCGCGCGATGGGAAGATATCAAACGCACGGAACGGCAAGCTTCCGGACGGCCAGACTCGGTGCTCGACGGCGTGCCGCAAACGTTGCCGGCCCTCCTGAGGGCCTACCAACTTCAAGCCCGCGCCTCACGCGTCGGCTTTGATTGGACCCACGACGCGAAAGGCTTTGATCAGGTTCTCGGCAAGATTGAGGAAGAAATCCAGGAGCTCCGCGCCGCGATTCGAGCCCCCGCCTCGAACCAGACAGCGGCCGACGCCGGTGCCGCAACAGCTCGACAGGCGCGAATCGTCGCGGAGTTCGGCGACGTGGTATTTTCACTCGTAAATCTTGCCCGCTTCATCAAAGTGAACCCGGAAGACGCCCTGCGCCAAGCCGCCAACCGATTCGTTGAACGATTTCAATTCATCGAAGCCCAGGCGACCGCGTCGGGCCGTACGGTTGGAGAGCTCTCGTTTGTAGAAATGGATCGGCTGTGGGACGAAGCCAAGAAGCAGGGTCCTGCCACCGTCACCAAGGAATGCCGTCATGAGTGATGAGCCACATCCCTACAAAGAAGGCAAGCGTGCCGGAATCCACCCCTTGATCGTCATCTTCGGTATTCTGTTGGGACTCTGGCTTTTTGTGTTCCTCATCGTGCCCAGCTCGAAGAACAAACAAGCCGCCGGAACGGAAGGACCAACCGGACCGATCATCGAAGATCCCGAAGCGGCGCCTGTACTCTTCAAAGTCCACGCAACCATCCCGGACATGAATGCCATCAGTCTTACTGTCCCTCCAGAAGCAACAGACAGTCAAGTCGCCGGACTCTTGAAGCGGTTTAAAAAGGACCGGCTCTCCGGCACCTTGACCGATCTCCTGCCCGCCACAACGGCCGGCCACAAATTGGGGGACCATGCCGTTGCCGAGATCTACATTGTGTCCGATGCCCAGTACGCGCAGGCTGACGTGATCCGCACCCTGACCCGCGGCGCGCATGCCCCGGGCAACCTGTATCCCCAGGCCGTTCCCTTTGAAGTGGCGATGGAACAAATCCGCGGGCACTATCGAATCGATCTCAACGACACCGGCAATCCCGACAGTGCCTCCCTTGGCTTTGCCGACGAGTCGGGGGTGCA
>CAZPWD010000357.1:0-1963 GCA_964590025.1 uncultured Nitrospira sp.
TGTATCTTCTCGGATACACGGCGTTTGGCCTGTTGGATACGTTCTTCCTGCGTCGGGTCGCCCATCCCCAGTTCACGGAATCGGTCCATCAGCTTGTTATTGGACGGATCAAGCTCCAGCGCATGGAGCCAGGACTCACGGGCGTCTGAGAGGTTTCGTTGCTTGGCGTAAATATCCCCGAGATGCTCATAGAGCACCGGGTCATCCCCAGCGAGCGCAACAGCGCGCTTCATCTCCGTCAAAGCCTCGGTGACCAAGCCGGATTTAAACAAGGCCCAGGCGAGGCTATCGACATAGTACCCATTGCTCGGTTTGAGCGCGACAGCCTGCTTGGTCAAGGAAAGCGCTTGGTCGATCTTGACCCCCCGCTCTGCATAACTATACCCCAGATAATTGAGCGCATCGGCATGATGAGGATCCAGCTTGATCGCGGTCTCCATGACGCGCACCACGTCATCGAAGCGATTGAGCTTGTCGTAGACAGTGCCAAGATTGAAATGCAAATCGGCGCTCTTGGGGTTCTGGCTGATGCCTTCCTCCAAGGCCCTTGCAGCATCGTCGAACTGGTCCTTCTGCAGATACGTCAATCCCAGCACAATGTGGGCTTCAGGCTGTTTTGAATTAATCGTGAGGGCTTGGGTCAAGTGCGTGATAGCCTCAGGAAATTGCTTCAATCGATAGAACAACAGGCCGAGATGCAGATGCCCTTCGAAGAAGGACGGCTCAAGTTGAACGTTAAACGTATAGGTCTCGATGGCCTTCTGCGTGTCTTTGGCTTCCTCGTAGAGAAATCCAAGGTAATCTCTGATTTTGAGCTCCGTCGGACGCGCCTTGAGAATCTGGGTCAGTTGATCGATGGCCTTGGGATATTCCTTTTCTTCCCCGTACAGGAGCGCCAGTCGAAGCTGGGCATCGAGGTCCGAGGGGTCCTCCGCCAGCAAATCATTCAATTCCTTCCTGGCGCCCTGATAATCCTTCGCGGCCACATAGAGCCGAACCAACTGGTGCCGGATATCCCGGTTTCGCGGGTTCACCGTCTGGAGATATTTCCGTAGCACGGCGACCGCTCGATCCTGTTCCTGCCGCGACTCATAGATCGAGGCGAGTGCAAGATAGGCTGGTTCAAACGAGGCATTGACCGCAATCGCCCGCTCTAAACTCGCCGCCGCCTCTTCCCCTTTCCCCGCATCGAGGAGCATGCGCCCCAGGTGATAATGGCCCACGGCAGATTCGGGAGCCAGTGCCAAGCCGGCTCGAATGGCCTGTTCCGCCTCGGGCTGCCGCTTCAGATTCAGAAGCAACAGACCCTTGGTAAAATAGGGATCGCCGGAGGTTGGATCGAGTTCGATCGCGCGATCCAACAGTTTCACCGCACGCTCCCCTTGCCCCGCACTGGCTAAAATACCTGCCATCTGCGTGAGTAGCTGACCGTCTTGGCTCGGTCCCTCTGCCACTTGGTCCGCATAGCGTACGGCATTGGGCATATCGCCCAGCGAAAAGTAGAGACCGGCCAGCCGGGCTTTCACAGACTGGGACGCCGGATCCGTCTTCAGCGCGGCCTGATATTCCTGAATCGCACGATCCATGTCCTGCGCAAGCTCGGCTTGGTACCCCAGCATGAAATGATAGGACGCGGCGGCATCGGGGGGATGAATCGAGGACGGAGCCCTCGGCGTGCCGGCAGGGGCGAGCAACCTTTCAGGCGTCTGAGGCGCGGCGGCGCAGGCCACCACTACCAGGGAGATCAGCAAACAGAGCGACGTGAGACATCGGCTGTTCGCCGTTCGGCTCGGAATGACTCGTGTCGTGAACACTCGCGCGATCCTCTTGGTGGATTCAGATAAGACGGTGGTGATCAAAAATATTATACGAGTGGGGTGCCACAGGGTCAAACGACTTCTCGATTGTCGAGGCTCTCGAACTTCGCGAAGCGGTCGTGGAAGAAGAGTTCCTTTCTCCCGAT
>CAZPWD010000358.1:0-1926 GCA_964590025.1 uncultured Nitrospira sp.
CCAGATGAACCAAATCAACCAGATAAACAAAACAAACCAGATCAACCAGATGGACCAGACAGACCGCGATTTGGCTGTGAAAACCGCTGATTGTTTCTGAACTGAGGAGCGTCGCGATGCTGTTTGGATTGATCCCTCAAGAAGAAGCCTTCTTTGAGCTGTTCAAGGAGGCCGCACATAACATGATTGAGGGGAGCCGTCTCCTGAAGGTGATGATGGAGGATTTCCGGTCTCCCGTCGAACAAGCCCAGGGGATCAAAGACGTTGAGCATGTCGGAGATGGCCTGACGCACGACATTGCGCGTCGATTGAACAAGACTTTTATTACGCCGATTGATCGGGAAGACATCCATGACCTGGCCAGCGCCCTCGATGATATTCTGGATACCGCTGAGGCGATCGCCGACCGCTTCGTGTTATACAAGGTGACGAAGCCGACCGAGATGGCGATCAAGCTGGCCGACATTCTTTACCAGGCCTCTGTGGCCGTGGGGCGAGGTGTGGACCTCCTGGGGCTTCCGCATCCGGAGATGAAGAAATGCAGTGTGCAGGTGAACAGCCTGGAGAATGAGGCCGACCGAGTCTCCCGCGATGCGATTTCCGCCCTCTTTGAAAATGAAACCAACCCGATCGCGGTGCTCAAGTGGAAAGAAATTTACGAGAACTTCGAAGCGGGAACCGACCGCTGTGAAGACGTCGCGAACATTCTTGAGCGGATCACTCTCAAACACCACTGACAACTCGTGAGGCGTGAGGCGTGAAACGTAAGGCGCAAGAGATCACAGCTATGCGAAGAGGCCGGTTCGTCCTCTTCTCTCCCCCCTCGATTCCTCACCCCTCACCCCTCACGAGTCTAAGATGCCTGAGCTGACCGGAATATTGCTCATCGTGGTTGTGTTGGCGCTCCTGTTCGACTTTTCGAACGGGTGGCATGACAGTGCCAACGCTATTGCGACCGTGGTCTCCACGCGAGTCGTGAGTCCGTTTGTGGCGGTCATGGCGGCCGGCGTCCTCAATGTGGCCGGGGCGTTCATGTCCACCGCGGTGGCCAAGATGGTGGGGTCGGGAATTGTCAATCCCGCTTTCGTCACCCAAGAAATGGTTGCGGCGGCGTTAGCCGGTGCGATCTTGTGGAATCTCTTCACGCTGTTGTTGGGATTGCCGACCAGTTCCTCTCATGCCCTGATCGGCGCGCTGGTCGGGGCTGCGGTGACCCATGGAGGGTGGGCTACGGTGAAGTGGTCCGGGCTTCGCCCGGTGATGGAAGCCATGGTGCTTGCGCCGTTTTTTGGCTTTGCCATAGGGTTATCGTTGATGGTTTTGATCAGCTGGGTTTGTTTTCGTGTGACCAGGAGCGTGGCCACTCAACTGTTCAAACGGTTGCAGCTCGTGTCCGCCTGTTTCATGGCGTTCAGTCACGGTGCCAACGATGCCCAGAAGGCCATGGGCATCATTACGTTGGCCTTGCTCTCTGCGGGACAGATTCCTTCGAGTGAGGTGCCGGGTTGGGTGATCGGCGCCTGCGCGGTCGCGATGGGATTGGGGACTGCCGTGGGCGGCTGGCGGATCGTCCGTACGCTGGGAATGGGCATCGTCAAGCTGGAACCGGTGCATGGGTTCGCTGCGGAGACCGGCGCCGCGGCGGTGCTGCTCGTGACGGCGCACATTGGTCTGCCGGTGAGCACCACTCAGACCATCACGACGTCGGTCATGGGGGTCGGCGCGATTAAGCGACTCTCGGCGGTGCGCTGGGGCGTCACCACGAGAATTCTGTACGCCTGGATTTTCACACTTCCTGGCGCCGCTCTTCTCGCGTCGCTCATTTATCTGATCGTGATCAGGTTGAGCTAATCGGTTGACTGATCTGTTGGACAGGCAGCCGGACGACAAAACGGCTGCCTGTCGGGGCGTTCCCTTCGACCCACA
>CAZPWD010000359.1:0-1886 GCA_964590025.1 uncultured Nitrospira sp.
CATTTGGTTTTGAACCAATCTCGACTTATCGTGAGTGCCTTGATATTACGCTCAGTTGCGCTGCGAGTTCCATAGAGGTTATTGGACCGGGCTCATCTTGCCTCCAAAAGCGACAGGTTTACGGCGGTGGTCGACTTTGTTATAGTGCGCGGCGGAGGAAATGAACGTGGGCGTGGCGCCTGATTATATTTTGGTAGAGGGACAGAAGTTCAGCAAGGCGCAACTGTCGCTGGACAACCACGTCTACAAGAACTGTGCGATCGATGACTGCGACATCTATTTCAGCGGTGGACAATACGAATTGCTCGACACCCACATTACCAATTCCCGCCTCATCCTCAACCACCCAGCCAAGGGCATGTACAACGCCGTTCAGATCTTTAAGATGAAGTCTCCGGGCTCCAGCATCATCTCCGAATAATTCGTGAAACGTAAAACGTGAGACGTAAAAGGTGGCCTGCAACGAGGCCGTCGGAGGCCGTCGTCTCATTAACCTTTCACCTCTCACCTTTCACGTTTTACGCGTGAGTGGTTACTTATTGACCGAGATATTCTCAGCGTACTTGACGATCTCGATCGGCTGGAAGACTGGGTCTTGCAATCCCTTGGAGGACTCGGCTTCGACACGCTGCAGGAATGGGGCGGGGCCGGTGATCGGCGTGTAGTTGAGGGTCACCTCAACATCGAACGTCTTGGTGTCTTTCGGCGTGGGAAAGGTAAAGGTCTCGACGCGTGTTTCTTCCGGCTTCAAGACGGTATTCTCAAGAACTTTGATCGCCTCAAAATCGAAGCTCGTCTTCTGGCCTTTGGCATCCTGATAGACTCGCCCATAGATGCGCTTGTCGGTAAACACGGTCTTCAGATTCTTCCCTTTGATGTCCAGATCGAGTACCACAGTCGCCCAGGCAGGATGGGTGGTAGGAAGATTGTGCGGAACGAGACTTTGCACCTTCACCGTGACCGTGGCTTTCTCGCCCTCGATTTTAGTTTGGACGTCCAGCTTGGCCGCTTCCTGGCGGAGTTTTCCAATCCGCCCTGGGAACGTATGGTTCGCCACCTTGCGCTTCTTTTCCCCGTTCGCGGACTCGCCGATTTGCTCCGGCATGTGACAGGTCTGGCACTCTTTGCCGGACTTCACCGTCTTGCTCTGATCCCAGTTACCCAGCAGATCGTTGGTCTTGCCTAAGCTGGCAGCCGAGGGCACCGACTGATGGCAATTGAGGCAGAGATCGGACTTTTGAAACAGCCCCAGCTCCATCGACTGGTGCGCACGGTTCTGAACAGAATCCTTATAGGGGCCATAGACAGTCTTGCTCTCGAGCTCGTACTTGGGCTCTGGTGGTTGTTTCGTCCGATCGACCTGCTTGATCAAGTGGCATTGCGCGCAGGCTACCCCATCCAACGACGGGTCACCGGCCTTGGCTTGATCGATAAAGAGCTGGGCCTGATCGGGGAATTCGCGCACGTGCGGCGCATGGCAGCGAAAGCACAGGGCTTTGTCTTTGCCTGCCGGGGAAGCCAAGAAGGCGTCGAGCGAGGCGCGGAAGGCCGGGGAATGGATCGAGCGCGAAAGCGGAGAGGTTTCCCACTCTTCAAACACGCGCTCATGGCAACGTTTGCACTTGCTGGAACTCGGAAAGGCCTGTTCGATGGTGCTCTGCGACATCGCTGCTTCTTGCGCGAACGTGCCGCGGTCGAGCCAGTGAGCGAGAAGTAACGCAACCACCACGACCGTCGCAACGATTCCGATCTTCACACGGATCGAGTCTTGCACCATCATGCTGGTCCTTATACTGATACTGGTCTTTCTGCTTCGACGGCTTAGCAGGCTGCGGGAAAACTCAGTTTATACACCATACACCGTCGGAATCTTACATAATGGTGCC
>CAZPWD010000360.1:0-1883 GCA_964590025.1 uncultured Nitrospira sp.
TCGGCGGACGGCCTGTCAGGTTTGCCGGACTATGGCTCCGATTAGGGACTGACGCTGATGCGCTCCTTAATCATATCAAAGGTTTCCTTGGGCACTACGTTCTTGGCCACCAATTCGCCCTTCACCCGATACGGACGATTCGTCACAATGCGGTCTGCCACGTCTTTGGAGAGACCAAGCACCAGCACCATATCACCGGCAGACGCCTTATTGACATTCATGGAGGAAGATATGGCCTCAGGGGCCTTCATCGCCGGTGAAGCAGGTGCCCCTGTGGGAGCGGGACTCAAGGGCGGCGCGGAGGGCGCCGGGGGCGCTGTCACGGGACGCGATTGATCTTTCAACTCTTTCTGATATCGAGCTACCAGGGACTTGAGCGTTTCGTTATGCTGCTTCACATCCTCGTATTCATGACGCATAGCACGATTCTGGAAGGAGAGTTGCTTCACACGGTCTTCGAGTTCCTTGGTCCGACCCTCGACACTGCCGCGTTCCTTGTCGCGGCCATGTTGAATACGCTCAAGCTCGTCGTGGGCGACCTGGGCTTCGTTCCCGAATTTCACATTGAGATCCTTGAGCGTCTTTACTTGCTGCTCCAAAGCATTCTTCTGCGTACGTGTCCGCTCCAACTCTAAATTCGCCGACTCGACGTCGAACATCGCCTCTTCATATTTCTTTTGACTGACACAGCCGACCATTGCGACTACGCCAATCATCACGACCGCCGCCATCCACCCTGATTTCATGCGAACCTCCCCTCCCACTGAGCGTAGTTTCTGCAGCAGATGTCGGCCACCGCTCTTTATCCAACATGCCTGTCGGTATGAGAGGGTGGTACGACACCTATACGTATAATGTTGTGTGTATGCCATGCCTTTCATTTTGTCAACAGATTTGCGGGTCCCCCGCCGCCACCGATCATCATGAGGGTCTGCGGCGAATCGTCTGCCTGCTTGACGGACTGCCGCCACTTTGTGAATATGCCCGAGACTCGCCGTATGGACGCAACCTATCTCAGAAAGACATCGCATGAACGAATGGGGTCCTGGTCTCGCCACGATCTTGGGTATCGTGGAGGGACTGACAGAGTTTCTACCCGTCTCGTCGACCGGCCACCTAATTCTCGTCGGCCACATCCTAGGGTTCAAGGGAGACCTCGCTGCCAGCGCCGAGATCTCGATCCAACTTGGCGCCATCCTGGCCGTCATCGCCTATGAACGACACAAGCTCGCGTCCATGATCAGACAAGCCGGCCGGGAGCAGCAGGACGTCTCCGTCATAATCCGAACACGCGGGACGACCCCATGGTCGAAAATCCTGATAGCCTCCTGGGCAACTCACCAGAATCTCTGGTTTCTCATCGGACTCGGGCTCGCCTTTTTGCCAGCCGCCGCGATCGGATTCCTTACCCATAGCTGGATCAAAAGCCATCTCTTTACGCCTCAAACCGTGGCTGCCTCCTCCATCGTTGGGGGCCTGATTATTCTCGCCGTCGAAGCGCGTCGCAGCCACGCACAGGTCCACCAGCTCGAACAGGTGAGCTTGATATCGGCGTTCTGGATCGGCGTGGCCCAGTGCGCCTCACTACTCCCCGGCATGTCCCGATCCGGTTCCACGATCATCGGAGGGCTCTTGGTAGGATTAGAGCGGAAAGTCGCGACGGAGTACTCTTTCTTTCTCGCCCTTCCAACCCTCATCGTAGCGACCTGCTATCAAATGTGGAAATCACTGGACGCCTTCCGGCAAAACGATTATCTGGCACTCGGGATCGGGATGCTCGTGTCGTTCGTCGTCGCCTGGATTGTGATCGCAGCCTTTCTCTCGTTTGTGAAGCGGCATACGCTCCGACCGTTTGCCTACTACCGCATCCTCATGGGTATCGC
>CAZPWD010000361.1:0-1833 GCA_964590025.1 uncultured Nitrospira sp.
ACCATGACTGAACTCAGCGATCTCTCACCAGTTCCTCTTCCGAAGGCCCCGCGCCTGTCAAAGTCAAAGTTCCTGTCCGGCCTTCAATGTCACAAGCGCCTGTATCTCGAAGTGCATCATCCCTCTCTCGCGACCAAGCCGGATGCGGCGACCCAGGCGATGTTTGATATGGGAACAGAAATCGGCGAGTTGGCCCGGAGTCGCTTCCCCGGCGGTGCCTTGGTGCCAGCAGGTTATCGCCAGACAGAAACCGCTCTTGCACAGACGGATGCGCTGATTCAGGACCTCACTGTGCCGGCTATTTTCGAGGCGGCGTTTTTGCACGGTGGGGTGCTGATTCGCGCGGATGTTTTGGAGCGTGTTCTGACCGCCGATGGACAGCCTTGTGGCTGGCGCCTGATCGAGGTCAAGTCTTCAACGAAGGTCAAAGACGTGCATCTCGAAGATCTCGCCGTGCAAAGCGAAGTGATACTGGGCGCAGGGCTGACGCTCGTCTCCGTCTGTCTCATGCATATCAATACCGGATATCTGTATCGAGATGGGGCGATCGATCTGACAGAGTTATTTGCGATTCAGGATCTTTCAGAAGCTGTGGCTCAACGACGGGCTGCGGTGCCCGAGCGGTTGGCCACGATGAGTCGCATGTTGCTTCAGGCGCAACCCCCTGCCATTGAGCCGGACCGGCATTGTCATACACCATACGATTGTCCCTTCTGGGAACATTGCACCAAAGACAAGCCGGCGCGGTGGATTCATTATTTACCGGGGTCGAAACAGGTGATCGATCAGTTGACTCAGCAGGGTGTAACGACGATCGACGAGATTCCAGCCGGTACAAGGCTGTCGCCGGTTCAGCGTCGTGTGAAAGAGAATGTGGAGTGGGTGTCGGAGAAATTGGGCCCTACGCTCAAGACAGTGCAGTTTCCCGTCCATCATCTGGATTTCGAAACGGTGATGCTGGCGGTTCCACGATTTCCGGAGACGCGTCCTTATCAAGCGCTACCGGTGCAATGGTCGAACCACATCGAACAAGACCGCGGTGATGTCGTGCATCACGAGTACCTGCACGGAGAGGGGACTGATCCGCGCAAGCAGTTGGCCGAAGCCCTGCTGGAGTCGCTTGGAAGCAAAGGGAGCATTTGTGTCTACTCGCCCTATGAAAAGTCTGTGATCGAGCAACTAGCCGAGGCTCTTCCTTTATTGCGTCCCGCTCTTCGAGCATTAGTGAAGCGCATCTGGGATCTGCATCCAATCGTGCGCGATCACTACTATCATCCACACTTTGACGGCTCCTATTCACTTAAAGAGGTCCTTCCTGCTCTCGTCCCATCGATGGGGTATGACGACCTGGCGATCAAAGAGGGAGCGCATGCCGCCAGTCAGTACTACCGCATGGTCTTTGTCGAAACGGATTGGGTCGAACGGGATAAAATCCAAGAAGCGTTGCTAGCCTACTGTAAGCGCGACACTCTTGCGATGGTTGAGCTCAGGCGAGCGTTAAAGGAAAAGGCGCAGATGAAAGGCGAATGAGGTACTGATTCGTCGGCCTTACGCGGGGTTGTTATCCGCCGGCCTTGATTCTAAGGCCGGCGGCACGAGCGAACTTTATTTGGCGGAGAGGGTGGGGATCGAACCCACGGTCCCGTTGCCAGGACAGCAGTTTTCGAGACTGCCCGATTCGGCCACTCTCGCACCTCTCCGCTTGGCAGAACTCGCCTCACGTCAGGGTAGGATTGGGGCGGATGTACCGTCGTTGCGATCGGCTCCGGGGGGAGCTTACCCTGGGGAGTGTGATTTTTCAATCGGTTTTCTTTTCGCTCTCGAGCCAGTACG
>CAZPWD010000362.1:0-1828 GCA_964590025.1 uncultured Nitrospira sp.
CTTGGTGGGACCCATCACAGAACGGCTGGTCCCTCGAGCGTCCACATTGACACCAGTAGTAGGTTCCCGGGTCCAACGAAATCACGGCCGGCTGCTTAGCTGCAATGCGTGGCTTCTCCATGAACAGTCCTCCTTTGTAAGTTATAAATGTAACGGCTTGATGGGCGACAGAACTGCCGCCGGATTGTTTTTCCACACCGATTCATCCGCATCTACATACAGTTCGACTTCGTTGCCATCAGGGTCGTGAAGATAGAGACTCTGGCTGACCGTGTGGTCACTCATGCCGTCGATGGTGACGCCGGCTTGTTCAAGATCCGTCTTCGCCGCGCGCAATTCATCGAGGCTGTCGCCGACCTTGATGCCGAGTGATACAGCCCTCGTCGACGGCCCTGCGGCGGCCCTGGCGCGTCACCGACCTGAATCAGTAACAACTCGTGATGGGTCCGACCGGAAGTCAATGCCGCAGCCGCTCCGTTGAAGATCCGGCCCACTTCATGAAATCCCAGCAGGTCACGATAGAACGCCAGCGACCGTTCGAGGTCTTTCACATAGAACACCACATGGCCGAGGTACTGCGCTTTCATGTCAACACTCCATTAGAGACAGCCCGATTCATAGGGATTCGCCTTACTTCACTCCAGCCCCATAGGGGTCCTCATCGTTTCATGGCCTTTCGCCGCTTCGACTGCGGCGCGAACGTGATCCCGATTGTTTGGACTTCCTGGTAGGGGAGGAGCCAGACGAGCGATTCATCGCTGAGATCGCCGACCTGAATACGGTTCCCCCAGGGATCGCGAAAGTCGCAACGGAAGTTCGGCTGCAGTTTTAGTTTGTACTTCTTGGTGAGCTTCTTCCGCACTTCCTTGATCTGTTGTGCGTCCCGAACCATCAAGCCAAAATGTTTCACGCGGTCCGGTTGCAGCTTGTCCACTTCAAAGATCGCCATGAACTGATGCTCGCCGAGCTTGCACCAGGCAGCACCTTCGCCACCGCGGAGCATCTTCAAGCCGAACACGTCCCGATAGAACTTCACGGCTTTTTTAGCGTCGGTCACCTCGATGACGATATGGTTACATCCGTAGACTTGGACTGCCATTATGTCTCCTCCTTACTCTCCACAACTGCTTTCTCGGCCTGCTGAAAGGCCGACACAAAGATATCGGGAGGTTGCGCACCAGAGATCGCAACACGACCGTTGAGAACGAAATAGGGCACCCCGCGAATGCCCAACCGACGACCAACTGCTTCTTCGGCCTTTACCTCCGTGGTCCCTTCCTCACTTTGGAGAAATGATTCGACGGCCGCAGCATCAAGGCCAGCGCGACCTGCCAGTTGACCGAGGACTGGCACCGCGCCGATATTGGCCCCCTCCGTGAAGTACCCCCGGAACAGCGATTCCACGGCGGCATCCTGGCGACCCTGCTGCTCGGCATACCAAATCAGGCGATGAGCCATAGAGGTGTTCGGGGTCCACGCCACCTTCTCAAAGGCAAATGGAATGCGCTCCGCTACTCCAGCCGCCAGAACATGTTCCTCCATTTGACGGAACGCATCGAGGCTCCCGAACTTGGCTTCAAGATATGTTCTACGGTCCATTCCGTCCTTCGGCATCGTCGGGTTCAACTGAAAGGGCCGCCAGGTGATGCGCGTCTGTGCGGCGCCGTTTAATTGATCCAACGCCCGTTCCAACCGCCGCTTCCCGATGTAGCACCAGGGGCAGACGACGTCGGAGTAAATCTCGATCTGCATCCTGTATTCCTTCACATTTTGTTACTGCTCAACTCAAATGACCCATTTTGCCAGCCTGATAATCGTTCACAGCTTG
>CAZPWD010000363.1:0-1788 GCA_964590025.1 uncultured Nitrospira sp.
GTGACGATCGGTAACATCCTTGGCGGGACGATCCTGGTGGCCTTGGTCTATTGGTCGGTGTATTTGAGAAATTCGGATTAGCATCACAGGAGTCCTCACATCATGAATTCTCCTCGCACGATCGTCGGTATCTTAGTCGGGGGCGGGCCGGCCCCCGGCATCAACAGCGTGATTAGTGCGGTCACGATCCGCAGCGTCCTCTGCGGTTGCGACGTAGTCGGCATCCTCGATGGATTCAAATGGCTCATGGAAGGCAGTGTGAGCCAGGTCAGGTCTCTTGCGATCGAAGAGGTGAGTCGCATGCACTTCCGAGGCGGGTCGTCTCTGGGCACCTCGCGGGCGAATCCGACAAAGAAAGCCGAGTCTCTCGCTCACGTCCTATCCTCCTTGATGAGGCTGGGCATCACGCGCCTGGTGACCATCGGGGGAGACGATACGGCCTTCTCGGCGCTCAAACTGGAAGAACAGGCGGCCGGGCGCGTTCACATCGTGCATGTGCCGAAGACCATCGACAACGACCTCGATCTTCCCTCTGGCATTCCGACGTTCGGCTTTCAAACGGCTCGGCATGTCGCCGTCGAGATCGTCAAGAATCTCATGGTGGACGCCCACACCATGTCGCGCTGGTACTTTGTCGTGACGATGGGCCGCAAAGCCGGCCATTTGGCGCTCGGAATCGGCAAGGCCGCCGGCGCCACGCTCACCGTCATTCCCGAGGAGTTTGGGGAGCGGCCCGTGAGACTCCAGCGCCTGGTGGATCTCGTGATCGGGACGATGATCAAGCGGCTCAGTGGAGGGCGCTCCGACGGGGTGGTCGTGTTGGCGGAAGGACTGATCGAGATTCTTGACCCGCAAGACCTGGGTGGGTTGGACCATGTCGAGCGGGATGAACATGGCCATCTGCGATTAGCAGATGTGGATATTGGCGATGTGCTTCGGCGTGAAGTGACGAAGGGCATGAAAGCCTTGGGACTTGCCACGTCGATCGTCGCCAAGAATGTAGGGTATGAATTACGCTGTGCGGACCCGATTCCGTTCGATATGGAATACACCCGCGATCTCGGCTATTGTGCGGCGCAGTTTCTTCTCGATGGAGGCACGGCGGCCATGGTGTCGATCCAAAATGGACGGTTAACGCCGATTCCTTTCAAGCAGATGGTGGATCCAGTCAGCGGCCGGGCGAAAGTGCGGATGGTGGATATCACGGCGCAGTCGTACCAGATTGCGCGCCAGTACATGATCAGGTTGTCCGAGGAGGACCTCAAGGATCCGGTGGCACTGGGCCGCTGCGCGGCTCTCGCGGGGCTGTCGCCGGAGGCATTTCACAGCCGGTTTCAGCATGCCGGTTCGAACGTGTTGGACACTCAATCGAAAGGATGCGCAACATGAATGTACTCGTGGCGACGGATGGATCGAAGTATGGGCAATGGGGGCTGAACTGGGTGGCCAAGCTGCCGCTTGTCGAGCCGCCGAATGTGACGGCACTGCATGTGCTCGATGGCGCCGCGTTTCGTTTGCCGTTTCGGACGAAGCTAGAGATTCAGCGCATGGAGGCGCGCTCGGCAAGAACCCTCAGGAAGGCCAAGAAGCAGTTAACGTCGCTGAAGCTCAAGGGGACGGTCCGCAAGGAGCAGGGGTTGGTCGCACCGGTGATCTTGAAACGCGCGCCGAAACGGAATGGGCTCCTGGTGGTGGGCAGTCAGGGCCTCAACGCCCTCGACCGCTTCACGCTCGGCAGCGTGTCGACGAATCTCATCCATCATGCAACCTGTTCTGTGCTTGTCGTCA
>CAZPWD010000364.1:0-1756 GCA_964590025.1 uncultured Nitrospira sp.
GTGGGATTCTCCGTCGCCTTTTCCTTTGCGATCGCCGCGCTCTTGGGGGGCACGCTGGATGCGGCCTGGGCGCGCTGGTCACGCCCCTGGACCACCGTCGCCTGGTGTTTTATGACCGTGGGGGTTGCGATGGGGAGCGGCTGGGCCTATTACGAACTGGGCTGGGGTGGATGGTGGTTCTGGGATCCGGTCGAAAACGCCTCCTTCATGCCCTGGTTGGCGGGAACTGCGTTGATGCACTCGCTGGCAGTCACCGATAAGCGGGGTGGCTTCAAAGCCTGGAGTGTGCTGCTCGCCATTATGGCGTTCTCGCTCAGTTTGCTCGGGACCTTCTTGGTCCGATCCGGCGTTTTGACCTCAGTGCATGCATTTGCCACTGACCCGAAACGTGGCTTGTTCATCCTTGTGTTCCTGGCCGTGGTGATCGGAGGCTCATTGGTCTTGTACGCGTGGCGTGCGCCCCGCGTGGGCTTGGGCGGGAGCTTCGCCGTTATCTCGCGCGAGGGGATGCTGCTGGCGAACAATGTGTTGCTGGTCGCGGCCTTAGGGTCGGTGCTCCTGGGCACGTTGTATCCCTTGTTCCTGGATGCGCTGGACCTCGGAAAAATCTCTGTCGGCCCACCCTACTTTGACACCGTCTTTGTCCCCCTGATGACGCCCGCCATCTTTTTGATGGGGATCGGTCCTCTTGCGCAGTGGAAGAAGGCAAGCCTGCCGGAATTGGCAACGCGATTGCGCTGGGCGTTTGCCGTCAGCATTGTGACAGCCCTCGCGCTGCCGTTCGCTCTGGGCAATTGGACGCCACTCGTCAGTCTTGGTCTCCTGCTGGCAATCTGGATTGTGACGACGGCCGCGACTGACCTGCGTGAACGGCTTGCCCATGCTGATGGAAGCAGCTTCTTGGGCCGACTGGCCGCGATGCCACGATCGTATTGGGGCATGCTCCTGGCCCACTGCGGGGTCGCCCTGTTCATCGTCGGCGTGACTATGGTGAAGGGCTTCGAAGTGGAGCAAGACGTACGAATGAACGTCGGACAGACGGCAACAGTCGGCGGCTACACGTTCCGGTTTGACGGAACCCAGCAGTATAAAGGACCGAACTATATTGCAGCACGCGGGACGTTTCATGTGACTCAGAATGGCCGTGACGTGACCGTGATGTATCCTGAAAAGCGGCGCTACACCGCCCAGAACCAGACCATGACCGAAGCCGCGATCTCTCCGGGGTTTGTGCGCGACCTGTATGTGTCGTTGGGCGAACCGCTCGACGATGGGGCCTGGAGTGTGCGGCTCTACCACAAGCCCTTTGTCGATTGGATTTGGGGTGGATGTTTGATCATGGCGCTGGGCGGCATCCTGGCCATCAGCGATCGCCGCTACCGACTCGCGTGGCGCCGTAAAGAGGCCGATGTGCCGGCAGCGACACAGATGGCTCGCCAGACAGTCTCATGAACCGGTTTCTCCTCCCGCTCGGGATCTTCGTGGTCGTGGTCGGTTTTCTTGCGGTCGGGCTGACGCTCAACCCGCGTGAATTGCCTTCTCCATTGGTAGGGAAGCCGGCGCCTGATTTTTCGCTTCCGCAGCTCCATGATCAGGGGAAAATGATTTCGTCGAACGACCTCAAGGGCAAGGTCTGGCTGCTTAACTTTTGGGCGTCGTGGTGCGGAGGCTGCAAGGAAGAGCATCCTGTCCTCATCCACCTCGCACAATCCGGGGCGGTGCCCATCTACGGCATGGACTATAAGGATCAACGGAG
>CAZPWD010000365.1:0-1749 GCA_964590025.1 uncultured Nitrospira sp.
GGCGCTCTGAACACATACCACTCACCTTCACCGAGGAGAAGGCCATGGCTCAACACATCGTGCTCACCATCCTGGTCGCCAGTACCCTCATGATGCCGGCGATCGCCGCTGCGGGCGACAAACCGTCTAAGAAAAGTGCCACCGTCAAAGAAGTAAAAGCGATGTCCGAAAAGGACCAGACGGCGCTTGCGTTGAGCGCAGCACCGGCGCACATAGCGAAAGAGGCCGGTATCATGATCTACGGCGCCGATGGCAAGCTGACCGAGACCAAGAAAAGCGCCAACGGCTTTACCTGCATCCCTTCCGTGATGAATCTGCCGGATCCTGACCCCATGTGTATGGACGCTGCCGTTCAGCAATGGATGACCGACCGCATGAACCACGCGCCGAAACCGTCGAATACGGTGCCCGGCATCGCCTACATGGCTCGCGGCGGTTCACACTTTGAAAAAGATGGGAAAGTCGTCATGTCGGGGGACGGGGCCAAGATTGTGAAAGAGCCCCCGCACTGGATGCTCATGTGGCCTTTCGACGCAGCAGCCACGAAGCTTCCGACTGCCCCGAACCCCTCCGGCGTCTACATCATGTTCGAAGGCAGCCCCTACGCTCACCTCATGGTGTACCAAGACCCCAGGAAAATGAAGTAATAGCCTCAAGCCGTGCGGAGAGCAAAGGGACTCTCTGCACGGCATGGGAGCTGATGGCTGAAAGCTGACTGCTGATAGCTCCGGTAGTGAGAGACGAGGACCGGACGCGGTGGGCAGCTTGTGGGGCGGAGGTTTCGAGACAATAGTATCTAACTGGTGTCACGCACAGCGTAAAGCGGGTTTGGTTTCTTGCAACGACTACGCTAAACTGATGCCGTGAGAGTCGGCGATGTACTGGACAAATTACGAGAAGATGGCTGGTTCCTCGTCGCAACCAAAGGCAGCCACAGACAATTCAAGCACCAGACGAAGCCGGGTCGTGTGACCGTTGCAGGCAAATCCAGCGATGACTTGCCTCCTGGAACTCTGAATAGTATCTTTAAACAAGCCGGTTGGAGAAAGGGAGCGAACTAACATGCGTTACGCCATCGTGATCGAGAAGGCCCCTGCAAACTACGCGGCGTACGTTCCCGATTTGCCGGGTTGCATTGCCACCGGCACCACCGTGGCAGAAACCGAATCCCTCATCCGCGAAGCCATCGAGTTCCATATCGAAGGCCTCAAGTCCGATGGCTTTCCAATCCCCCTACCCAGCAGTCAAGTCGAATACGTCGACGTTCCCGCCTAAAATCGCATCGCAAAACGACCCGCCCCTTTCCTCCCTCAGCCATACGCTATCAGCTATATGCTCTTGGCTTCATGCGAGACACAAA
Source organism: uncultured Nitrospira sp. (assembly GCA_964590025.1). Lineage (GTDB taxonomy): Bacteria > Nitrospirota > Nitrospiria > Nitrospirales > Nitrospiraceae > Palsa-1315. Next base: position 1,361 of record CAZPWD010000365.1, read on the forward strand.
CGACGGGGGTTGGACGCGGTGGACGGCTGGCGGGGCTGAGGCGTCAGCTACAGCAAATCTCCGTTCGATCAGGCGACCGAGTCATGTCTTGGGAGATGCGCCCGTGAGCGCAAGGTATGCCCCTTCAATTGGCTGACGAGGTAGAGCACAATGATCAGATTCAACAGCAGCACGACGACCCGAAGAATCGACACCTGTTCAATGACCTCGTAGAGTTCGAACGGAAGCAGCAGGCTCGTTGACACCACCGTCAGATACGCGGCCCAGGTGAACTCCAGCCACAGCCCAATGCCCTCCACCAACAACATCCCCGCATAGCCCAGACTGACGAGCCCCGCCAGCAGCACACTATGCGGTTGCAGCGCATCCACCTTCAGAACCAGCGCGTG
>CAZPWD010000366.1:0-1746 GCA_964590025.1 uncultured Nitrospira sp.
GGGTGGCCAATCGCAAGGAGGATGATATCGTGAAACAGACAAGGGGACGACTGGGCGTCGGTATCGTGCTCACGGCAAGTCTGCTGATGGGAGTGGGCTGCGGGGGTACCGGGAAAATATTCTATCTGGATCTTCAGCAGAAACAAGCGGCGGCGCAATACATGGAGCCGGAACCAGTCAGGATCGTCATCGAATCCTTCGAGGATCGGCGGCTGGAGAAGAATCGGCTCGGTCTGCGGACCCATTTATGGGGTGGGGTGACCTACTTCAATGTGGTGGGGGAGCGGCCAGGGGACGTGATTGCCCAGGCCCTCGTGGATCGCCTGGAAACGCGCGGATGGAAGGATCGGGCCTGGACGGTGCGGGTGGCTTCCAGCGGGGCCGTGGCGAATCTGAACGATGCCGACATCGTCATCAGCGGGCAGCTGCTCGATTTTTCAGCCAACGCCAAGAGCCGGCTCTTCTCGACGGTGGTGACCACGAGCAGCAAGATGGTGATCACTGCACGGAACATTGGCGACCAGAGCTCGACGATCAGAGGTATCGAGGGGGCACAACGTGATACCGTGGTCTGGTTCAGCGAAGATGATGTGCAACAGTTGCTGGCGGCGACCCTGAAGGACAGTATCGATCGGTACCTCGCCGATACGACGATCGAGCACAAGGCGTTGCGACCGGCACGTTGATGGGCCGGGGGAAGAGATGACCCACTGTGCGTGAACGTCGTTGGGAAACGACGACCCCGTTGACCTTCGGTCAAGTGCTTGCCGTGGGCGAACGGCTGGCTGCGTTGGGGTTGAAGCCGTCGGTGCCTGCGAAGGACGTCATCTGTTATGTCGAAGAATGGACGGTCGAGTCTCCTGAAGATTTCGACCAGCTGGACGCGTGGTCCACGGAGGATGTGACCCTGATCCTCGTCCGAGAGGGTTGGCGCGGCGACTTCTTTCTCTTGGCCGGGGCCTACCACACCATCTATCAACGCCACCAGGACGTCGGCACCTACTGCTCCATCAGCCATCCCTGGCGCCTCCGCGAGGCGCTGCGGCTTCATGAGCAACGCAGTATGCTCTGGCTCGGGTTTCGGCACGCCCACTCGTTTATTCGCATCCGTCTTCAGACCCAAGAGGTCATCACGCCGGGCGAAACGCGCGGCGATGCCGAACGGATGCGTTGGTTGGATGAGCGGCGCGCGGCGTTCCTCGAAGCCATTGCCACGCTGGAGCTGCCGATTGAGACCCATGTCGAGAAGGATGCCGTGGTGCTGCGGCCGTCTGATCCCACAATCCCGTTCTTCTGCTCTTGGCCCGACGCGTTCGGCCCCTGCCAGTTCGAGTACAACACCTCCGATGCGTTCGAGTTCTTAGTGCCGGCCAGCAAGCTTGTCGCGACGTTTGCACCGGAGCTGGCCGGGGTCCGAGCCTACCTCACAGGATTTTCCGAAGAAGCCTTGACTGAGTTCCAAGCGATCGAATCGGGGGTGCGCTTGGCATATCGCTGCTCGGTTCATTGTCCCCTCGACGATCTGCCCGAGGTGCTGGAAACGATTCAGCCTGACGGTCGTCTCTACGCCACGCTGTGCGAGTTTCAGACGCGGGATCTGTTGCCGGAAAGCGACGATGCCTCTGCCATCATCGGTATTGTCGGGTTCAATGGACAGTTCCAGATCGAGGCTCGCCTAAATCGGGCACCACTCATGGAAGAAGCCATGGCTGGGTGGTTAGAACGGCTGATCGGCTATCCGGTCGT
>CAZPWD010000367.1:0-1744 GCA_964590025.1 uncultured Nitrospira sp.
ATACGCCATATGCTCTTTTCTTCGGACGAGAGATGAACGACGAGATACGAGCGACGAGTTAGGAGCGACGCTTCACGGCAAGCGCAGCGGGTTAAGACAATGACCACGACCCCGATCCCCTTTTATGTCCTCTGCGGCTCCCTCGGCGCAGGCAAAACCACCCTCTTAATGAGACTGCTTGAACATTGGAAGAGCCAGGGCAAGCGGGCCGGCGTGTTGATGAACGAAGCCGGCGAGGTGAGCATCGACGGCCCCCGCGCTGGTACCATCGCGGAACAAGTATTGAACCTCGCCGGCGGCTGCGTCTGTTGCGATACGAAGGAAGATCTCTCCTGGGGAATCGCCCAACTGGTGCGAGACTATGAGTCGGATGTGATCATCCTGGAATGTTCGGGCATGGCCGATCCAGCCGAAGTCATCGATGGCGTTACCGATCTCTACACCGCACGGCTCACACAGTTAGAAAAAGTCATCGCCTTACTGCATCCGATCCCAACAGACAGAGAGAGTACGGGGGGATTCGTCACCAGGCAGGCGATTCACTGCGCCGACGAGTTGATTCTCAACAAGAAAGATCTCTATATCGCCGGCCATTGGGAGCGATTCAAAGCGACGACTGTCGACCAGAATCCCTACGCGCGGGTCTGGGAAACCAGCCATGCCCGGGTCGATCCATCATCGCTGCTCGAATCAATGACCCGTATGTCGCCAGCGCCAACGGTGAATGTGGAATTCGGAGTGCCACGATCATCCGCGACGAGGAACCGGGCATCGTATCATCCAATCGCCACGACGGTTCGGCTGCCCGGCCCGTTGAACTTTGCACGATTCCTGCGCTGGATGAAGACCCTCCCCCCTGAACTTGAACGGGCAAAAGGTTTCTTCCGCTTCGCCAAGGGACCGGAACTCCAAGAATTTCAATACGCCCCGCCAGGCAACGCGACCATTACACCGATCACATTGCTCGACGAACCGAGCCATGCGATCGTGTTGATCGGACGAGGCTATGACCAGGAACGCTGCCAAACAGAACTCTTATGCTGTCTGGAAGACTACGAGAGCATAGGGAGCTAGTCTGGTTGATCTAGTTTGTTTTGTTGATTTGGTTGATTCGGTTCATCTGGTTAGTTTCGTTCAACCAAATCAACAAGACAAACCAAACAGACCACAAATCCGCGGCTGACCCTCATTTCACGCCTCACGTTTCACGGTTCTTGGGAGCGAAGAGCGAATACGCCAGTAGCGCAGGAGCAACCACGCGGCGCCGGCTCCGAACAATCCGCCGATCACCCAACCTCCCAGCACGTCAGTGACGTAGTGGGCCCCGATATACACACGCGACAGACCGATCAGTCCGACCAGAGGCCAACTCACCCACCCTGACCGCGGATAGAGGACCTGCAAGAACGCAGCGGCGACCGCGGTATTGATCGCGTGATTCGACGGAAATCCGAAGGTCTTGCCGCAGGCTTCGATCTGGTAGATATCCGGGAGCGCCATACAGGGTCGCGGGCGAGCTGCAAGATCTTTGATCCGCGCTCCGACAAAATCCAACAGGCCGATGGAAGCAGCCAGCACCGGGGCTGCCAGCAACGCCTCCCGCCACGACAACCACAGCCAATAGCCAGTCAGCAGGATACCGGGGACCCACAGCAGGTTTGAATTGGAGAGATTGAGCGCCAGTTCGTCTGCCCAGGCTGATTGCCCGGCGAACCCATTGATGGCGCGAAAGAGGGATTCGTCC
>CAZPWD010000368.1:0-1692 GCA_964590025.1 uncultured Nitrospira sp.
TCTCGCGACGCGGCTCAGCGATTTCGCGACGAACCGTCATGAATAATGAGGGCTAGGCCTTCCATGCAAGAGCAGGATTCATCTCCAACGCCACTTCCCGGATCCAAGCCCAAGAAGCCCCTGGATACGGTTGTCAAGATGGCCCTCGGCGTACTCATCGGGTCCTTCACCCTGATCTGGGGCGGGATGTATCTTAGCCGTCCCGATCGATCGATCCCTCCCTATACTGTCGGTTCCCAAGTCGGCCACATCGTCGCGACGCATGTGCCTTTGGACACGACCGACCAGGGGATTGAAACCTTGGTGAAGCGTTTTCGTAAGGTCGGTCGCCAGACACACCATTTTGCTTCGATGAAGATTCAACCTACGACGCCGGGCGATCCAGCCGGATGGTACAGGCGGATCGTGGTGTACGTGTTCGATGATGACGGGTGGGCTGAGGCCGAGATGTTAAAGAAATATGTGGCCGGAGACGCTTCGGTGGTCAAGAATTTTGAGAAGGCGATGCGAGGGTACTATCGGCTGCAGGATCAGGAAGAAGAAGGAGGCATGGGCCCCATGCCCAAGGCCGACGAAGTCTCCGATGCCACGCGCATTCTGTTCAAGGGACGCGTGACGGACCCCATCCCGGCGGAGTTGGAGCCTGAGGATATCTCGATATCACCTCTGTAAACCGCAGGCGGAGACCCGGATCTTGTATCGCTGAGACACGGGACGATGCCTCAGCCAGTGCGACCTCGGAGACAGTGAAGTCGTCATCAGTGGCGGGTGTCATGGCAGAAGCCGCTGCACGTGAGGGGATCTCGCCCACGCGCAACACGATGTCGGTGACGAGTTCCCCGCCGGCTACCGTGTTGAGTTTGTGAATGAGTGTCGGCTTGAGGAACGTGAGCTGGTGCAGCCAAACACTGTTGTGGACCAGGAGATAGAGCTTCTTGTAGCGAACCTGGTCAGGCCAGGTATTCGATGCGATGGGTTCCCCGACGATGGAGACCCAGTCCCGACGCAAGCGGCTTTCGAGCAACTTTGATTCGAGACCCAGGCGACGAGCCAACCCTTCGAGGACGCTGGAGACAGAATCGATGGAACCAAGTCCGCGCATGGCGGCATCATAGCAAAAACCAGTTGGAAAGTCTGAGAGTCATCAAGTCAAAGGTCTCCGAAGACCCGAAGACTTTTGGACTTGACGACTTTGAGACTCCCGGGGCGAGGCGGCCCGATGGTGCAGCAACGAAAAGAGAAGAACGAAAAAGCCGTCGCTACCAACCGCAAGGCCTACCACGACTATTTCATTGAAGAGAAGTTCGAGGCGGGTATCATGCTCCAGGGTACGGAGGTCAAATCCCTGCGAGAGGGGCGCGTGAACCTACAAGATAGTTACGCCAGCGTGAAGGGCGGCGAGATTTTTCTCCACCATTGCCACATCAGTCCCTACAGCCACGGCAACATCATGAATCACCAGCCGCTCCGTACTCGGAAACTGCTCCTCCACCGCAAGGAGATCAATAAGCTCCTCGGCAAGACGCAACAGCAAGGGCTCACGCTCATCCCGCTCCGCATCTATTTCTCTAAGCGGGGCCTCGCCAAGGTCGAACTCGGGTTGGCCAAAGGCAAGAAGCAGCATGACCGTCGGGAATCCATCAAGACACGCGAAGCCAGCCGTGAAGTGGAACGGGCGATGAAAGAAAGAAA
>CAZPWD010000369.1:0-1691 GCA_964590025.1 uncultured Nitrospira sp.
TTTGCCACCAGCTATAAGCCATTAGCCATACGCTCTTATCCCCAACGAGATACGCCTCACGAGGAACGCGCTCTCAGTGGTGCACATGTAAGAGCCCCTCATCCCGGTGCTGCTTTGCCAACGTGGTGAGGTCGCAGTGGATCTCGTCAGGGTGGCAACAGTGGGTTCCCATCTGAATCGTCATATGCTTGATGCCGAAATCTGTGCTGACCCGGGCGCGGATGGTGTGTAATAAATTATTGGTCAGTGCCGAATCATCTCCATCGACGAGTATATGACAGGTCATCATAATCAACCGAGGTTCGACCGCCCAGATATGGAGGTCGTGGACGTTTTTTACGCCGGGGATCGCCTCGATGGTCGCAACTACGTGTGAGGCGCTGATCTTCGGCGGGGTCGATTCCAACAAGACGTCCAGCGATTCCTTAAACAGCGGCCAGGCCCCTTTTGCAATTGCCACGACGACCAGCAAGCTGACCAGCGGATCGAGAACGGTCCATCCGGTGAGTAATATGGCCCCGCCGCTGATCACGACGCCCAGTGACACCCAGGCATCACCCAGCATGTGCCAAAAGGCGCTGCGGATATTGAGATCATCCTTGGCTCCGTGCTGCAACAGGAGTGCGATACTCAGATTGGCTGCGAAACTCAGGGCGGCGATCGCCATGACCCAGCCGCCGTCCACCGGTATGGGCTGCAGAAGCCGCTTGAATCCAACGAGTGTGATGCCGAGGGCCGTGATCAACAGGACGAACGAATTCAAGAACGCCGCAATAATGCCGGCTCGGTGATACCCAAATGTTCTGGCTTCTGTGGCAGGCCTGGCCGTGAGGAGATGGGCATAGAGGGCAAGAAAGAGCGCGCCCTGGTCGACGAGGTTATGCCCCGCATCGCTCATGAGCCCGATGCTATCAAGGATCCATCCGCCGACGAATTCAGCGACGATGATCGCCGCGTTCAGTGCCAGGGCGAAAGAAAGCCGGGAGCGGAGATGTTCGTAGGAGGCGAAGGTAGACATTGATTATAGTGTCGCATGTGGGCGCCGAGGCGGCAAGCGTTCCGGAGACTTTTCGCGATCAGCGGGGTTCGCTTCTCGGGTGTGGGCGAAGACGTTCGCTCAGGACAGGGTACCTGGCTTGGTTCGCTTTCAGCCGGGATCGCATGGCATGGGAGTGGCGTCAGCGCAGCACCACAGAGAAGAAGCAGACGGGCTGTGGCAACCGCCAGGCTCATTTCACTTTGGTGCCTGGGTCAACTTCTTCGAGGATAGTGGCGAGGCCGCAGACTTCGCTGTCCCCTGCGGCCAGGACCATGCCTTGCGATTCGATGCCCATGAGCTTCGCGGGCTTGAGGTTGGCGACAATGATGATCGTCTTGCCGACCAAGGCTTCCGGTGTGTATTTCTTGCCGATGCCGGCGACGATCTGTCGTGGCTCCGTCCCTTCTCCAAGACTGACTTGCAGCTTGAGCAACTTTTCCGACTTCGGGACACGTTCGGCGGCGAGGACCTTCGCGGTCTTGAGCTGAATCTTCATGAACTCGTCGATGGTGATCTGCGCCGGCGCGGCTGGCGCCGGAGCTGCTGCTGTCGGGGTCGGTCCCTGTGGTGTGGTAGTGGTTGGGGTCGGTGTCGCAGCGGTCGGCTGGGAGGGAGTTGGTGTGTCGCTCACGGTCTTGGCTCCTTGTGGTTT
>CAZPWD010000370.1:0-1636 GCA_964590025.1 uncultured Nitrospira sp.
GTGACCTATAACTATCGAGACGTTTGGGTGGAATATGACCTCGGCGGTTCGACATTCGCGATCACGACGACGGACATGGGCCATACTCCGGGAGCAAAGGGAGCCGTCGTAGCCTTTGAGGTGTCAGACCTCGACGCCTTCGTGCACAAGATGAAGGAGCGGGCCGTGTCGTTCGTCACGGAAGCGTTCGACACGCCTGTCTGCCGGATGGCGGTGATCGAGGATCCGGACGGGAATCACATTACGATTCACAAGCGGCACCAGTGAGCGCGCGCGCCGGTTACTTCACACTGATCGTCCCCACCTGTCCCTGCACCTCCATTGTGGTTCCGAAGGCCTTGCACTTGGCTTGCATGGTCCTTTGCAAAAATGCGAGCTCCTGGTCATTCGCCAGCCGGACATACAAGTCTTCAATGCGCACGGGATGGAGAACGATGCGCGCGATGCGGCCTCGTTCGAGTTCCAAGATACACAAGAAGGAGAGATCGTTGCGCTCGGCTGAATCGACCGCATAGTCGTCGATGAAATCGCCGGTCGAGTAGAGGATGGCCTTGCCCTTGTAGAGTTCGATGCCTTGCGGTGTGTGGTTGGAATGACCCCAGTAGAGATCGGCTCCGAGATCGATGACCTGATAAGCGAGCGCCCGCATTGCCGACGAGGGGGGACCCCAGTTGGGCCCGACGTGCGCGCTGATAATCACGAGATCAGCCTGACGGCGGACCTGTTTCAAGACCTGCGCAAGTCTCGACCGATAGGGTTCGACTAAGCCCTTTGCATCGTAGGCAATGTAGTGCGTGCCCGGTTTCTTCTCCCCCGCTTCCCATTCCGGCTCGTTGTCCGTGAGGGAGACGACTCCGAGCCGGCCTTGCGGCAAGTCCAGAATGGCAGGCGTGAGGGCCTCGGCTAGCGAGGCACCGGCGCCCGTTCGCTTGATACCGGCTCGATCGAGCAGCGCGAGGCATTCGATCAGCGCATCCGTTCCGTAATCCAAAACGTGATTGTTGGCCAAAGTCACGCAGTCAATCTTGGCGGCGCGAAGAAAGTCGATCGCGCGGGGATGGGCGCGAAAATGAAAGGCTTTGGAATCGGGCTGCCACTCACGCCCCCGATCGCTGATCACACACTCCAGATTGATCAGCCGTCGATCCGCCTTGAGCATCAGCGGCAATACATCGCTCCAGATCTTGTCCGGTCCAATCGACTGATTATGGATCACATACTGATCCACCAGCCGTCCTAACATGACGTCCCCGGTCAGTGCGATCTGCATGGCAGGCCCATTCCCTCCGCCGAACGTGATGCACAGGCTCTAGCAGGCTGCGGGAAAACCATTTCGGCACGGCAAAACTTCGATAGCCCGCCTGTTTGAAACAAACCCGGTCTGTCTGGTTGATCGGGTTTGTTTTGTTTATCTGGTTGATTTGGTTCATCTGGTTAGTTTCGTTCCACCAAAAAACCAGACAGACCAAACAGACCAAACAAACCAGAGAGACAGACCGAATAGACCAAATGAACAAGACTGGCTGGCGGACTTTTTCAGCATGCTGCTAGCGCCCGAACCGTCCCATGAGCTGCGCCTCCGCCAGGACATGTCCCTTGGACGCGTCCAACACCTGAGCCTTGGTCGCGCGGGGCT
>CAZPWD010000371.1:0-1613 GCA_964590025.1 uncultured Nitrospira sp.
TTCTACCCCCTTCCTCCCTCGACACGACTCCTGATCCTATGCTAGTTTACGCGCTCATTTTCGCCTGATGAAGCTCCCCGCAGCAAGCTGCGGGGTATCCTGCGAAATTCTCCGAAGCCGCTACCCGCCTTGCCTACTCCGCCGAAGCAGCCGCTTCGGCTGCGAAGGCCGGGCATCCCCGCAGCAAGCTACGGGGTATTCGGCGAAGGAGAATAACTCTCGCGGAATCGCGAACGATCTGAGGAGACAGGGACCGGTATGTTCAAGAAAATTCTGGTGGCCAATCGTGGCGAAATCGCCATGCGTATTATCCGCGCCTGCCGCGAATTGAACCTCGCTACCGCAGCCATTTACTCCGAAGCCGATTCGACTGGGATCTACGTCAAGAAGGCGGACGAGGCCTATATGGTCGGCCCAGGACCAGTCAAAGGCTTCCTGGACGGCCAACAGATCGTCAGTCTGGCACAACGGATCGGCGCCGATGCTATCCATCCGGGCTATGGATTTCTCTCCGAAAACTCGCAATTTGCACAGCTGTGCCACACCTCCGGCATTACCTTCATCGGCCCATCGCCGCAAGCCATCGACTTGATGGGGAGCAAGGTCAAAGCCCGCGATCTGGCCAAACGAGTCGGCATCCCGATCGTCTCCGGTACCGAAGGCGGCATCACCGACGTCAAGGACGCCCTGTCGTTCGCAAAAGACACCGGTTACCCCGTCATGATTAAAGCCAACGCAGGCGGGGGAGGACGCGGCCTCCGGGTGGTGCGGTCGGATACCGAACTTCGCGAGAATATGGCAGTCGCGTCACGGGAGGCCTTGGCTGCCTTCGGCGACGGAACCATCTTCCTCGAAAAGTATATCGAACGACCTCATCACATCGAATTCCAGATACTGGCGGACCGGTATGGCAACGTCATCCACCTGGGCGAACGCGATTGCTCGATTCAGCGCCGGCATCAAAAGCTCATCGAGATTGCGCCATCCTTGATTCTCACGCCAAGTCTTCGTGCCGAGATGGGTGAAGCGGCCATCACCATCGCAAAGGCGGTCGGTTATGACAATGCCGGGACCGTCGAGTTTCTCCTCGATCAGGACAGCCGCTATTATTTCATGGAGATGAACCCGCGCCTCCAAGTCGAACATACGGTGACGGAGCAGATCACGGCGATCGACATCGTGCGCAATCAGATCGCCATCGCAGCCGGCATGCCTCTTGAGATTACGCAGCAGGAGGTCACGCTCCAAGGCCATGCTATCCAGTGCCGCATCAACGCGGAAGACCCCAAGAACAACTTCCGGCCTTGCACCGGCACCATCACAGCCTATCTCTCGCCGGGCGGGATCGGGGTGCGCATCGACGGAGCAGTCTACAAGGACTACACGGTACCGCCCTACTATGACGGCCTCTTGGCCAAACTCACCGTGCGCGGCCGTACGTGGGAAGAAACCGTCAGCCGCATGAGACGGTCGCTCGAAGAGTATGTCTTGCGCGGGGTGAAGACGACGATCCCCTTTATGATGGAGATCATGCAGGACCAGGATTTCATGGCAGGACATTTCGACACCTCCTATCTGGAGAGACATCCTGACCTGTTCAACTACGACGATTT
>CAZPWD010000372.1:0-1560 GCA_964590025.1 uncultured Nitrospira sp.
CCGCGCACCAGATAGCCCTCCTCTGAATAGCCCTCCCCTCACAAGATTCCCACATCGCCTCCGGAGTGATGGATACGTCTCCGACTTTGCAGTAGACTTGCCCACAACGGATTGCTGAGACTGCCTTGCTATGCTGTACGGGTAGCCCGCAGCAGATTTATTAGTGAGGCGGCAGTGGGCCGCTAAACTTACGATGGCCACGTTATGGCAAAAGGAGAAGCAACATGCTCGAGACCATTGCAATCATCATGGTTGTCCTCTGGCTTCTGGGTATTGTCACCTCGAACACCATGGGCGGATTCATTCATGCCCTCTTGGTCATCGCGGTCGTGGTGATTCTTGTTCGTGTCATTCGAGGTCGACGCGAATAAGGACCCTGGAGGGACAGAAAAATGTGTCAGCAACTGTCTTGGGGGTTTCCGCAAGCAGTTCGAATGAAGGGGGAGATCATGGTGTGGGGTTCCCGTAGAAATCGAGCGATTCAGTTGATGGCATGCTGGGTGCTGGTGATGGGAGCTGTGCTGTGGGTGGCCGGCGGGTCTGTGGCCCGAGCGGGTGAACCAGAGGGCGAGAAGGGCCCTCCTCCTGTCGATTGTCGTTACGAGACAGCCACTCAGGCATCTGCTGCTGAAGGACCCGGCTCGACGGTTGGTATTCCGTTTCCCGATGGCGATGTCTTTCGTCCGCTCATCGCGGACCCGAAACAACCGCAGACGTTCGCGACCTTACAGGCCGTGAAGGCCAGAGACTCAAAGACCTCGGCCACGGTGGGATCGGTCGGGCTTGGAGAAAACTTCGGATTCTATTCTCGCCGACAAGGGTGTAACGGTTGGCAGGTTGGTCTCCTCGCCGGTGTCTTCTCTCAATTTGATATGAATGCGCCGTCCTTAGATCTCATCAATACCGATTACGTGGTCGGTATTCCCCTGTCCTGGCGCAGCGGCCTCTTCTCGACGCGTGTGCGGCTCTACCATCAGAGCACGCACTTGGGCGATGAGTTTGTGCTCCACAATCCCGGAGTCAATCGGGTGAACTACAGTTATGAAGAAGCCGAAGCGATTCTGTCCCTGGATACGCCTGGTGGCTGGGGCCGCGTGTATGCCGGCGGCGGATACTTGCTACATCGTGAGCCGGCCAACCTGGACCGGGTGAAAGTACAGTGGGGCGTTGAACTGCGAGGACCGACGTGGAGCAGCGCTCCGATTGAACGATTCGTGAGCGGCCCTCTCGTCATTACCCCGGTCTTCGGGGCGGACTTCAAAGCTCTTGAGCAATTGCATTGGAACCTCAATGCGAATGTCGTGGGCGGTCTGGAATTTGCCCGTGCCGGAGCGCTGCGCCGTTTCCGGGTCCTCCTCAATTACTATCACGGCTTCAATCCCTATGGGCAGTTCTATGGGCAGAAGGTCGAAAGCGTAGGGCTCGGTCTTTATCTGGCCTTCTAGCGGGCTGCGGAAAAATATTGTGGCACGATGAAAATCCAACGGTCTGCGCGTCTGGGAGAAGGTACAAGTGCCAGAAACCATTTCCCGGCGCGTGGCGGGGATCTGGTTCATCTGG
>CAZPWD010000373.1:0-1551 GCA_964590025.1 uncultured Nitrospira sp.
GCCACGGCAGCCGGTTCCTATGAGTATCAAGGGAAGACCTACTACTTCTGTGCGACGAGTTGCCTCACCAAATTTCGGACCGACCCGATCCACTATCTGACTCCTCCTGAGCAACGCATTCCTCGCGTCATGCCGGTTCCATCCGGTGGAGTAGTCGAGTACATCTGTCCGATGGACCCGGAGGTGCTTGAGACCAAACCAGGGGCTTGCCGGATCTGCGGGATGGCGCTGGAACCCAAAGTCGTCTCGCTCGAAGATGAAGGGAATCCCGAGCTCGAGGACATGACCAGGCGGTTTTGGATCTGTCTCGGGCCTTCCCTCCTGGTCATGTTCTTGGCCATGGCCGATATGATTCCCGGCTTGTCACTTCCACAGGCCTTCACCGGTTCGACGAAGAACTGGGTGCAATGGCTGCTGGCGACGCCGGTGGTGCTCTGGGGCGGCTGGCCGTTTTTCCAGCGGGGGTGGGCCTCGGTCGTGAACCGGGCCTCCAACATGTTCACGCTCATTGCCATGGGAACGGGAGCGGCCTATGGCTACAGCACTGTTGCCACCGTCGCGCCGACGCTGCTTCCCAGTTCATTTCGACTGCATGATGGCTCGATCGCGGTCTATTTCGAGGCTGCGGCAATAATTACGGTGCTCGTCCTGCTTGGCCAGGTCCTTGAGTTGAAGGCTCGGAGTCAGACGAGCTCTGCGATTCGCGCCTTGCTTCGGCTTGCGCCAAAGACAGCCAGGCTGATCAAGTCGGATGGACAGGAAGAAGATGTACCGCTCGAGCATATTCAGGTGGGCCATCGACTGCGTGTCAGGCCAGGGGAGCGAGTGCCGGTCGATGGGATGGTCCAAGAAGGTACGACTTCTGTGGATGAATCCATGATCACGGGGGAATCGATCCCTGTCGAAAAAACAATCGGGGAACGGGTGACCGGGGGAACCATCAACGGCACAGGCGGGATTGTGATGGTCGCTGAACGAGTCGGGCGAGACACGATGCTTGCTCGGATCGTGCAGATGGTCGGTGAGGCGCAACGGAGCCGGGCGCCGATCCAGCGTCTCACCGATGTGACCGCGGCGTATTTTGTCCCGCTGGTTGTGGCTGCTGCGCTTATCACGGCAGTGGCTTGGGCGATCTGGGGCCCAGAGCCGAAGTTGGCCTATGCGCTGGTTAATGCCGTCGCGGTCCTGATTATAGCCTGTCCCTGCGCGTTGGGATTGGCGACGCCGATGTCGATCATGGTTGGGACCGGTCGTGGAGCGACGGCTGGTGTCTTGGTGAAGAAGGCTGAAGCGTTGGAGGTGTTCGGTAAGGTGAATACGCTCGTGATTGATAAGACCGGGACCCTCACGGAGGGCAAACCGAAACTGCTGTCGGTGCTGGTTGTGCCGCCCTGGTCCGATGTCGATCTGTTGCGCTTCGCCGCAAGTCTTGAACGGAGCAGCGAACATCCGCTGGCTGCAGCGGTGGTGGCGGGAGCGGAAGGGCGACGGATCACGTGCGCCCCGATTGAGCAGTTTCGTTCAGTGACGGGGAAGGGTGTGACCGGGACG
>CAZPWD010000374.1:0-1541 GCA_964590025.1 uncultured Nitrospira sp.
CGGACTGATGCCAGTTCCTGCATACTCACCTCGTCGGAGCCGCTCAATCCCTGCCAGTCCGATCGAGACGGCCGAGGGTTTCATTGCAGAGTCCGGCGCCGCAACGGCAGTGGCGGAGGGAGGAATCGATGCACGGATGGCTGACGCTTCGACTGTCCAACCTTCGCCAAATACGAGAGTCGATCCTGTGAGACTACTCCCCAGCAAGGTGGCTGTACCCACCTGTTCTGACATCACTCGCTCCAACCGATCATCGCCGGTCCAGCGAAACAGCGCCCAGTAGAGTTCCCCACGTCGACTGTTGAGAATGGGACAGAGTAGCATCGAGGTTCCTCTGAGATTCCAGGCCATACCCTCCAGTGTCGGCACCACTGCCAAGGGGAGTTGACTGATCGTCCGAAACCCGAGGAGCGTGGCCAGGCCGACGCGAAGTCCCGTGAAAGACCCGGGACCGATCGACACGACGAGGCCATCTAACTGTTTGAGTGTCAAACCCGTCTCACGAAACAACCGATCGATCGTAGGCAGCAACAGCTTGGCATGCGATCCGGCCGCCGCCTGGTCGTGACGGGCAAGGACGCGCGATTCATCAAGGATCGCCACACTCTGCCACGAGGTTGCCGTCTCAACTGCCAATACTTTCATCGCTTCTACTCGTCTACAAAAAACTATGTTGGCACCGTCCCGCAGGATGCTCAAACAGTTCGTCCAGCAAGGCCGCAGGCGAGTCGAAACCGGAAGCGTACCCTCTGGGGTACGTTGAGGATTTCGATGAGCCGAGAACGAAGCTGGCGGACTGTTTCAGCATCCTGCTAAAGCTGCGCGAGGTCGGTGGCGCTCAACGGTTGGTTCGGAATCATCTCGTGAAACGTTACCTGCACGCTCCCCTGCCCCTTCCCATCTTCCAATAAAATCTTAAACGGCCTCAGCAGCCGCCCATCGCCGGCGCTTGAGATCGCCTCCGCCTCGCCGATCATACGGAAGTCCTCGTACTGAATGGTCGCTTCCACCGCACCGGACTCCGTGAGCCGATCTTCTCGAACGACAAGCAATGTCTGCCGCTCAAACCACAGCCGCCGGCGCATGAGCTGTGCCCCGTTGGGAGACGGGCCGAAGACCTCCAGCCGGTAGCGGTCCCCCTCTTCCACGAGTGCGACCGTCTCGTTTTTCGTAATCGTGCCGGTCCCCAACAGGCCACCCATCGCCCACACACTCAATTGAAACGGTCGCGCGAGCTTTCCCATCTCGCTCATGTCTGACGGACTGCCGGACAGGACACGGCCCATCGTCGGCAATCGCAACCTGAACTGATCATCTGCCTGCACAAATTCGAAGAGTTCGTTGCCGACCGCGGTGAACCCGCGCAGGCGCATGGCGTTCGGACGACGATAGTACAACGCCCCCTCCATTCGTGACGCAATAGGAATGATCCCTCCCCGCATCTTCGCGCTGAAGAGACCTTTCATTGTCTGGATCGCCGCTTCCCGCTGACTCAGCAGAGCCGTCAGCTCCTCCACCGTCGCCTTCTTAAGCTGAACTTC
>CAZPWD010000375.1:0-1510 GCA_964590025.1 uncultured Nitrospira sp.
GTTTATTTGGTTTGTTTGGTTTGTCTTGTTTATTTGGTTGAACCAGACTAACCGAATCAACCAGATGAACCAGATAGACCAGAGAAACCAGACAGACCGGGCTAGTCGGTCGATTTGAGCACTACATAGAAGGCGCGGCTTTCTCTCAGCACGCGGAGCAGAACGGTTTCGCCTCGTCGAACCTTGGAGAGCGCGCTGCTGAATTCTCCGACCGATCCCACATCGACACGGTTCACTTCCTTGATGAGATCGCCCTCGTGAAGGCCTTCCGATTGGGCGAGGCTTCCGGGTTCCACTTTGCTGATGAGCACGCCCCGGCTTTCCCGCAGCTTGAATTTATCGGCGAGGCCCGGCGTCAGATCTTGCACATCGAGGCCTAGCTTGACTTCAGCGCGTGCCTGGGGGAGCGAGGTGATCACGGCCTGGTCCCGACGTTCAATGAGAGCGACGTCCAGCACCAGGCGTTGCTGATCGCGGACGATCTCAACTTTTGTCGTCGAGCCCGGGAGCAATCCTGCCACGACTCGAGAAAGCCGGTTCGGTGTGTCGATCACGGTGCCGTCGATACGGGTCACGATGTCGCCGGGTTTGATGCCGGCTGCCGCAGCCGGGTCCCTCTCAAAGACTTCGTTGACCAGCACCCCTTCGCCTTCGTTGACGCCGAACTTGCGTGCCAACTCCACCGTGAGCGGCTGGATACCGACGCCCAGCCAGCCTCGTGTCACCCGTCCCTGAGTCAGCAATTGCTGAATCACTTGCTTGGCCATGTTGGAGGGAATCGCGAAACCGATCCCTTGGGCGAAGTTAATGATGGCGGTATTGATGCCGATGATTTCGCCGCGCAGGTTGAAGAGCGGGCCGCCCGAGTTGCCGGGATTGATCGATGCGTCCGTCTGAATGAAATTTTCGTAGCGCGAGAGATTGATGTTCTCCCGGCCGATCCCACTGACTACGCCAAGTGTGACCGTCCGATCGAGTCCGAAAGGATTCCCCACGGCGAGTACCCATTGGCCGACGCGCACGGCCGACGAATCCCCGAATCTCGCACTCGGGAGGGGATGATCGGCGGTCACCTTGAGAACGGCTAAGTCTGTATCCAGATCCTTACCGACGACCTGCGCAATCAGCTTGGACTTATCGGAAAAACGGACCTCAATTTCCGTCGCGTCGCCGATGACATGGTTGTTCGTGATGATGTGTCCGTCAGGATCGATGATGACGCCGGACCCTGATCCTGTGGCATTGGGAGCCCGCTCTTGAGGCAGTTCACGCCCTCGTCCTGGTCCTGACAGCGGAATGAGATTTACGACAGAGGGTTTTGCCGATTCGGCCAGATCGGTGATGACAGTTTGAATCTCTTCCAGCAGGTGGAGGGCCGATGAGTCGCTGGATTTTGGTGCGGCGGACTCAGCGGCGGCGGCCGAGTGGATATCGAGCCAGGCCAAGAACACAAGGCAGATGAGGACTTGTAGCATGCGCATCATCCTGTACCCCCTTATGGGATTGTACA